>NZ_LS483364.1:0-313928 GCF_900475275.1 Streptococcus sanguinis | reverse complement strand
TTGCTGCTTTTCAGAGACCTTGTCATAAGGGACAAAAAGCAGATAAAACGCTAAAACCACCAGTCCAAAGGTATAGACGAGAAAGGCAGCCTGCCAGCCGAGAGGAAGAAGTAGACTGACGCCAAAAGTCAAGAAAGCTGTCCCGACTACTTCTGCTGATCCCCTCAGTCCTAAAAGCCGAACGCGTTCCTGTCCCTTGTAGCGCTCGCTAACAATCGAGATAGCCTTGGCATTGAGCAGACCGATTCCCATCCCAAAGACAATCCGAGAGGCAAACATAAGCCAGTAAGACTGACTAAGTAGAGGAAGAAGCCCGCAAAGTGAAAAAATCAGAAGCCCACTCACAATCATCTGACGCTCTGTCAGGTATTTCTCAATGACTCTATTAAACAGCAACATCAGCATAATCCCAGCCGAAGGCAAGGAAACCAGAAGTTCTACCCAACTTTCTGGAATCTCCTTATAAAAAGCAAACATGGCCGACTGGGCACTGGAAATCGAAAAAGCCGTCGTCAGAATCAAAGAAAGCGAGAGGATACTCACCTTTTCCATCAATTTTTTCATTCTATTTTCCTTTAAAATTCACACTACCTCTATCATACAGTTTTTTGGGCCAAGACGCAATTTCTTTGTCAGGAATATTATGGGTCGCTGTGGCTTCATTTAAAATCAGGCACTACCAGCCAGTCAAAACCGCTCCCGCCTTTATTTCTTGGAGGTTTTATGTTATGATGAAGGATAGAAAAAGGAGAGAATCATGTCTGTGAGTGAAAAAACATCTGTTATTGAACGATTAACCAAACCAGCCCATTTAATTGATATGAAGGATATTATCCGCGAGGGCAATCCAACCCTGCGCGCTATCGCTGAGGAAGTCAGCTTCCCTCTATCAGACCAGGAAATCATTCTGGGCGAGAAGATGATGCAATTTCTCAAGCATTCCCAGGACCCAGTCATGGCAGAAAAAATGGGGCTGCGAGGCGGTGTTGGTCTAGCTGCTCCCCAGCTGGATATTTCCAAACGGCTCATCGCTGTTTTAGTTCCCAACCCTGAGGACGAAGAGGGAAATCCGCCTAAGGAAGCTTATAGCCTGCAAACACTGATGTACAATCCTAAGATTGTAGCCCATTCCGTTCAGGATGCGGCTTTAGCTGATGGTGAAGGCTGCCTATCAGTCGATCGAGAAGTACCGGGCTACGTAGTTCGGCATGCGCGAGTCACCGTGGATTACTTTGACAAGGACGGTCAAAAGCATCGTATCAAGCTCAAGGGCTATAACGCCATTGTTGTTCAGCATGAAATCGACCATATCAACGGCATCATGTTCTATGACCGCATCAATGAAAAAGACCCATTTGCAGTCAAAGACGGCATGTTGGTGATTGAGTAAATAACTTGCATATCATTATCGAAAATACCTAGATAGAAACTATCTAGGTATTTTTTCTATTCTAACTATCCCGTCTCCAGAAAATAGCCAAGAGGATAACCGCTCCTAGCACTGATGGAACAATAGCTGTATCAGCAAGCATTGGTCCCCAGTTGCCAAAAAGAAACTGACCGACCAAGGAACCAAACCAACCCAAGAGGATCTTTCCGATACAGCCCATGCGCTCCCCGCGGCTGGTAATAGCCCCGGCGATAAGGCCGATGATAAAACCGACAAACATACTACCAATCATATATTCCCCTTCTTTCTATATTTCTAGCAAGGCTTCTCAAGAAGCAAGTGGAAGCTGTCATTATGGAATGCGCCATTTAAGGCAGCTTGAAATCTTAGAGTGCCCAGTCTCCATTGCGGAAGATTGGCACACGGCTGCCGTCTTCTCGAATACCGTCAATATCCATCTGATTTGAGCCAATCATAAAGTCCACATGGACATCCGAGCGGTTGAGACCCGCTGCTTCTAGCTCTTCTTCAGAGAAATTCTCTCCGCCGACCACACTGGTCGCATAAGCTGCACCAATAGCCAAGTGGTTAGAGGCATTTTCATCAAAGAGAGTATTGAAGAAAGTAATGCCTGACTGAGAAATCGGACTTGGATCTGGTACCAAGGCACACTCACCTAAAGCACGCGCACCAGCATTTTCAAAGACAAGATCCTTCATAACTTGATCGCCCTTTTCAGCAGTAATGTCCACAATCTGGCCATCCTTGAAGGTCACCTTGATGCCTTCGATGATGTTGCCATTGTAGCTGAGAGGCTTGGTGCTAGTCACATAACCTTCAGCTCGGCGGAAGTCCGGTGCTGTAAAGACCTCTTCTGTCGGCATGTTGGCAATGAAATACTCGCCCTGAGCATTTAGACTGCCAGCTGACTCCCAGTGATGGTTCTTGGGCAAGCCCAATGTCAAGTCAGTTCCAGGAGCTGTGTAGTGCAGAGCTGTGAATTGCTCCTCGTTTAAAACCTTAGCTTTTGAGCTGAGTTTTTCTTCATGCGCCTGCCAAGCGGCTACTGGATCATTCTCATAGACACGGCAGGTTTTGAAAATCTGATCCCAAAGCAAGTCTACCGCTTCCTCATCACTGGCTGCGTTTGGAAAGACCTTCTTAGCCCAGTCTGTACCGGCTGCTGCAGCGACTGTCCAGCTGACTTTATTGGATTGGGTTGCAATCCGCATCGGCTTCATGGCTATCCCCATAGCCTTAGCAGAAGCCGATAATTTCTCGGCATCCACGCCATTTAAAGCTCCTGGGTCAGATGAACGAACGCCCAAGCGGCTGGCTTTCTTTTCGAGGAGATAGTTCATCTCAGCCACCTTATAGTCTGGAACATTGTCCAAGCGCTCCATCGGTGCATGGAGGAATTTCTCCCGCGTAGTCAAATCATCCGCCCACTGGACGATGACCTCGTGAGCACCCAGAGCATAGGCTTCCTTGACAATCAAGTGAGCCAGCTCACGCTGCTCCACATCAATATTGAGCGCCACCGTGTGACCCGGCTGCACATTGATACCATTGGCAACCAATAGTTTAGCGTATTTTTCTAAGTTTTCTTTAAAATTTGGCAGAACCATGCTGCTTCTCCTTTTCTTTTGTTAATTCTCTTTAAACAGGGACAGTAGGCTAACCTCTGCTACCGTACCGCAAATCAAAGCGGTCATTTTCAAAATCGTATCTGAATCAAGATCCAACTGGTAATCAAACACCTTTTGCACTGGCTTATCTTCGGCATTTATTCTAAGTTTCATGAGAGAGTCCTTTCTAAATCATAATTCTAAGGTATGAACTCTTACTTGTACTAGCGTCTTCAGAATCCTCAATTATCTTTTAATAGATTAAAATAAATCACTATGACTGCCTGTCCTAAGCAAGTTTAAAATCAATTCTTCCTTATCCACTTTATAAACCAAGAGCCAATCTGGCTGGATATGGCATTCTCGCACTCCTTTAAAGTGCTTGGATGCTGTCAGTTGATGATCTCGATATTTGGCAGGAAGTTCCTTTTCCTGAATCAAAAACTCTAAGACTTCTTCTAACAATTCTGCCTTAAGTCCACGCTTCATAGCCAACTTAAAATCTTTTTTAAACTGTTTATGATAACGAATCTTAAGCACGTAAATTCTCCATCAAGTCTGAGACACTCACAAAAGACTGACTCATATTCCTATTTTGATCTAAATCCCCCAATACTTCCATCAGCTTCCGACTTTCATCCAGTCTGACATCAAAGGGTAGCCCTTGGTACTGAATAGCCTGACGAAGAAAAATATTGATAGCCGTTGTCATATCCATGCCCAAGCTGTTGAAAACCTGTTGAGCCTGCTCCTTGACCTCGCTGTCCAAGCGGATACTCATACTAGTCTTTGACATACTCTCACCTTCTTTCTATAGACTATTTTAACAAAAAAGAAAGCCAATGTAAATCTATTAGATATACATTAGCCTCTTAAATTATCTAGATCTGACAACTTACTTTTTATTTTCTATAAATTTGCTTACCATAGGCATAATCTCATTTTCCAACCCTAGAACCTGATCTGATTTCCATTCAGTCTTTTCCGTTATGGCAGCCATTATTTGTAGTTTTAAGCTCTGACGCTTGAAGATATCTTCTCTCTTCCATTGTGTTAGTTTAGACTCTGGATAGGAATTACCAAACTTAGAATTCTGACTATCTGTAATGATACAAAGATTGCCAAAGGAATGCAAAAATTCAGCAGGTAATTGGCTTTCTCCATCATGCCCATTTGGATTCTGAGGGAACCAATGCTCTATGGAACGACGATATGCAAATTTGAAATTATCAAATTTAATATCCTTGTACTCTTTCTCTAATTCGGCACGATTTTTCCATAAAACATAATCCACAAAGTTAAATGCATAAACAGGAATATCCCCGTATTTCTTTATACTTCCATCCTCAGCAAACAATCTTTCTTCAGCATATCTCACTGCCATTTTTTCAAGAAAATCTTTAAACTGAGCACCAAATTCTTGATCATTTAACTCTTCAATATGGTTAAAGAGGAATTGCAAAATCTCATATAACCAACGACTATCACGATTAGCAGTAAAGGTCACAGCAAACATAGATTGGAGGAGAATGATGTTTTTGTTTAAATTGTCAAAAGTATTTTTTTGAAAATTAATTCGAACATATTTCCATCCACCATTTTCATTTCGTTGATATGTCTCATACTGACCACATTTGATTTGCCATTCGGTTTCATTTTCTAATTGGGCATTTTTTACGATAAGCGTATCAAATATATGCTTTATAGTCAGAAGTAGTTGTCCAAATTGTTGGACCCATTCTCTATCTCGTCGTTCAATTTCAAAAATTTTCAATAATTTTTTATCATCAAATGTAGTTTCATTACTTCCTTCCATGATGAAAAACACTTGAAACAAAAACGTTGGAAAATCAATTACAGTAGTATAGTTTGAAATATCTGACTCTTTACTTACTGCTCTCCCCCTCTCAGATTTGTCCTCAGAAATAGCCTCTAGTAAACTTTTTGTCTCTACCTTATCAACTCCTATCTTATCAAATACTTCTTGCAATTTGAAATTAGCATATTCTCTCCCAAAAATTTTCTCCCCCTCTTCATCAGGATTATTTGGTCTACTTCGAATTTGAAAAGCTTTTAATACCGGCTTATCAAATTCTGAGCAGGCATCCCAAATTCTTGCGAATTTTTGCGCCATTTCTTGATCTTCACCAAACTTATCCATCATTTGCGCCTTAAGAATTTCATGGGCCTCTAGTTGTTCTCCTCGAGAGTTGAAACGTTCGAAATAGAGATTCAAATCTAAATCATTAGGAAGAAGACTGCGAAAAATAATGACTTTATCAAAAAGATAATTAAAGAAAGATTGAGATTCAAATTGCCGCTCCTCTAGTACTTTTTTCAATGCGTCATAAGCATGTCTGTAACCTCTAGTCAGCTCATTTTCATCATTCTCAGAAATTTTTTGCTTGGTGAATAACTTTTGAATATTCTCATTTGACTTCTTCCTAGCTGGGAAAGTAAGATTGACAGCATTCAATCGATTAAAACCAAACTCATGTTTCAAAGCTAAGGCAATCAAATTAAGGGCTGTTGTCCGCTGTTGCCCATCTATGATTTTGAAAATACCATTCTCTTCATTAACGACTAATGTTCCAATATAGTAGTTTTCTCTTTTTTCTTGAAAAGCATCTGCTACATCGTTCAATAATTGCTCTATTTCATCATAAGTCCAGGCGAAATTTCTCTGATAAAGAGGAATAGCATAGCTATCTTCATTTAACAAACGATTAACTGATAAGCTTATATGTGTTTCTACCATTTCTCTTTTTCCTCCTCTATAATCTGCTCCACAGTATAATTTTCAAATAATTCTCGATCTATCTTGACCATGAAATCATTTGGAGTTACAGCATGGGCTAAAAGTTGGAATAGTTTTTGAACCTCTTTTTGTCTAAACCTTCCACCAGCAGCATATTTTCCTACCGTTGCATCATATATAGCTCGAGATTTAACACGGGGGTAATAAGACCAAATAAACAAAGTCTCTACTATTTCCTTTGATAGCTCTTCTTTTCCAAATCTCTCTGCAAAAAGCAAACAAATATTTAGGAACATATTGTGGCACTTGAGATAGCGTCCCTTTGAGCTATTGTAAATTTTCAACATACCTTCTGGGTAAGTTAAATTTTCTTCTTCCCTCTCAGGCTCATCAGAACCCCCTAACTTTTCATTTAAAAAAACTTTATAATCTTTAATAGTATGATGGGCAGATTCGATATATTCAAAAAATTTACTTCCATCAATAATAGGCATGGTAATTGACATAGGAAGATTTTCAATGTGGCGATACAATTCCAGATATGGAAAGTTCTGATTTAAATCAACACCTTTAAAATCATCGATAAAATCCTCTGTAAAACGCAGACAAGAACCATAAAGCTTGTTTGTTAGTCCTGTCTCTCCCCGAGACCAACGTCTCATGCGAAAGAGATGTTTGTCAAATAAGTCTTTGAGGCTTAAATCTTTATCCTCCACAAACTGTTCCCACTTTTCAACAATCTTTTCATCTTCTGAATCTTGCTTACGAAGATGATAAGCTTTGAGTAAATCGTGAGGTTCTAGAGATTTTCCACGATTATTTTGTGAATCAAACAGCTGAAAGGCCTCTGATAATCGTTCCTGTGGCATAGTAATCACCGAGACAGAACAATTTTCAAGTAGAAAACTACACACCTGTTCAGCTTCTTTCTCGCCTACAAGTTGGATTAAATTCTTCCATTCATTAAAATTTTCGTAAGCATTATAGCAAGATAGTTCTCCAAAGTCAGCTTCAAGTAAATTTCTTGCTCCTTTAAATTCTTTATCTCTACCTAAAGCATAAAGAAATAGCGAAATGGAAAGCAATCGTTGCTGGCCATCTACAATATCTAGGCATCCATCATTCTCATGCAAGATAACAGAGCCAACTTGATATTCCTTTTTTCCCATAGCATCTCGTAAATCATAAAAAAGATTTCGGACATGCTTTCTGTTCCATTTATAAGGTCTTTGATAACTTGGTATTGTTAGCCTATCCCATTTCAATATTTCTGATATTTTTTTACTTTCAAACCCTATTTCTTTTTCATTGACATCCATCATTATCTCCTAAAAATCTTATCAGCATAGAATCTTTGGTCCATTAATGCTTTGGAATAATAGTAGCATTAGGAATTGCTTTTGCAACGTTTTCTGCTGCTATTTTATCAAAAAATGGTCCTGCGATTTGATTACCAAACCTATCAACTACAATCCATTCAATCATTTTTGTCTCCTTTATTTCTTAATATATAAATTCTACACCTTTCGGTGGACATTTTATGTCCACTCAAGTTCAAATATCAAAAATATTTATTGATAGTAGCCTAAAATTTCTTTCATCGTCTTCCGAATATCATCAACTAAAGACTGTGGCGACAAAATTCTCACTGCTTCTCCTTGACTGAGTAGCCAACGTTTAAGACCAGGTGTATATTGACTTTCAAATTTAAACCGTGTCCATCCTTCGTCGGCAGATAAACACTGTGCATTAGGAAATTGGTCTAAGACAATAGTCGGATCATAACAGAATTCCAATTCAACTGTTATCTTTCTTCCTAAAAAAGCGTCTACTCGCTGATTACGAATATCTCCATCCCTGAATTTTCTGCCATAGGAGATGTTGGGTTTAGATTCCTTTGTGGACTTCCAAGTCTGGATTCTGTCCAAACGCAAGGTCATATAATGCTCATTCTTAAGATTGTAAGCAACAATATAAAAATAATGAATATCATAATACAGAGAAACTGGAAAAATTAAATGTTCTTTTTTATCTTGATAGGGACTCTTGTAGACAATTTCTAGCACCTTCTCCTTGCGAATCATTTCTGACCATTCCCAAATCTTTTGAATACGATTTTGCTCGTCTGTAATCGGAGCATAGTTCAGTCTTTCGCTGTTGATAATCATTTCTATTTCTTTTTGTTCCTCTTTTGAAACAAGCCCCAACAAACTTTTTAACAAGTCCTCATTTTCTACTTTATTTAAAGCTCTATTTTCTAATAAAATCTTAGAAATTATTAAAATATCTTTTTTATTAAAAAGTGATTTTCCTTTTAAATATCTTGTATGATATTTTGAATCGTATGCCAACTCAGCTGCAATCATGGGCTGAGTCATTAAAAAATCACCTAATAAAGAGAAATCTCTCTGAATCGTTTTTGCACTAACCTCAAACTCATCACTTAATTGATTTTTTGATAGATGAGCTCCTGATTGCAAACGTAACAAAATGGATAAAATACGTTCTTGATCGTTCATAAAACCTCCTCTTTCCCTATATTATAACATGAATATTCTATATATCTGTCCTGAATCCTATTATTTTTAAGTTATTTTCTTTTTTCTCTAAATCGTGTATTGCTTTTTCAAAATCTATGTAAGACAAATAGCTCAACTCTGCATCAGTTAGATCTGATACTATCTCTTCTTTCATCAGTCGCTCCGCCTGAATATATAAAACTAACTCAAATAGTTTTCTGACATAACGAGCATTACCAAAACTTTCTGAGCAAAGACATTTTTCAAAATGAGTCAGGAGGATAGTTTTGCATTTCTTATCAATTAGATAACCTTGTTGAGCAGCCACTAGAATCAGTATGTCATACAGCTCATACTTGCTATAATTTTCAAAATGAATTTTTCTACTAATTCTAGAAGCTAAACCTGGATTGATGTTTAAAAATTCCTCCATCATTTCTGTATAACCAGCGAAAATCACAATGACATCATTTCTATTATTTTCCATTTCCTGAATAATTGTAGGAATAGCTTCATTAGCAAAATCACGCTCACCTTGTGGAATTAGACTATAGGCCTCATCAATAAACAAAATACCGCCTTTTGCATTATCAAATAATCTTTTAACCTTTGGAGCTGTTTGGCCAACATATTCACCAATTAAATCTGAGCGACCTACTTCAATCAAAACGTTTGATTTAATAATACCATGTTCATAAAAAATTTTTGTCAACAATCTAGCAACGATTGTTTTTCCAGTGCCAGATGCTCCAGAAAACATAAAGTGCATAGACGGCCGAACGAGTGAAGATTTTATTTCATGCCTTCTTTGAGATATAGAAAAATAAGCTAAAATTCTATGAATCAGATTTTTAACAGTAGATAAGCCAACCAAACGGTCTAGCTCCTTCAAAGTATTAGAATTTGTGGCTAATGGATTGTTGCAACCTTTCATACAAAACAGATCCGACGGCAAAGAAATACTTTGTTTCCCATTACTCAAATTACTTTCTATTACATTATATTCAATAATCTTTTGAGCAAAATAACAACTATCGTAACTATTTGTAAGACAATTGTGATTTGAAAGTAGTTTTATTAGATCTTCTTCTAAATGATAACCATAATCCCCTAAGCGAAACTTTATAATATTAACAAGTTCGTTATATGAGTAGGGAGGAAAATTTAATTCATAAACGACATGAAATATAGGAAGAAATTCTCTAGATATTTCATAAGCTATACTATCTGACTCTGCCAAAAAAATATATACTCTTCCTCCCCCTGTTTCTAAAATATTATTTTTAAATTCCTCTTTTTTTCTAGGATGCATAGTTGAATAGTCCTTTATTATCACTAAACGCTGTTCTGAATCAAATTTAGTTGAAAATCCATCTTTCAAAATAGTCTTAGACTTGACATTTAACAATTTCATCAAATATTTTATAGCAAATTTTTTACCAGTTCCTAAAGAACCTTTGAAAATTAAAAACTGATTTTCAACAAGCACTTTTTCTTTTTGATTATTTAAAAACTTTTTTAGTTTTAAAACATACTCTTGAAATTCATTCAAACCTATAATATTTAAGCCATCCCATTCTAAATCAGTAATAGCAAAGCCATCAGAATTTGAAAACTCTCTTTCATCTGAATGAAGAAAAAGCTGACCTATTTGAGCTGAATACTTGTTCCCCACCTCCTTTAAATATTCGCTTTTACTAATAGATTTAACTTTAAAATCAGTGTATTCCTCATCATTAACCCCCAAAGTTTTTAGCTTATCAAACAAATCCTCTTTGGTATGTTCTGTTACTCCAACAACGTAAAGACATGTTTGACTTTTGAAACAATAAAACAATTGATTTTCTTGTATAAAATTCTCATCTACTTCTTTAATATTTTTATTCATTTTGCTAAATTCTATTTGATAAAAAAACATTTCTTCCCCCATCTACTATTTACTAAAATAAATATAGCAAAAAAGATGGACAAAATTCGTCCATCTTTTAACTTTTTTTGAATTATTTTAGAAAAACTCATCAAACAAACTCAACTGGTTATCCTCAGGCATATTGCCTAAGATTCCCATGTCGTCCATTTTTTCGACTAGGGTGCTTGAGAGGCCGCCCCGTTTGCGGAGCTCTGTCTTGGAAAGGAATTCGCCTTCTTCCCGCGCCCTGACCACTTGGCGGGCAACATTGTCACCCAGACCGTCCATAGCAGAGAATGGTGGGATAAGGGTATCCCCTTCGATGAGAAACTCAGTCGCGTGGCTCTTGTAGAGATCCAGCTTCCCGAATTTGAAGCCCCGCTCCAGCATTTCATTGACGATTTCCAGAGTTGTATAAAGGTCAATTTCTACATTGGAGGCTTCGTTGTTCTTACGTTTCTCAGCGATTTCGTTCATCCGACGCTTGACGGCATCAAGTCCACCACTCATGGTCTTGATGTCAAAGGCCTTAGCCCGGATGGAGAAATAAGCACAGTAGTAATAAATCGGATGATGCACCTTGAAATAGGCCACCCGCAGGGCCATCATAACATAGGCTGCCGCATGGGCCTTGGGGAACATGTACTTGATCTTTCCACAGGACTCAATGTACCACTCTGGCACATTGTTTTCCTTCATGGCTGCGATGTAGCCGTTACGCTCTTCTTCAGAAATCTTCAGCCAAAGGCCCTTCCGCACGCGCTCCATAATCGTAAAGGCCATCTTCGGATCCAACCCCTTGTGCATGAGGTAAACCATGATGTCGTCCCGACAACCGATAACGGTGGACAGGTCCGCAATCCCTTGCTTAATCAAGTCTTGAGCATTGCCTAGCCAAACATCCGTACCATGAGAGAGACCAGATAGCTGTAAGAGCTCCGCAAAGGTCGTCGGATGGGTCTCATCAACCATGCCCCGTACAAAATTGGTTCCAAACTCCGGAATTCCCAGCATACCAGTCGGCGTGCCGATTTGCTCCTGAGTCACACCCAGAATATCTGTCCCAGAAAAGAGGGCCATGACGCCGGCATCATCCATAGGAATGTCATTTGGATCAATGCCAGACAAGTCCTGAAGCTTCCGAATCATAGTCGGATCATCGTGTCCCAGAACGTCTAGCTTGAGTACATTTTCATCGATATCGTGGAAGTTAAAGTGGGTGGTCTGCCACTCGGCCGTCACATCGTCAGCTGGATATTGGACCGGTGTAAAGTCATAAACATCCATGTAGTTAGGGATAACAACGATTCCGCCCGGGTGTTGTCCAGTTGTCCGCTTGACTCCGGCCGCTCCCTGCGCCAGACGCTCAACTTCGGCGTCTCGGTAGAACTTCCCGTAGTCGCGCTCGTAACCCTTGACAAATCCATAGGCAGTCTTAGCAGCCACCGTACCAACCGTTCCTGCACGAAAGGCATATTCCTCACCAAAGATATCCCGTACGTCCAAGTGGGCGCTAGGCTGATCTTCTCCCGAGAAGTTCAAATCAATATCGGGTACCTTGTCCCCGTCAAATCCAAGGAAGGTCTCAAATGGAATATCCTGACCGTTCTTGCTCAGCTTGTGGCCGCACTCTGGACAGTCCTTATCCGGCATATCAAAGCCTGAACCATAGGAGCCATCTGTGATAAACTCGCTGTATTGGCATTTTCCACAGACATAGTGGGGCGACAGAGGATTAACCTCGGTAATCCCAATCATGGTCGCGACAAAGCTGGATCCGACAGACCCCCGCGAACCTACCAGATAGCCCCGCTCGTTGGAGCGTTGTACCAGCATCTGCGAAGCCAGGTAAATTACGGCAAAGCCATTCCCCAAGATGGAGGTCAGCTCTTTTTCAATTCGCAAGTCCACGATATCCGGTAGCGGATTGCCATAAATCTCAAAAGCCTTTTGATAGGTCAGCTCGGCAACCGTCTCCTCAGCCTTGTCAATGAAAGGCGTATAGAGATCGCCTTTGACTACCTCGACCGGCTCAAAGGTCTCCGCCAGCTGATTCGGATTGGTGATGACCAGCTTCTTAGCCAAGTCCTCGCCTAGAAAGGCAAATTCGTCCAGCATCTCATTGGTGGTCCGGAAGTGAGCCTTAGGAAGCGGTGCCGGCCGAGCATTTTCACCGTGACCAATAGTCCGGTTAATCATGGCTCCCTGACCCAGACTCCGGACGATAATTTCACGATAGATTTCTTCTTCCGGCTCGATATAGTGGACGTTCCCCGTCGCAAGAACAGGCTTGCCCAAACGATCTCCGACCTCAATCAGATTGCGAATAATGGTCTGCAGTTCTTCCTGGTCCTTGATCTGCTCCTTGGCAATCAGTGGCTCATAGATAGCCGGCGGCATAACCTCGATAAAGTCATAATACTTGGCTACTTCGACAGCCGCATCCACCCCCTGAGAGACAACGGCGTCATAGACTTCGCCTTCTGAGCAGGCTGAGCCTAAAATCAAACCTTCACGATGGGCATCCAGCACGGTCCGTGGAATCCGTGGGACACCTTCGAAATACTTGGTATTGGACAGACTGACTAACTTGAAAATATTCTTGAGCCCCGTTTGATTTTTCACATAAATAGTCGCATGCTTGACCCGAGCCTTCTTGTAAGAATTCTCATCGACCAGATCCGTATTCAAATCCTTGAGATTTGTCACACCATGCTTTTCAGCCACATCCTTGATAAAGATAAAGAGGAGACGACCCGTCGCTTCCGCGTCATAGTTGGCCATGTGGTGGTGCTCCAGAGCAATCTGGAAACGCTTGGTCAAAGGCCCCAGACCATGGCGCTTGTACTCCGGATAGAGGTTGCGGGCAAATTCCAGCGTGTCAATAACTGGCTGAGTGATTTTCGGCAAGCCATGCCGCTCATAGTTGACATTCATAAAACCCACGTCAAAGGTGGCATTATGGGCAACGAGGACACTGTCCTGGCAAAATTCCTGAAACTCTTTCAGAACTTGCTCTAGCGGTTTGGCATTGCGGACATGCTCATCTGTAATCCCGGTCAAGTCCGTCGTAAAGGCCGACAGAGGATGCCCAGGATTGATAAACTCATCAAACTCAGCGACGATATTACCCTTGTGCATCTTGCTGGCAGCGACCTGAATCAAGTCATTGTAAACCGCTGAAAGCCCTGTTGTTTCCACGTCAAAGACCACATAGGTCGCATCGCTCAGCTCCATGTCCACTTCATTGTAGACGATGGGCACCCGGTCTTCGACAATATTAGCCTCCATACCGTAAATCAGCTGAATACCAGCTTTCTTAGCAGCTTTGTAGCCATGGGGAAAGCTCTGCACATTGCCATGGTCGGTAATGGCGACAGCCTTGTGGCCCCACTTGGCGGCCGTTGCCACGATTTCCTCCACCTCAGGCAAGGCATCCATAGTAGACATATTGGTATGGGCGTGAAACTCAACCCGCTTCTGGCCCTCAGGCATCAAATCCTTGCGCTCATAGTGGGTAACTTCCTGCACATCCTGTACATTCATGGTCAGGTCACGAGTGAAGTTGTTCATCTCGACATTTCCGCGCACGCGCAGCCAGGCACCTTTCTTAATCATGTCAAACTTCTTGGCTTCTTCTTCGTTTTTCATCCATTTCTGCAAGGAAAAGCTGGAAGTGTAATCTGTCATTTTGAAATTGAGCAGGACTCGACCGGTCCGAGTAACTTTCTGCTCCAGATCAAAGACCATTCCCTCGAAGACCAGACGGTTTTCCTCAGTCTGAACTTCAATCATAGGGGTAATCTCTGCCTTGTCCAGCTTTGGTTTAGCCGCAGCCTTGCGAGCTTGGAAGTCATAGGCTGGCTTTTCCTCCGGCGGCGGTGCCATCTGCTGGAGGGATTCCATGGCTTTGAGCGCTTCTTCATTGGCCGCCTGGACAATCTTGTCATTCTCCGCTTGGAAATTCTCCGCTTGCTGCTGGGTCAGCTCATCGCTGTGCTGAACCAGACAGGTCAGCTGAGGAAAGCCGTACTTGACCAGCTGCTGGCTGAGATTGGGCAGGTGATTCTTGCGAAAATGCTCCGTATCAATGGTCGAAGCCCCCTCAATCAGCAGCTTGTCCCCATCCAAATGAACCCGCAAATCCTGATACAGGCTTTTAAAGCCATGACTGGCACATGGACCTTCCTCAAAGGCCAGCTGGTAATAAGCCTGCAAGAGCTCATCCGATACCTGAGGAGCCTGACAGTGAATTTCAAAAACAGCCTGATTACCCGTCTTAGAAAACTCTTGAGCTAAGCGCTTCTGCAATTCCCGAAAAATCTCAATGGGCAGAATATTCGCAAAAGAAAAATGAAACTCCCAGACCCGACTGACCTTGTGGACCAGAACCTTCTCAATTTCAGCATTCAAAAAGGCCTCTGAATTTCTCATTTCCAGTGGCATATCTAGCTGATTCATTAAAATTTCAAACTTGTTTGACATGACATTTCCTCGTACAGTAGTGACCCTATTTTACCATAAATCAGCACTTTTTTCGACAGAAAAAGAGTAGGGCAAAGCGCGACTCCTACACAATTGTCAATGCATTCTTCTTGACACTAAGTTATGATATAATAGAACAGAACATTTATCAAAAGGAGTCTTAATTGTGAAGAAAATTCTATTAGCCAGCGCTTGTCTGCTGACCCTGACTGCCTGCAGTATGCCTAATCAGCATAAGCAAGAAAACAAACCCAAGCAAAATCAGAATCAAAGCAAAACCAAAGAAGAAAAGACAAAGACGAAAACTTTTTCTAATAAAATCGATGAGTATTATACTAATTCAGTTAAACTTTTCTATACTAAAGACAAGATCCTATCTTTCCAGCTTATTTCCAGCCAGGCCATCCCTGAAGAAAATCAAAAAATGAGCGTCGAAGAACTAACAAAAATCTATAGAGAAGATCTTAAGAAAAGTCCCATGATTGAAGATCAAGAAAAGCTAAAAGGGCTTGAAATTCACGTTGAGATTTCCGAAGACAAGAAAAAAGCTATAGCCATTTTTGACTTTGACCTCAGCAAAATAGATCAAGAACAACTGATTCAGTCAGCAGGTGACTCTGAAAGCAGTCAAACTTTCTTCAAAAAACTCCAAGATAAACCAGATGTTGTCTTTGATTTTTTGAAGGGGCAAGGACTTAAAGAAGAATAAAAAAGCCTTCTGAGTGATTTAACTTTACAGTTAATGCTCAGAAGGCTTTTTTTGTCTATCTTAACACTGCTTCTGCCAAGGCTTTTTGGATGGCGATGACGCTGCGATCGCTGGTAAATTGCAGGACTTCTGCTGGCTCTTGAGCGCTGGAAACCCAGATTTTCAGCTCAGCATCTAAGTCAAAATGGCCGGCTGTTTCCACTGAGAAGCGACTGATAGAGCGATATGGAAAGGACTTATAAGAAGTCTTTTTGCCAGTCATTCCCTGCTTGTCGACCAAGATTAAACGCTTATCTGTAAAGACAATCAAGTCGCGAATGAGGCTAAAAGCCAGTTCCACATTCTCTTTTGTTGTCAGAATATCCTCTAATTGTCTTTCTGTTTTTTCAATATCTTTCTGAGAGGCATTGCCTAATAAACCGCTGAATAATCCCATCATTCGGTCCTCCAATCTATTTTTTCCTACTATAGCATTTTCACCTCCAATAAGCAAAAGAAAACTGCCAGATAAAACTGGCAGTTGCTTTTATTTTGTCAAAATAGACAAGGTTTCTAGCAAATTATCAGCGTGGACTTCAATGGTATCGCCAGTAGCTTTAATCTTGACTTCGACAATGCCTTCTGCAGCTTTCTTACCAACTGTCACACGGATTGGAAGGCCAATCAAATCGCTGTCGCTGAACTTAACACCAGCGCGCTCATTGCGATCATCCACCAAGACCTCATAACCGGCACTCAGCAAGTTAGCCTCGATTTGGTCAGTTAGAGTCAGGGCTTCCTCGTCCTTGACATTGACCGGAATCAGGTGCACATCAAATGGTGCCAGCTCTTTCGGGAAGTTAATGCCCCAAGCATAGCGGAATTCTCCCTTAGGAGTTTTATTAACAAAGAGACGAGCGTGCTGCTCCATAACAGCGGACAGGAGACGGCTGACACCGATACCGTAGCAACCCATAATCAGCGGTACTGCTCGGCCATTTTCGTCCAAGACATTAGCGTTCATGCTGTCAGAGTAGCGAGTTCCCAGCTTGAAGATGTGTCCAATCTCAATCCCTCGAGCAAACTTGAGGATGCCTTGACCGTCTGGCGAAATCTCACCTTCACGAACTTCACGGATATCCACATACTCAGCGGTAAAGTCACGGCCTGGATTGACACCGGTCAAGTGGTAACCATCTTCGTTAGCGCCAACCACAGCGTTAGCCAGGTCTTGCACCTTACGATCAGCGATGATTCTCACGCCTTCTGGCAGATTGACTGGCCCTAGTGAGCCAAAACCTGCTCCCAAGAGCTGACGGACTTCATCCTCACTCGCCACATCAAAGAAATCCGCCGCTAAATGATTTTTCAGCTTGACTTCATTAAGCTGGTCATTGCCGACCAAAAGTGCTACGACAGGAGCTTCGTCAGCCATGTAAACCAAGGTCTTGATTGTCTGGCTTTCATCCAGCCCAAGGAAAGCAGCAACTTCGTCAATGGTCTTGCAGTCAGGCGTTGAGACACGGGCTACTTCTTCATCAGTCACGACACGTCCTGCCGGCTTGTATTCATCCGTCGCCATTTCAAGGTTGGCAGCATAGCTGGACTCACTGGAATAAGCAATGGTATCCTCACCAGATACCATCCAGCTGGTCAATTCTGTCCGAATAGCTTCCTGAACATCCTCAGGAATTTCATCAAAGCTAGCTACAGACTTGTCCAAAACCACCCAACGGTTCACATCCGTCCGGTCTGGCGTAATGGCCATGAATTCTTGGCTGTCCTTACCCCCCATGGCGCCGCCATCACCGATAATGGCTTTGAAATCCAGCTCGCTGCGGGTAAAGATTTTCTCATAGGCAGACTTGTATTCATCATAGGCCACATCCAAGCTGTCATAGTTAGCGTGAAAACTGTAGGCATCTTTCATGATAAACTCACGCGTCCGCAAGAGCCCGTTACGAGGACGCTTTTCATCACGGTATTTAGGCTGAATCTGATAGAGATTGAGTGGCAGCTGTTTATAGGATTTAACCGAATCACGAACGATAGCTGTAAAGGTTTCCTCATGGGTTGGCCCTAAGATAAAGTCTGATTTCTCACGATTTTTCAGCTTATAGAGGTCTTCACCATAGGTCTCATAACGGCCAGACTCGCGCCAAAGGTCTGCACTGAGCAGGGCTGGCGCCAGCATCTCCACTGCACCAATCTTGTCAAACTCTTCCCGCATGATTCTTTTTGCTTTTTCAATCACGCGATTGGCCAGCGGCAGATAAGAATAGACCCCAGCTGAAACCTGACGGACATAGCCAGCCCGCAGCATCAGAGCGTGACTGATAACTTGAGCATCGCTAGGCATCTCACGCAGGGTTGGAATTAACATTTTACTTTGTTTCATAAAAACAAAACTCCTTGACTTTCATTGAATAATTTCTTTTTCATGGCTCTATGAGCTTCGGACTCTTAGAAGAATAATTTCATAATATCGTTCCAGGTAACGGCAATCATCAGGACGACCATAATAGCCACTCCAGACAGAGTGATATAGGTCTCCGTTTCTCTTCTCAGCGGTTTTCTGCGGATAGCCTCCAGAATATTGAGGACGATTTTTCCGCCGTCCAAGGCTGGAATAGGAATCAGGTTGAAAATACCGATATTGAGCGACAGCATGGCCAAAAGGCTGAGGACTGCTGGCAAGCCTTGCTCTGCTGCCTGGCTGCTGAAATTGTAAATAGCGACCGGACCGCCCAGCTTATTGATATTGAAGTTGAAGATGATATCTTTCAGAGCTGACAAAATGCGAACCGTGGTAGACCAAGCTGCAGTAAAGCCGCCAATGACCTTGTCCCAGAAGCCTGTCTTGACCGTTGGGGATACCCCTAGCAGATAACGATTGCCGTCTTTTTTTGGCTGTACGGTAATCTCTTTCGTTTCGCTGCCGCGCTTGTAGGTAACTGACAAGGTCGGCGCTTCCTTGCTCTTGCCTGTGATTTTCGCCAGAGCACTGGTTAGATCCGCCCAGTTGCTAATCTTATAGTCATTAATCTTAAGGATTTGGTCGTTATTTTGAACCCCAGCAGCTGCTATAGCACTGCCATCCATAACTTGGAAATGATTGCTGTTTTCATCGCGAACGCCGCCCTGAACAAAGGCCAGCAGCATAAATACCAACACGCTCAGGATGAAGTTATTCATAGGCCCAGCAAAGTTGGTGATGAGGCGACCCCAGATACTAGCATTCTGATACTGAACATCCAGCGGTGCAATCCGCACCTCAGTGCCGTCTTCTTCAACAATCGTTGCATCATGATCTACTGCATAAGTCTTGAGCTCGTCAAGGACCAGACCTGTGATTTCTAGCTTTTCCTCAAAGTCAAAGCCAGTCACATTCATGGGCAGAGCTGTCTGGTCAACCTTTTTGCCAGAGAGATTGATGCGAACCACCTTGCCCTCTGCATCCAAGGTCAGACTAGCCGGTGTCCCCACCTTAATGTCAGTGGAGTCTTCCCCCCAGCCGGCCATACGCACATAGCCCCCCAAGGGTAAAATCCGAATCGTATAGGCCGTCCCGTCCTTACCAATATGGGAGAAAATCTTAGGTCCCATACCGATAGCGAACTCTCTGACCAAAATACCGGACTTCTTTGCAAAGTAGAAGTGTCCGAACTCATGGACCACCACAATGATCCCAAAAATAATAATAAAGGTTATAAACTGCATGGACTTCTATATTTTACCTTTCCTAGAAATCTTATTTTTTCTTTAAATCAAAGAAGGAGCAGAAAACGGCCAAATACCGAGCTTCCCGCCCCTGCATAGCTGACACTCTTGAAAATAGGTTAGAAGCTCAATTCAAAATTTTGAGCTCTAATTCCTAGTTTCTTCTCAGATTGTGCGGTCTTTGGACAAACGTACCGTCCCTTGCTTTCAGCCATGCACGACTGTCTTAGAACAAGCCGAAGAAATGCATCAGCGGAAAGACGAAGAGAAGGCTGTCAAAACGATCCAAGACACCGCCGTGGCCAGGAATGAATTTACCAGAATCCTTGACCCCGAAATGACGCTTGACTGAGCTTTCGACCAAATCACCCAGCTGGCCTGCAATACTAAAGAGCACTGCCAGAATTAAAAAGACAAAGGCATTGTAAGGTGCGTACACTTGCGGTCGAACCAACATAAAGATTCCAGTCACTAGAACGGCTGATAGAATACCGCCCAGGCTTCCTTCAATAGTCTTATTAGGAGAAACTCTCGGCGCCAGCTTTCTTTTACCAAAACGCACCCCAACCAGATAAGCTCCACTGTCAGTAGCCCAGACGATAAAGAGAGCTAGCAGGACCTTGTCAATATTCATCAAGCGGGCATCAATCAAAGCGTTAAAGCCAAGACCGACATAAAAACTAGCTGCAATCGGATAGGCAGCATCTTCAAAGGTGTAATTGGAACCTAGGACAGTCGAAATCAGCAGAAGGAAGACGACCAAGCCATAGGCCACGACATTGCCATCCACAGGCAGAAACTTCAGATAGTTCTCCAGGGGCAGGGTTAGGACAAAGGCTGCCAGCATGGCTAAGACGCCTTCGATGGTCGCTGTCGGAAGACCTTTCATTTGGAGAAATTCATGCACTGCTAGCATGGCTAGCAGCCCCACAAAAATCTGAAAGATGACGCCTCCTGTCAATACCAGAGGAATAAAAATAGCAAGAGCGATTCCTCCAAAGATTAGACGTTTTTGTAAATTTTTACTCATACTCTTTTGCTTTCTCCCTTAAACACCGCCAAAGCGTCGATTCCGACGTCTGTATTCTGCAATTGCAGCCTTCAAAGCCTTCTCATCAAAGTCAGGCCAGAGAATATCCGTAAAATACAGCTCACTGTAGGCTGACTGCCAAGGCAGAAAATTGCTGAGACGCAGCTCTCCACTGGTCCGAATCACCAGATCTGGATCGCGCAGCATCTTGGGCAAATTGCTGGTATAGAGGTAGTTGCCAATGACTTCCTCAGTAATGTCACCGGGACTGAGTTTAGCATCCAGAACATCCTGAGCAATCAGTTTAACCGCCTGATTGATCTCATATCGGCCACCGTAGTTTAGGGCAAAATTGAGAATCAAACCTGTATTGAGCTTGGTCAGGCTTTCAGCCTTTTCCAAAGCTTCAAATGTCGCCTTAGGAAGCTTAGCCGTATCACCAATCATCTGGATTTTTACATTGTTCTTGTGCAGCTCCGGCACATAGCGGTCGTAAAATTCAACCGGCAGATTCATGATAAAGGAAACTTCCTTTTCCGGCCGAGACCAATTTTCCGTTGAAAAGGCATAGACAGTCAAGACCTGAACACCCATTTCCTTGGCAGCAATCGTCACCTTTTGCAGTGTTTCCATGCCAGCCTTATGACCGAACACGCGCGGCTGCATCCTTTTTTTGGCCCAGCGGCCGTTGCCGTCCATAATGACAGCAATGTGTTTGGGAACATTCAGCGGCGCGTTCAGCTTTTCTTTTTTCTTAAAACTAAACATACTTTTTATCCTATTTAAAGTTTTGTCAGTTCATTATATCATAAATCCTTGGAATGTGGGCAATTCATCCGCTTTTTCAAACCCGAGGATATAAAATAAGGACAAAATGTCAACCAGAGAATCCAAACTCACCCAGCCTGTCCAAACTGCGAGGCGAATAAGCTTGAAACCAGACACCTTCTAAACGTATGAGTCAAAACAAAAAACAGCCCGCAAGCTGTTTATTTCTTTACTCTTCAATCGCTGATTCTTCCTCGGGAAGGTCAACGCTTCCTTCACCGCCAGCAGCAGCAGGAATGCCCTCAGCCAATGGCAGTACAGTTTTAATAGCTGTCAGTTCAAAGGTCAGGTAAACACCGTCCACATCCAGAACAACTGTTTTCTTATCTGTGTCCACTTCATCTATCGTTCCATACAAACCGCCGATGGTAATAACTTCATAACCCTTTTGCAGCTTGTTAAGACTTTCCATACGCTGCTGAGCCTGTTTCTTTTGAGCACGCATTTGGAAATAGGTCATCCCTACCAGTACAACCGCAAATACAATAAGCATAATTGGATTCATATCTTTTCTCCTTCGAATGTCATATATGAACTACTATAGCAGATTTCCCTTATTTTTACAAGATGATTCTGACTTTTCAGGCAAAGTCCGTCTCAAGTCGGATGAAGCATGACTGGCCTAACCACATTTTTTAAAAAGCAAAAATCAGGATGACTAACACCCTGATTTTATGTCTTTTTATTTAAGATTTTTAACAACTTCTGCTACATGTTCAACTGTAAAGCCGTATTCTTCCAGCACCTTGCCTGCTGGAGCAGATGCACCGAACTGGTCGATTCCGATAACTGCACCGTCCAGACCGACATACTTATACCAAGGCTGGCTAGCTGCCATCTCGATCGCTACACGGCGACGAACTGCATTTGGCAGAATTTCTTCTTTGTAGGCTGCATCTTGAGCATCAAAAAGCTCTGTTGATGGCACGCTGACCACACGAATTTTAGCGCCTTCTTCTGCAAGTGCTTTAGCAGTTGCAACAGCTAAATTAACCTCAGAACCAGAAGCCAGCAAGATCGTGTCAAAATCTGCTCCTGTTTCGTAAACGACATAAGCTCCTTTAGCTACCTTGTCAAAGTTTGTGCCTTCTTCGACTGTCAGATTTTGACGGGTCAAGACCAGAGCAGTCGGAGTGGATTGACTCTTAAGGGCCAGATACCAAGCTGCCTGAGTTTCACGCGCATCTGCTGGGCGGAAAACAGTCAGGTTTGGAATAGCACGCAGACCAGCCAAATGCTCAATCGGCTCGTGAGTCGGTCCATCTTCACCAACTGCAATAGAGTCATGCGTGAAAACATAAGTCACTGGTAAGCCTTGAAGGGCAGACAAACGGACAGCTGCCTTGACATAGTCTGAGAAGACGAAGAAGGTACCACCGTAAACGCGAAGTCCACCATGAAGCGCCATACCGTTGAGAATTGTTCCCATAGCAAACTCGCGCACACCAAATTGGATATTGCGGTTGAGACGGTGGGCATCATCTTGAAGGCCATCCTCCTTGATATAGGTCATATTAGAATGAGCCAAGTCAGCAGAACCGCCAAGGAAAGTTGGAAGCACCTTAGCTGCTGCATTGAGGGCATCCTGACTGGAATTACGAGTCGCTTGAGAGAAGCCATTTTCAAGTACTGGGAAGTCTTCTGGTTTGATTTCGACTGGATCCTGACCAGCGATGATAGCTGTTACTTCTGCTGCCAATTCTGGATGGGCTTGCTTGTAGTCCTCTACTAGCTGTTTCCAAGCATCGTAAGCCGCTGCACCACGCTCTGCCACATTTTGACGGTAGTCAGCATAGACTTCCTCAGGAATCTCAAATGGCGCATAGTCCCAGCCCAAGGCTTTACGAGTAGCTTCCGCTTCTTCTGTTCCCAGAGGCGCACCGTGCACTGCATTCGTTCCTTGCTTGTTTGGAGAACCGTAACCGATAACAGTCTTAACTTCAATCAAAGATGGTTTGCCGGAAGCTTTAGCTTCATTGATGGCTGCATCAATCGCTGCAAGGTCTGTTCCGTCTTCTACTAAGGCAGTATGCCATCCATAGGCTTCATAGCGAGCGCGAACATCTTCTGTAAAGGAATCCTTAGTCTCTCCATCTAGGTTGATATCATTTGAATCATAGAGAACAACCAGCTTGTCCAGCTTTTGCAGGCCAGCATAAGAAGCAGCTTCAGCTGAAACACCCTCCATCAAATCACCGTCACCACAGATGACATAAGTGTAATGGTCGAAAATTGGATAGCCTTCACGATTATACTTGGCAGCCAAGAAACGCTCTGCCTGAGCAAATCCAGTAGCTGTAGAAATACCCTGTCCCAGTGGGCCAGTAGTAGCATCAACACCAGCTGTGTGGCCAAACTCTGGGTGACCTGGTGTCTTAGAACCCCATTGGCGGAAGTTTTTGATTTCATCCATGCTGACATCTTTAAAGCCAGACAGATGAAGCAAGGCATAAAGCAACATAGAGCCATGTCCTGCAGATAGGACGAAGCGATCGCGGTTAATCCAGTTTGGCTCTTCTGGATTGATACGAAGTTGTTTAGTAAACAAGTCATAGGCCATCGGTGCAGCACCCATGACTACGCCAGGGTGACCTGACTTAGACTTTTCAATCGCGTCAATCCCTAAAAAGCGAATGGCATTAACTGATAATTGTGACATTGGATTCTCCTTATTTTTACTAAAATCTGTCCTGACATCAGAACAGGATAAACAATAGTCGTAGAAACGATAAAAATTGTCTCATATCTATTATAAGAAAATTATCCCTATATCGCAAGATAGGGATAATCTCATCTTTTTTATAGATTTATTATAAATTTTGAAAGCGGCAACAAAAGGACCAAGAATTACACAGGTGACTGTTCACTCTTGGACTGTCAAAAAAATCTGCCCATAAGGACAGAAAAAAGTAAGAAAGTGAGCATTGCTGCTCTTAAGTTCAATTGAGCTTCAAACTTGTTCCATTAAGTTTTAGCGGAACCTAGACTTCGCTTGCGCTCAGTCTGCATCAATGCCTCTAAATTCGACTGCGCCCACGGCTTGTCTCATTAAGAGGCATAGAAAAACCCAGCTATCCAAATGGTTAGCTGGGTTAGTGTTGAGCTACATCATAGTTTTAGACTATCCTGCGGCCTTTTGATGAATAGTGATGCCATATTTTTCATGGTTTTCTTCATACCAATTAATTAAGGCCATCGCAGTTTGATAAGTAATGTTCTTAATTTTGCTGGTCCCTTTAGTTAAGGTCAGGATACTCATCTTGCTGATGTTTGCATCCGTCGCAATTCGATAACTAGTTAAGGTTCCATTAACTAACAACTGAACAACAGCCTCGACTTTCCTATAGTCAGGCATAGTTGTAATATCCAACTTTTTCATAATTAAATCCTCTCCTAAAATTTAATTTACTAATCCATTATACACTTTTTTCTGACATTTACATATATAAAAACTTGAAAATGTACAAAAAAATTAGAACATAACTCGTTGAAATGTCAACTTTTTTCATTTTTACAGACTTTTGATAGCTTTACCTCTATTAAATAAAAAAAGAATCAACATTATCGTCTTTTGTTACTCTGTTAGCTCGACTTTCCATACTCCTGTTTTTTTCTCCATTTCCGTATAGCTAGGCCGACGAGTAGATAAAGAGTAGTTGGAATCATCCCCACTGAAAGCGAGAAGAGGAAAGCCTGATTTTTTTCTACCGAGACAAATCCTAGTAACAGTAAAGGATTTATAACCGCATCCTCTATAGTGTGCATAATTACTAGCGGCCATACTGACTTAGTAATTCTAAAAATCTCTGTATACATAACTGTCCAGCATGCAACAGTTATCATTCCGATAAGGAAGAATGTAAGTCTTCTAACCGGCAAGGTATTTTGAATTTCTCTCTCAGACAGAAACTTCATAATGTAAGGCAGATGCCAAATCCACCAGATAAAGCCAACAAGTAGATATAGTTTTAAATCGGATAATTTTTATTTGATTAATTGATTAGTAAGATTTGCCCTCCAAACAGATTCTTCAAAAATATTTTTTATGAATTGAGTTCCGACCTGTGTTAGCAAGATTCCAAGATAGGACGTGAACTCAACCTTCACATCTGTCACTCTGATGCCTTGTGTCATCAGTCCCAAGAATATCACTATTATCGTAACAAGAGGGTAGACTAAAAAACTAATCAGATATAATTTTTTGTTATTCTTAAAATTAATGGAAAAACCTGCCTCTTTCCAGCCGTCTCCGCCAAAGCTTCGAAGAAAGATGGTACAGATTAACGGAGTTACCAGCCAAATCAGCATCCCTAAAGAGCCGCTTCCTATCTCTGTTCCGATATTTTCGTAATGAGCTTGGCCAGTTACTTTATCAACAACATAACCAATCCTGCCACATAGGCTGCTGAGAATGGCGAAGATAATGACATTGCGTTTAAGTGTAGTTATGGACTGTTTCATAGCAGTCTGCTTTCGTCAAAAATTATTCATCTCTCTTATTTGAGAGAAGCTAGGTTGATTCGAGTCATCTACTGCTTCGGCAATATCAAGGAGAATTTAGTTGAGATTTTGGAATAAACGCTAATTTATTTCCAGAAAGGAGAGTTATTTGAAATTCATACTCAGCAAAAAAGACCTGCCTTCATCTAAGAAGGAGGTCTTTGAAAAGTTAGTTGACTTAGTAAGCTTTATTCTGCTTGCTTGTCTTCTTCAGATGCAGCAGCACCCTTTTCCCGAATAACTAAGACACCATCTTCTAAAGCGGCTGTCAAGTGCTTAGCATCTAGATTATCCAAGTGGAAGTCAGTCACCTTGTCACGAATTTGCTGCTCAATGACACGGCGGAGTGGACGAACACCCATGACTTGGTCATAACCAGCGTCGCGTAGGAATTCCTTAGCTGCATCAGATACAGCCAAATCAATTTCTTTCTTGCTCAAGGTTTGATTTACTTCAATCAGCATGAGATTCACAATCTCCATCAGGTCTTCTTTCTTGAGATGAGAGAACTCAATAACCGCATTGAAACGATTGAGGAATTCTGGACGGAAATAAGCTTTGAGTCGATCCATCAGATCAGGCTTTTCAGCATCCTCTTCCAAGCCTGCTTCGTAGCCAAAGCCAGCATTGGAAGTCGCAATGATAACCGTATTCTTGAAGTTGACTGTATTCCCTTGACCATCTGTCAAACGACCGTCATCCAGGACTTGAAGGAGAAGGGTAATCACTTGTGGATCCGCCTTTTCAATCTCATCCAAGAGAATGATAGAGTAAGGATTGCGGCGCACACGCTCGGTCAAGGTGTTGTTGTTGTCATCATAGCCGACATAGCCTGCAGTCGTACCAATCAGCTTGGAAACAGCAGTCCGGTCAGAGTATTCTGACATATCCAGACGGATGATGGCTTCCTTGGTACCGAACATATCCAAAGCTAGTTGCTTAGCCAGCTCAGTCTTGCCGACACCTGTCGGACCAACGAAGAGGAAGCTGCCAATCGGACGGTTGCCTTCATCAAAGCCTGCACGGTTACGGCGGATAGCCCTAGCCACAGCTTCTACAGCCTTGTCTTGACCAATCACCTTGGCTTTGAGACGGTCATTCATGCCCTTGAGGCGCTCAATGTCGCTGGCACCCATCTGAGATACTGGCACACCCGTCATCCGTTCAACAGACTCTGCTACGTCATTGACTGTAGCTGTCACCTTCATATCCTCAGTGTGATTTTGGATCTTCTTTTCTAGCTCTTCAATGCGAGTCTTAGCATTCAGAGCTGCTTCATAATCTTCTTTCTCAACAGCCGCTTCCTGTTTGTCTTTCTGTTCAGCAATCTCATTTTCAACCGCATGAACATCAGTCACTGGATGCTGGGCTGCCAAGTGGGCAGCAGTCACGTCGACCAGGTCAATCGCCTTGTCTGGCAGGCTTCGTTGTGGAATATACTGAACAGAGTAATCCACAGCCGCTTTCAGCACTTCATCCGGCAGGATGACATTGTGGTGCTTTTCATACAGGTCTCGAATGCCTCGAAGGATCTGATAGGTATCTTCGGCAGACGGTGCATTGACCTTGACTTCATTGAAACGGCGAGCCAGAGCTGCATTTTTGAGAATGGTGTTACGATACTCATCCTGAGTGGTAGCCCCGATGACGGTCAACTCCCCACGAGAAAGTGCTGGTTTGAGAATATCCGCCATGCCCTTAGAGCCACTATCTCCACCGATAGATCCTGCTCCTAGGATTTGATGGATTTCATCAAAGAAGAGGATAATGTTGCCGGCTTCCTTGACTTCATTGACCAAGTTTTGGATGTTTTCTTCAAAGCTACCACGATACTGGGTACCAGCTTCCAGACCAGAAATATCAACAGAAATGATTTCCTTATTCTTGATAGCCGCTGGCACATCACCATTGACGATAGCCTGAGCCAATCCTTCTACGACAGCTGTCTTACCAACTCCGGCATCTCCGACCAATACAGGATTATTCTTGGTCCGACGAGAAAGGATTTCAGCAGTTTCTTGGATTTCCTTATTGCGTCCAATGACTGGATCTAACTTACCATCACGCGCTTCTTGGGTCAGATTACGACCCAGCTTAGCCAGGATACCATCCTGCTTAGGTCCATGAGCAGCAGCTTGTCCAGTCTGCTCACCTGTTCCTTGACCAGGGAGCTTGCCAGTAGCACGGTACTGAGCAAACTCTTCCGGTGTGACCTCTCTACCATTAATCAAGTAGCGCCGATGTTCGCTGTTGTAGCCACCCATGCGCCCCATGAGTTGGTTGAAAAGGTCGTCCATATTGTTAAAATTGTTGTAGTTGTTGTTCATAGCATTACCTCGCTTTTTTCATATTTTGCTTTACATAATTTTTGATTGTACCAAAGTTTCAGATAAGAAATCTCTTCCTTATCCACTATAAATTTTGACTTGGGAGATCTTCTCCAATCTATTATTTTACATAACTTATTCTCTTTTCAAAAATCAAGACTGAGTCAGTCTCTACTTTTATAAGTGAATCAAATCTCTTTCATACGAAGATAATTTTACATAACTTTTAATCCTCCCAAAAATAATTGCCTTCCGGCTGTATTCATATCTTCTGATTAAATTTACGTAAACTTTTTTGTTTACAGTTGTAATTTTATCATGACAGAATTTATTTGTCAATAGATTTTACATAATTTTTTAAAATAAATTTACAAATGTAATCAAAATTTTGGTTTAGGCTCTTTTCATTCCTATAAAACAAGCCCTGCAAGCTAGAGTCATGCAGAGCTTTGTTTGTTTCAACAGAATTTTTTCGTTCTTAGAAGAGTTCTTTATATAAAGCAATCGTTTCTTCTAGAGTTGGCATGAATGGATTGCCTGGCGCACAAGCATCAATCAAAGCGTTTTTAGATAGGTATTCAAAGTCAAAGTCTTTTTCTTCGATACCAAGTTCAGTAAGTTTCTTCGGAATACCAACCGTTTCAGACAGTTTTTCGATTTCAGAAATAGCATAAGCTGCACATTCTTCGTCTGTCTTGCCTTCGATTTGCAGACCAAGAGCTTTGGCTACATTGCGGAAAGCTTCTGGTACCCGTTTAGCATTTTCACGCTCTACAATTGGCAGGAGCATGGCACAGCAGACACCGTGCGGAAGTTTGTAAACTGCCCCAAGCTGGTGAGCCATAGAGTGAACATAACCTAGACCGGCATTGTTAAAGGACATACCGCCAAGGAAGATGGCATTCACCATGCCTTCACGCGCTTCAATATCATGGCCATTTGCAACCGCACGAGGAAGGTATTCCTTGATAAGTTCAATAGCTCCGATAGATAATTTCTTGGTAACGCCGTAGGCTCCTGGTGTGACGAGAGCTTCGACCGCGTGAGTCAAAGCATCCATCCCTGTTGCTGCTGTGAGGGCAGCTGGTTTGGATACCATGAGTTCAGGGTCATTGACTGAGATCAGAGCCAAGCTATTCTTGTCCACCATAACCATCTTAACCTTGCGTTCTTCATCTGTGATGACATAGTTAATGGTAATTTCAGCTGAAGTTCCCGCTGTAGTATTGATAGCCACCACCGGCAGACCTTTCTTAGCAGACTTGTGCAAGCCTTCATAGTCTTGTGGTTTGCCACCATTTGTCGCAATAACTGAAATACAGCTAGCCGCATCTTGCGGTGAACCTCCGCCAACACTGATGATGAAGTCACAGTTGTGTTCCTTGAGAGCAGCTACACCATCCATGACGTTCTTACAAGTTGGATTTGGCTCAACATCGCTGAAGACCACATACTGGATGCCTTCCGCATCTAGTGGTGCTAGGATTTGGGGCAGGATATCACTGCCTTCGATAAACTTATCCGTCACCAGCAAGGCCTTGCTATACCCCAGCTCCTTAACATAAGGCCCAACTTCCTTGACAACACCCTTGCCAATAAGATTAACAGCGGGTACGTAAAATGTAGACATATATTTTCTCCTTTTGATTTATATTGTTAATATAATGATACTGCAAAAATCTGCTTTTTGCAAGATTTTTGTGATTTTTTTAACAAGTTATTTGATAAAAAAAGCAAAGAAAGCTCCAGATAAAGATGAGGAACAAGGACACTCCTTTTTAGAAGCAGCCTTGTCCACCTCTTACCTGTTTTTTCATTAGCTGGTAATGACACCTTTTTTCAAAATGATGTTGCCGTACAGAGCTCCTTCGCCCGTTTGGATGACCAAATAAGCTTTTTCCGCCTGCTCATAGAAAGCAAAGCGTTCAAATTCTTTGATGGCTGTACCATATTGATGCTTTTCTAATAAAGCCTTGTAGTCATCCCAGATGACTGGTACGGTCGGATCTCCCGGCACTACCTGCATAAGGCCTGCTTGGTAGTCGCTATAGGTATCCAAGGGCAGGACAGTCAAGATAGCATCCAGCAGCGCTGGAACTCCGTGGCCGTCACAGCGAACAACCCGCTGACCAATCCGATGGGCAGGGAAGTTTGCATCGGCAATGACTACTTCATCTCCGTGCCCCATCTCCATCAGATACTTGACCAATTCTGGACTTAAAATAGTTGGAATATGCTTTAACATCTAACTTCCTACTTTCATACTTGCTTGAAATTCTTGATAGGACTGAGCCAAATCTGAGCCTTCTTGAGCTTGGTATTGCTTGGTCTTTTCTGAATCCTTGACGAGCTTTTGGGCAGCCTGGCGATCTTGAATCTCACCCAAGGTCAAAAGCTGTGCCAAGATATTTCCCAAAGCGCTGGCTTCAATCGGTCCTGTTAGGACTGGCTTCTGGCTTACATCAGCTGTCAGCTGGCAGAGTAGTTCGTTTTGGATACCGCCGCCGACCATGTGAATCTGCTCGATTTTCTGACCGGTCAAGCTCTCAATTTGCTCCACGGTTTGACGGTAGGCAAAAGCGAGACTTTCCAAGACCACTCGGACAACCTCTCCTTTACTTTGCGGGACAGGCTGGTTGGTCATATGGCAACGCTCCTTGACCTTAGCCTCCATGTCTCCTGGAGCTGCAAAAATAGCATCATTGGGATTGATCCAGGAGCGATTATTCGTAACGTTTCTTGCCAGATTCACCATTTCAGCAAAGCTGATGTCCTCTCCTTGCAAGCGCCAGTCCCGCTGCAGTTCCTGGACAATCCAGAGCCCTGTCGTATTCTTCAAAATCCGATAGTGTCCGTCAAAGCAGCCTTCATTGGTCAGATTGGCCGCTAAAGCTGCCTGACTGGTCACAGGATTCTGAGATTCTAGGCCGACCAGAGACCAAGTGCCGCAAGAGATAAAGGCTGTTGGCTGCTCACTTGCATAAGGAATAGCCAGAACAGCTGCCGCTGTATCATGACCAGCCCCAGCAATGACATCAAAAGGCTCAATTTTCAGCTCTTGTGTAATCCGTGGCGACAGGCTTCTCAGGACTCTTCCTCCCTGTATCACCTCACCAAACCACTTTTTAGGAATCTCCAGCGTCTCAAAAACGCTGTCAGACCATGTCTGAGAATTGATATTGAGCAAACCGCTGCTGCTGGCAATAGTGTACTCGCTGGATAAAACACCTGACAAAAGATAGTTAATCAAATCCGGCATGAAGAGCACGCGCTCTGCAACTCTTGCCAAATGGGGCTTTTCCTGTAAATCAGCGAATATTTGCAGGACAGTGTTAATGCAGGCAGGTTGTACGCCTGTCTCCTCAAAAAGCGCCTCTTTGCTGATTTTCTTGTAAAAAGTTTCTTCGTATTGGCCCATACGATTGTCACGATAACAATGCGGCTGGTAGAGCAGATCTCCGTTTTGGTCTAGGTAGGCATAGTCCACTCCCCATGTATCAACGGATATGGATCGAATAGGAATCCCATCTGCTGAAGCTTTCTTAATCCCAATTTTGATTTCTCCAAACAGATGCAGGATATTCCAATAAAGACCGTCATTCACGTTCATCGGCTCGTTTTTGAACCGATGAACTTCTGATAGCTGGATACTATGGCCATTGTAAATTGCTTGCATGACACGACCTGAACTAGCACCTAGGTCAATGGCCAGTAATTTCATCAATGTCATTCTCATCTCCTCCAATACACCAATCTTTACAAACGATTTTGATTATTGGTAAAGCAATGGTTTGATTTCATCAGAGTCGATGTTCTTGGCATCATACCATTTTGATCCTGTGTCTACATCTTTAACTTCTTTTCCTTGAGCCGCTTCAATAGCTAATTTTACAGATTGATAGCCGATTTGAATCGGATCTTGCGTAACAGATCCTACAAAGAGACCGTTGCGAATTGCATCTTGCTGCAAGGCACCTGAGTCAAAACCGACAGCCAAAATCTTGTCTGCACCGAGCTTAGATTCCTTGAAACTGCCATTTGCGTTGATAATAGCTTTAGCTGCAAATTCATTTGAACCGTAAATAGCGACTGTATCTGATTTTTCAAGTACAGTGGAAGCTTCTGTCTTACCTGCTGCATCGTCTACTTGAGCTGGTACACGAACTTCAATGATAGCTTTGGCATCTGATTCAGAGACATTATTTTTGAATTTATCATGACCAACAACAGCCGTTTTGATGCCTTTCTTTTCTAGCAACTCAACCATCTTGTCAATGAAACCGGAAGTCCGTTGTGTGATAGAGAGTGAGTTTGCTTCTTGGGAAACTACCCCGATACGAACCGGTTTGTCACCCAATTTCTTTTCTAACAATGGGAACAAGTGTTCTGCTGCATTGGCACCGGCTGCATGGTTGTCTGTAGAGGCGGTTGCTTTGATTGCTCCGTCTGGTGCACCTGGAACCCCTGAGTCAAAACCAATCAGCGGAATATTCTTCGCTTGAGCTTGTTTAATAGCGTCTAGCTCTGATTCGGTGTCAAGCGCTGCTAGGGCAATCGCATCTGGATTTTTGTTAATGGCATTATTTAACTGTTCCAATTGTTCTGCGATAGCGGTTTCATTTTGAGGGCCGACAAAAGTAATCTTAGCGCCAAATTCATCTGCCGCTTGTTCAGCACCCTTATTAACGGCTTTCCAGAAGTCATGTTGGAAACCTTTGGCAATTACTTCTACCCGATAGTCTCCACCCTTGCTGTCTGTAGCTTTATTGTTGTCTTTCTTAGAAGAACAAGCAACTAGTCCAATCGCAGCAGCAGCAAGAAGTGCCGCAGTAGCAAATTTAAATGATTTTCTCATGATAAAAGCTCCTATTATGTTTTATACACTCATTTATATGATAGCGAGGGCTGTACTTATTTCTTCTTATTCTTGCGAATGAAAATATCAAAGTAAACAGCGATGATAACAACAAAACCAGTAATAAAGAGTTGATAGTGGGGCTGTAGGTCGATATAAGGCAAACCAATTTTCAGGACTGACATGATGAAGACCCCGATAATGGTACCAATAACAGATCCGACACCACCAGCTAGAGAAGTTCCCCCTACTACGACACCGGCAATTGCATCAAGCTCCATACCGTTACCAGTACCTGGCAGAATCGTAGAATAGGTGGCTGCATAAGCAACGGCAGCAAGCCCTGCTGACAGACCACCTATGACATAGGCCATGCCTTCCCATTTGACGACATTGACCCCAGACAGACGAGTGGCTTCTTTATTGGATCCAATCGCGAAGATATAGCGGCCAATTTTTGTCTTGTTCAATACTACTGCAGCAAGGACAGCCACAATCACCAGCACGATCAAGCCTGTCGGGAAATTATCCTGAGTTCGGAATAAATCTTTGTACCAACCTTCACCTGTTCCACGAAGAGGGAAGGTCACACTTTGCACATTTGAGACAATAGAGCTTAAACCGCGGGAAATCATCATCGTACCCAGTGTCGCGATAAAAGGCGGCAAACCGAATTTTGCGACCATGATTCCATTCAGCAGGCCGAATAATCCTCCAATGACTAGAATGGCCAGCAAAGACAGCCAGAGCGGCCAGCCCATCTTGGTATGAAGGACGCCCCCGATAATAGCCGAGCACATCATCACCGTACCAATAGAGAGATCAATACCACCTGTAATGATGACAAATGTGACCCCAATGGCAAGGAAACCAATGTAATATGACGCATCTAAGATACTGACTACCGTATCAAACGAACGAAATGATTCGCTGGAGATGGCAAAGAAGGCAAAGATTACCACCAAGGCAATCAAGGCAATCAGCTTTTGTAAACCAACTGTTTTTTCTAATTTCATCCATAAGGATTGTTTCTCTTCCATACGTAAACACCTCTGTTTTCACTTTTAACGGTCAGTCGCTAGCGCCAAGATTCTCTCTTGTGTTGCTTGGCTAATATCCAGCTCACCCGTTTTTCTACCTTCACACATGACTACGATTCGATCGCTCATCCGTAAGATTTCCGTCAGTTCTGACGAAATCATGATAATGGATTTGCCTTGCGCAACCAGATCATTCATCAGTGTGTATATTTCACTTTTGGCACCGACATCAATTCCTCGTGTCGGCTCATCAAAGATTAAAATATCACTATTTTGTTCCAGCCATTTGGCAATGACTACTTTCTGCTGGTTCCCTCCCGAAAGATTGCGGACCAGCTGTTTGGATGACGGTGTCTTGGTATGTAAAGATTGAACAAACTGATCACTTGCCTTGACAATAGCACCATCATCAATCAAGCCAGCCTTGATATACTTATCAAGATTGGTTATAACCGTATTGTTGGCAATGGTCATGTCCACGATACAGCCAAAGCGCTTGCGGTCTTCAGATAAGTAACCAATCCCTTCCCGAATGGCATCTTGGGGAGAATTGATGCTTACTTCTTTCCCATTTATAACAATGGAACCGCTTTCTTTTTTGTCTGCACCAAACAGCAAACGGGCAACTTCTGTCCGACCGGCTCCCATCAATCCTGAGAAACCTAGAATTTCGCCCTTATGGAGTTTGAAACTCACATCTTTAACGGCCGTTCCTGCACAGAGGTTTTTCACCTCTAGCACCACAGGAGCATCTTCTGCTACTGTTGACGCAGCCTTAGGATCTTCATAAATCGTCCGTCCAACCATCATCGAGATGATTTCATCTTTGGTGGTATCTTTGGTATTGACCGTGCCTACATACTCACCGTCCCGCATAACAGTCACGCGGTCTGTGATTCGGGCAATCTCATCCATCCGGTGAGAAATGTAGATAATACCGACACCTTTTGCACGCAGGTCGTCAATGATGACAAAGAGCTCATTGATTTCCGATTCAGTCAGAGCTGCAGTCGGTTCGTCAAAGACAATCACCTTGGCATCCATTGAGAGGGCCTTGGCAATTTCGACCATTTGTTGTTTCCCAACTGTCAGATTTCCTACTTTTTCAGTTGGGTTGATGTCTAGTTTTAAGAGACTAAAGAGTTCTTTTGCTTTCTTAATACTGGATGCATCGTTAATGAAGAAGCTGCCTTGAACTTCTTCCCGTCCAATAAAGATATTTTGAGCCACTGTTAGATGGTTCATCATATTCAATTCTTGATGAACGATAACAATCCCAGCATCCATTGCTTCCTTGGGCTTGGAATAGACCACCTCTTCTTGATTGTAATGAATGGTACCCTCATTTGCTCCATAGATACCAGTCAAGACCTTCATCAAAGTGGATTTACCAGCCCCATTTTCACCCATTAGAGCATGCACTTCACCAGCCCGCAAGTCAAAATTGACTCCTTTTAAGGCTCGGACTGGACCGAAACTTTTAACAATGCCCTTCATTTCTAATATGACAGGATGATCCATGCTACTCACCTACCTGTTCCAGTTTTGCAATTCTTGCTTTTAAATCTTCAATTTCTTCTATTTGATTGAGAAATACGGCAGCCAATTCGAGTAATAAATGGCTATTCATAAAATGGTCCTGAGCATGGACCGCCAGCAGACTTGGAGGATTGGCTTGACCACTCAGTTCAGACTGGATAAGGCTGGTCTGTAAGTTGTGAGCCTCCACGCTGAGTTTTCTCGCTTGTTCCAACTCAGCATTTGCTTCCTCCTTCTGACCTGACTGAGCCAACTCCAAACTCTGCATGACTTGCGCAGTCACTTTACTACTCTTGACAATCAGTCGCATCAGCTCTTGGCTTGAGCTTTTGTCTTGTCCTGCCATAGGCCTAGTCCATCAATACTTCAGCCTGACGAAGCACTTCTTCGCCTCTCATCAACTCGAAATCTTCATCACTAATGACTGCGACTGGCACCTGCAGGCTTGCTTTAGCCTTTTCTTCTAAATAGGCTAATTGCGGGCTGAGCAATAAGACATCAATATTCTTCAAGTTATTCATGCCGGTAATCCCAATGGAATAAAAGGAATAATCTAATTGGTCACGATGAATAACTTCATTGATTCTCTCTACCAACATGCTGGTTGTTAAGCCACCTACACAGGCTAGAATAATTGTCTTGGTCATCTAAGCTACTCTCTTTCTATTGGGTAGGCTGCGTGCCCAGAAAGAGGCACGCCCACCCAAAATCTTTATTTATGAATTGGCCCTAATAATTGGCAAGCACGGTAGTCGGCTGATTCCAAATCTTCTGTGCCAAACAGTGACCAGTTCTTGGGACGGAAGATGTCTTCCTCTGGCACATTGTGCATATTGACTGGGATACGCAGCATGGAAGCCAACGTAATCAAATCCGCTCCGATATGGCCATAGGTGATAGCACCGTGGTTTGCTCCCCAGTTGTTCATAACATCATAGACAGACTTGAAGGCGCCTTTTCCTGTCAAACGCGGTGCAAACCAAGTGGTTGGCCAGCCCGGATCTGTTCGATTATCCAAGGTATGATGCACTTCCTCTGGCAATTCCAAAGTATAACCTTCAGCGATTTGTAAGACCGGACCTACACCTTTAAGGATGTTCAAACGTACCATGGTCACAGGCATATCGCCCTTGGTCAAGAAGCGAGTAGAGAAACCGCCCCCACGGAAGTATTCGCGATTGGCTGGTGGGAAGTCTGTATTTTCAAGCATCGCATCTACTTCGCTTTGTTCCAATTCCCAGAATGGCTTGATGACTGGCTTGCCGTCTCGACTGGCTTGCCCCGTTCCATCCAGAGTACAAGAGCCAGAGTTAATCAAGTGCAGGAAGCCGTCAGCTGCCTGACCTTCTAACTGATGCCCTGTAACACGTTCTACCGCTTCTGGACTCCAATAAGTCCGGACATCTGCGAAGATTTGCGGTGTATTTGTCAAGAGATAGTTAAAGAGCATAGACACACCGTTGAGCGAGTCATTTTCTGTCGCAAAGACATATGGCTTACGAATGCCGTTCCAGTCAAACTGAGTATTGAGGAAGGTTTCCATGAAGTCCCCGTTCGGGAAGTGGTCGGTCCATTGACGCTGACCTTGGAAGCCAGCAACCAAGGCATGATGCCCAACAGCTTCTTCCTCAAAGCCAAGCTCAGCCAAGCGAGAATTGCCTTGCATAAGATCTCGGCCAATCATGAACATTTTGACTACAAATTCCCATTGTTTTGCTTTTTCTTCTGGAGAAAGAACCAAGTCTTCACGGTTGCGATCCACACCCTCTTTGATGTGCTCTTTGACCCAAACCATGGCCCGTTCAAATTCTTCGTGGTCATAAATGCCTCGGTCAATCCGACGAGTAAACTCCGTCATATCAACTGATTCATTGCGCATACCCAGGTATTCTTGGAAGAAGTCAGGATTGACAATGGAGCCACCGATTCCCATAGAGACGCTGCCCATGGACAAGTAAGCTGTGTCACGCATCAGTCCTGTTGCCAAAGCGGCCCGACTATAACGGAGAATTTTCTCTTTTACATCTTCTGGAATTTCAGTGTCGCTAGCTTCCTGGACATCTCTGCCATAAATACCAAAAGCTGGAATACCTTTTTGTGCATGTGAAGCCAGTACTGCAGCGAGATAAACCGCTCCTGGCCGTTCAGTGCCATTGAAGCCCCAGATCGCATGCGGAATATCTGGTGACATATCCATGGTTTCACTACCATAGCACCAGCATGGTGTCACTGTGATAGTCGCGCAGACATTTGATTTTTTGAATAATTCATGTGATGCGGCTGCCTCAGGGACACGACCGATGGTAGATGGCGAAATAACACATTCAACAGGCTGACCGTCGGGATATTTCAAAGTTGAGCTAATCAAGTCAGCCACACTTTTAGCCATATTCATGGTTTGTACTTCTAGTGATTCCCGAACACCTTGGCGACGTCCGTCAATGGTTGGACGAATTCCAATACGTGGATGTTGAGTCATAATCATTTCCTCCAATGTTTCTTATTCTTTGATGCTTCCGTCACCATTATATTTACGATAACCAGGGTGACGGCCTGTGACTTTATAATTGGCCCGCATTGCAAACAAGCGTTCCAAGGTTGGACGAGAAATCTCTTCCTCCTCAACTCCCTTAGTGGAAAGCAACATGCGTCCATGGAAGGTAGTCTTAGCAACCAGCTCCAAGGTTTCCATCCTATAGTAAGCTGTAATCACATCGCTTCCTACAGTCAAGGCACCATGATTTTCAAGTAACATGACATCATGTTCTGGTAAGTACGGGGTGATGGCATCTGGCACTTCCATGGTAGATGGCACGCCAAAGGGAGTGATAGGAATTGCCCCTACTACAATGGCACTCTCAATCAAGGAATAGGTATCAAGCGGAATATGAGCCAGTGCAAAGCCAGTCGCAATTGGCGGATGCGCGTGGACAACAGCATTCACATCCTCCCGTTCTTCATAGCAGCGAATGTGCATCTTGATTTCACTGGATGGACGATAGCCGTCCTGAGCCTCGATAATCTCCCCTTTTAGATTGAGCTTGACGAGTTTTTCAGGCGTGATAAAGCTCTTACTGATACCTGTTGGCGTTGCAATAATGGTATCTTGGTCTAGACGGACTGAGACATTGCCGTCATTAGCGGCTACCCAGCCTAGTTGCCACATCTTGTGGCATACATCACATATTTGTTCGCGGATTATTTCTTCTTGATGATCCATAATCTCACTCCTTTCTGGATTCATCATAGTATTTTTTATAAGCGCATTCAACACCTGTACCTTTAATTGATAAATAGCCAACTTTTATATAACAATATATCCAAAACTGTTCATAATCGTTCAATCTAATGGTTACTATATTGATTTTTTTTCGTTTATTGTGTTATAATGTGACCATAAATGTTCAGCTTTGTTCATCGGTGGAGGTCACTATGGTTTCTTTGGAACGAATGAGTCGAATTATAGAAATTCTCAGCAAGCGAAAGATTATTGCAACCGCCCAACTTGAAGAACTTTTGTACTGTTCTACATCAACGCTTCGACGGGACTTGATTGAGCTAGAAAAAGAGGGGAAAATCATCCGCTCTCATGGTGAAGTCATGCTGATTACGGCCAACAACGTAGAATATGTGTATTCTGCTCGCGCCCGTGAAGAAGAAAAAAGCAAGCAGCAAATTGCTGAAATTGCCTCAACTTTTATCACTCATAACCAATCTATCTTCATTGATAGCTCTACGACTGCAGCTATGCTCATTCCGCATTTGGCACCTTTCCAGAACCTACGTGTCATAACCAATGGTATTGAAGCAGCCCGCCAGCTAAATAACTTTGAAAATGTCACCCTCTTTTTATCAGGCGGACATATTGGCTGCGGGACCAATTCTGCGCTGGGCGATTTTGCTGCCAACTTCATCAACAATTTCCATGCAGACTTACTCTTCTTTAGCTGCCGCGGATTGGATCGCTACGCCGCCTACGAAGCCAACCACAATCAGGCACATATCAAGCGCGAAATGATCGCTAATAGCGACAAGGCAATTCTATTGGCCGACCACTCTAAGTTTAACACCAGTCATTATTTCAAACTTTCCAACTATTCTAGCCTGGATTGCATTATCACCGACCAGGCACCAGTTGAATCCTTCCAAAACGCTGTCGGCAGCCAGTGCGAAATCCTCTGGTAAGCAACTTTCTTGAAACACAAACTAGACCAAGATAAGCATATCTCGGTCTAGTTTTTTACTATCTACTCGTCCCTCCATTATCAAGTCAAAGGATAACAGCTATCTATCAAAAATAAAAATCTGGACACAATCCAGATTTTAAATCATATACTCTACACTATAGCTGGCATCCGACAAAATGCGCGACAAAAACTGTTTGGTCCGCTCTTCCTTCGGGCTAGAGAAGAATTCCTGAGGAGGATTTTCTTCGACGATATGACCTCCGTCCATAAAGATGACATGGTTGGCCACATCACGGGCAAAGCTCATCTCGTGGGTCACAACGACCATGGTCACCCCCTCCTGAGCCAGCTGTTTCATGACGCTAAGGACTTCGCCGACCAATTCCGGATCTAGAGCCGAAGTTGGTTCATCCAGCAGGATGACATCTGGCTTGACAGCAATGGCACGCGCAATCCCAATCCGCTGCTGCTGACCACCTGATAGCTGCGAAGGATAATAGTCCTTGTAGGCCAAGAGGCCCACGCGTTTCAAGGACTCTTCCGCAATCTCAAGCGCTTCTTCCCTCGGTATCTTACGAGCGATTACTAAGCCCTCTAAGATATTTTCAAGGGCAGTTTTATTGGCAAAGAGATTATAATGCTGGAAGACAAAGGCCGTCTTTCTACGAATTTCCAAAATCTCCTTTTTGCTGAGTTTAGCCAAATCATAGTCCTTACCAGACAAAGTCAGCTGGCCGCTATCCGCTTTTTCTAAGTGATTCAGACAGCGCAGAAATGTTGTTTTCCCAGAGCCCGAGGGTCCCAGAATAACCACAACGTCACCTTGATTGACCTTGAGACTGACATCTGCCAGCACCTGGTGCTCTCCAAATCGTTTGGAGATATGTTTTACTTCTAACATAATCTTTCCTTCCTAAGCAAGAGCGTAGCGCTTTTCCAAGCCCCTAAACATCCACTGAATCAAACCACAAATAATGAGATAAATAACAAAAATCACCAGGTAAGACTCTGAATACTGGTAAGAATGGGAGGCCTCTATCTTAGCCAAGGCTGTGATATCCTTGACTGTCATGACAAATACCAACGAAGTTCCCTTGACTAGATTGATAACCAGATTGGCCAGATTGGGCAGGGCTGAGCGCAGAGCCTGAGGAAAAATAATTCTCCGATAGGCTTGAAAATTCGTTAAACCAATCGCTTGAGCCGCCTCCAACTGCCCTTTATCCACTGTCAAAATGGCTGAGCGCAGGATTTCCGACAAACTACCTGTCGTCATCAGGCTATAAATAATGAAAGCATAGTAAAGCGGATTGAACTTAAAGACGTCTACCTGACTGCCCAGACTTTTGAATATTTGATTCAATAAGCTAGGAAAAAGACTGTAGAAAAAGAGAATGAGCAAAATGGGCGGCGTTGCTCGAATAAAGGCCAGATAAACCACCGAAAAGGTCCGCACACCTCGAACTTTATAAATCTGCCCCAGAGCTAGAAGCAGAGCTGGAATAAAGCTGAGCAGAATAGCCACCACCATAATGATCAAGGTTACTGGTATGCCTTTCAAAGTAACCAGAAAGGTATTTACAATATAATTCAAATCCATGCTTTACCTCTCCTTGACTGTCAGACTTTTTTCCAGAAGCTGGGAAGCCAGCGAAACCACTAGGGCAATCCCCCAGTAAATCAAGGCCACCGCTGTATAGGTTTCGAGGGAATAATTGCCCAGATTACGACTGATAAGATTTTGCCCTGCTCCCATGACATCCACTGCCCCAATCGTATAAGCCAGCGCAGCATCCCGCATGAGATTAAGAAGGGCAGTAGTCAGATTGGGCAGGGTGATGCGAAAAGCCTGTGGCAGGATAATGCGCAGAAAAGTCTGCACCGGTGTCAAGCCAATACTGAGACCTGCCTCGGTCTGTCCCTTAGGAACAGCAAGATAAGCTGCCTTGAAGACTTCCGCAATCATGGCCGCAAAGAGCAGAATCATGGTGATGATGACAAACACAGTCCGCGACCAATTATTGATATCCAGCCCCAGCCACCATTCTAAAAACTCTGGAATGCCATAAAAAACCAAGAAAAGCAAGACGATAGGCGGTGTACATCTAAGGATAAATATATATCCTCTAGCCAGACCAGCAAAAGACTGTTCCTCGGCAATCTGAGCCCAAGCCAACAGACCACCCAGCAAGGAGCCAATCAAAGCTGTCACAAACATAATCCATAAAGTGGTCGGCAGAGCCAGCAGCAGACTAGGCAGCAAGCCAAAGACACGGGACAAGTCATACGAGACCATAAGTTTCTTCTCCTTCGACAGTGATTAAATAGAATAAGCTTCACTTGAACGGGTACTTTCAGTTTGGAGCAGCCTTGCTCTCTCTTTGAAAATTCCTTCAAACAGCAGCAAGGTCAGCTTAGAAGCCACCAACTCTATATTCAGCCAGCTTCTCAGTCAGCCTTTTGATTTTCCATAATTAGCAGACAGCAGCAACTAATCCTTGTCCACATAAGAGAAGACATCTTCTCCGAAATACTTTTCAGATAGTTTAGCCAAGGTTCCGTCTTTTTCCAGTTCCTTAATTGCCTTCTCATATGCCTTGGCAAATTTTTCATTTTTTTCGTTTTTATGCAGCAGGGGATAGGTCGGAATCCCCTTGTAAGGGAACCAAGTCAGTTGATCCGCATACTGGTGGTAAGAGCCTTCCTTGTCCGTCACAGCTTTTTCAAATGACAGCTTGATGTCAAAGAAAGCATCGTAGCGCCCTTCCAGAACCCAAGCATAAGCATCAGCAACCTTGAAGGACTCTGCTGCAGTCAAATCAATAGGAGCACTGCTATGCTTTTTGTTATACTCTTCGATAACGGCCCATTGAGCATTCTGCGGAGAGATTGGTACCAGCTTGCCCTTTTCCTTGGCAAAGTCATCAATAGTTTTGTATTTTTCAGCATCTTCCTTGCGGATAGTGAAACCTATAATACTAGCGCCGATTGGGCTTTTTGGAATGATGAACTTCTTCGCCCGCTCTTCGGTGTACCATGCTCCCTTGGTTCCGATGTCATATTTTCCAGATTCCAGACCGACTAAGAGATCTTCATCACTGGTACCAGTATATTCAAACTGATAGTCTGGCAGCTTTTCATCAATGGCCTTGAGAACAGCAACCTCATAGCCATCTGACTCACCTTTTTCATCCACAAAGTCATAAGGAACATAGTTCTGTGTATGTGCCACTTTCAAAGTCGTGACCTTACCACTGCCTGATGCAGAGCTGCTCGTCTTGCTAGATGAAGCACCTGTCAAGGTCCGTCCCAAATAAGTCGCAGCTACAATAGCAATCACTACCGCTCCACCAATAATCCATTTTTTCTTGCTCATTCTTTCGTCTCCTTCTTATGTTAAGCTTGCTGCTTGGCGAACCCACTGAATCCGCTCTGTCTTAATATCGCTTGGAATAGTACAGTCAGCCCCGATAATCAAAGCTTCCTTGCCAGCTTCTGCTATCAGCCGCTTGGTCTCTTCTTGAATAACCGCTTGACTGCCCGTGTAGAGCAGACCATCCTTGCCATTTTCAAAACCACCCAGAACAGTCCGACCGCCAAATAATTTCCGGCCCTCCGCTAGGCTGATGCCTTCTGGCCCCACTGCCCAGTTGATGACCTGAGCTGGATAGTCAGTAAAAAGATGAACATCATTTCGCGCGCCTTCGTAACCGCAAATGTGCAGGATATTCACTCCGCCAGCCGCGTTGGCTGCTTCCAGCACCGCCAATTCACTAGGAGCAATAAAAGCCTTATAGTCTTCAGCCGACACCCGTGCATCCTGGATGCTCTGAACGCTGAGGTAGATTCCATCCGCACCAGCTTCCTTGATAATCCGCTCTGTCAAAGCCGCAATATCTTGAGCAATCACATCCAGAACCCGCTTCGTGAGCACCGCATCCTCTGCTAGGAAATCTGCAATGATATCATCTCCACCAGAAACCTTACCGACCAACCATTTGAAGTAGGTCACTGGCGCAAAAATATTGTAAATAGCGACCAAGTCCTCTGTAAAGCTAGCCCTAATCTTCTGAACCAGCTCCACCTGCTCACTAATCCAAGGGTGGTCAGCACCCAGCGGCTCAATATCTGCTAACTCCTTGATAGATTGGGCTTTTTTCAAGAGTTCATTAGGATAGGAAAAATAACCATCACTCATCAACTTGATAAAGTCTGGGTCGACTTCTGCCAGAAAAGCTTGATGACCAGCCAGATTTTTATCAATAATGGCCTGATTTCCAAAACCAGCCAGCCACTCATCCTCGCTGGTAAAATGATGCCAGAAACCAACTGGCACTCGGTCAACGGGCTCTCCTCTGAAAGCCTTCAGTACTAATTCTCTTTTTGAAGTCATCTTCTCTCCTTTTTTATTATCCTTATTTAGCCAATGGGTTGTTTTTTAGCTTGCTCATTGAGCTAAGTCAACCTTTTAGTAAAAATTCTAATCAGACAAGAGCAGAGCAGCGATATCATTGGGCTGCATCAAGCCAGTTGACTGCTCTGGCAGTTTCTTGAGCACCTGCAAATCATCTTCTTTTTTGTCTGAAGACTGATGAGCATAAATGTGACTGATGCTCAGAAAGGTTCCTATTATCAAGAATATCAGAGCAAGAGCTGCAAGCCTTTTTTGATATCGATTCATCTATCTTCCTCCTTGAAAGAGTTGAAAATTGCTCTTTAGGACTTTAGCAAGTCCGTCAGAACTGACTAGCAGCCTGACGGATCCAGTCCAATCTTTCTATTTCAAAATCATCTGGTACAGTACAGTCAGCCCCTAGAATCACTCCCTGACTGCCAGCTTCAGCCAGCAGCCGCTTGGTCTCAGCCTCTAACTCTGCTCGACTGCCCGTATTCAGAAGAGCTGCTCTGCCATTTTCAAAGCCGCCCAGGACAGTCTGACCGCCAAAGAGCTTGCGCCCTTCCGCTAAGCTGACCCCTTCATGATGGGTTGCCCAGTTAAAGACTTGAGCCGGATAGTCCTTGAACAGTTCCAAATCATTGCTGGCTCCTTCAAAGCCGCAGATGTGGAGGATATTCACTCCGCCAGCCGCATTGGCCGCCTCCAGAACCTTGACCGTACTAGGCTCAATATAACGACGATAACTGGCCGCATCTACCCGACCGTCTTGAACTTGCTGGGTGCTGAGATAAATCCCCTCAATGCCCGCTTCCTCAATGATCCGCCTAGTCAAAATAGCAATATCAGTGGCAATGACATCTAAAACATGTCCTGTCAGCTCGGAATCCTCTGCCAGAAAATCTGCAATTTCTCTATCTCCTCGCGACCCTTCCCGGCGGAACCAGCGCTTGAGATAGGAGACCGGCGCAAAGATATTGTAGAAGGAAGCGAGGTCCTCTGGATAGCTTTCTTTCACAGCATTCACCATCTCAATCTGCTGCTCAATCCAAGGATGATACTCGCCGATAGACTGGATAGCTGCCAAGTCCCGAATAGACTCAATATGATCCGAGTAAAGCGCGCTAGGATACTTAAAGAAACCATCGCTCATAATCTTGACAAAGTCTGGCCGTGCAGCTCGAACATAAGCAGCATGCCCCTCAACACTTTTATTGAAAATTACTGGATTGTCTAGGCCCAACATCTTTTCCTCTTGGCTTACAAAGTGAAACCAGAATCCAACAGGCACTCGGTCAACTTCTTCACCCCGAAAAGCTCTCAGCACTAATTCTTTCTTGCTGACCATTACTTCCTCCTTCTTTGAATTTGTAATATATCATACCATCCCCTCTCTCTCCTAGGAAATATATTTTCCCTATCAGCCTGATTAAAAATATTTATCAAAGCAAAATAAAAAAGCTAGACTAAGCTAGCTTTTTCAAGGCTTTTCAGACTCTGCTGAACCACCTTATTTTTTGTACCCTTTTTAGATAAGTACCATATATATTTTCTATGGACGAGATAGGTAATTTTTATAGGCACAGCCTGTTGCGCTTATTCTACAGTGACAGACTTAGCCAGATTACGCGGTTTGTCAACATCCAGACCACGGTGCAAGGTTGCAAAGTAAGCAATGAGCTGTGTCGGTACCACCATAGAGATTGGTGACAGGTATGGGTGAACCTGATTGAGTACGATATCGTCACCTTCTTTAGCTACATTCTCCTCAGCAATGGTCAGCACCTTGGCTCCGCGAGCTACGACTTCTGAAATATTGCCTCGTGTATGACTAGCCAAGATTTCATCAGAAAGCAGAGCCAAGACTGGTGTCCCGTCTTCAATCAGAGAGATCGTACCGTGTTTGAGCTCACCAGCCGCGAAACCTTCACACTGGATATAAGAAATTTCTTTGAGTTTTAGGCTGGCTTCCATCGCCACATAGTAGTCTTGACCACGGCCGATATAGAATGCATTGCGGGTCGTTTCCAGAAGGCCACGGACCTTATTGTCAATCAACTCCTTTTCTGACAAAGTGGACTCAATAGACTGCGCAACTATGGACAGCTCGTGAACCAAGTCAAAGGCTGCCGCTTTTTCAGAAGCATTGGCATCGCCAACAGCTTTAGCCAAGAAAGCCAAGGTTGCGATTTGAGCTGTATAGGCCTTAGTAGAAGCAACCGCAATCTCAGGACCTGCATGCAGCAGCATGGTATGATTGGCTTCCCGAGAAAGCGTAGAACCTGGAACATTGGTCACGGTCAAACTTGGAATACCCATCTGATTCGCCTTGACTAAGACCTGACGGCTGTCAGCTGTTTCACCAGATTGGCTGATAAAGATAAAGAGAGGCTTCTTGCTAAGGAGCGGCATGGCATAGCCCCACTCAGAAGCAATGCCCAGTTCAACAGGTGTATCCGTCAGCTCTTCCAGCATACGCTTAGAAGCATAGCCAGCATGGTAAGAAGTTCCAGCTGCAAGAATATAGAGACGGTCAGCTTCCTGAACAGCCTTGACAATATCCGCATCTACTGATACTTGCCCCTTATCATCTGTATAAGCGCTGATGAGCTTACGCATCACAGTTGGCTGCTCATCGATTTCTTTGAGCATATAGTATGGATAAGTCCCCTTACCAATATCGGACAAGTCAAGCTCAGCTGTATAGCTTTCACGCTCCAGAATATTCCCATCATAATCCTGCACTTCCACACTGTCTTTACGGACAATAACCAGCTCTTGGTCATGAATTTCCATAAATTGATTCGTCTCACGAATCATGGCCATGGCATCTGAGCAGACCATATTGTAGCCTTCACCCAGTCCGACTAGAAGTGGAGATTTATTTTTAGCAACATAGATAACATCTGCATCTTCTGAATCCACCAAAGCAAAGGCATAAGAACCACGGATAATGTGAAGAGCTTTTTTAAAGGCTTCTAAAACAGACAAGCCTTCTTCTTCAGCGAATTTGCCAATCAGATGCACAGCAATCTCTGTATCTGTCTGCCCCTTGAAGTCATGACCAGCTAGATAGGTATTCTTGATATCAAGGTAGTTCTCAATCACACCGTTGTGAACCAAGACAAAACGGCCAGTCTGTGAAGTATGAGGATGGGCATTGTTTTCACTTGGTTTTCCATGAGTAGCCCAACGAGTATGTCCGATACCAGTAGTCCCAGCAACATCAATGCCAATTTTAGCATGCAGGTCAGCGATACGACCGACCGACTTGATCAGACTAGAAGTTTTCCCTGTTGTTACAAAAATTCCAGCCGAGTCATAACCTCGGTATTCCAGCTTTTCCAAGCCCTGCATCAAGATATCAGTTGCGTTGCGATTTCCGACAACTCCGACAATTCCACACATAACATTACTTCTGATTTCCTATATTTTAGAAACCAGCCCTTCTTATTGAAAATTGGTATAGTCTTTTTGGAGTCCAAAAACTCCAACAAAGCTAGTATACACACAGTTTTTTGGTTTGTCAAGTGTAAAATTGGTATAGTTTTCTTTAAGAAAAGTATGCTTAGCTTCTCTTACCGCAAAATAGCTCCTTGAAGCATTTAGAAAAATGGACAGATATGGTAAAAATGACTTTCTATATGACTGAAAATTTGGAAAATAGAAGTACAACATACCATAGCCCTGTCTCTAATAATTCTCGCAAAACAGTGCACAGAAAAAGAGACTCAAATGAGCCTCTTTCTTTTACTATTGAATTATTTAGCGATTTTCGCGAAGTATTCAAGAGTACGTACAAGTTGTGCAGTGTATGACATTTCGTTGTCGTACCATGATACAACTTTAACCAATTGTTTGCCGTCAACATCAAGAACTTTAGTTTGAGTTGCGTCGAACAATGAACCGTAAGCCATACCTACGATATCTGAAGATACGATTGGATCTTCTGTGTAACCGTATGATTCGTTAGCTGCTGCTTTCATAGCTGCGTTTACTTCATCAACTGATACGTTCTTTTCAAGAACAGCAACCAATTCAGTAACTGATCCAGTTGGAGTTGGAACGCGTTGTGCAGATCCGTCCAATTTACCGTTCAATTCTGGGATAACCAAGCCGATAGCTTTAGCAGCACCAGTTGAGTTAGGAACGATGTTTGCAGCACCAGCGCGAGCACGACGAAGGTCACCACCACGGTGTGGTCCGTCAAGGATCATTTGGTCACCAGTGTAAGCGTGGATAGTAGTCATCAAACCTTCAACAACACCGAAGTTGTCTTGAAGTGCTTTAGCCATTGGAGCCAAGCAGTTTGTAGTACATGAAGCACCTGAGATAACTGTTTCAGTACCATCAAGAATGTCGTGGTTAGTGTTAAATACAATTGTTTTAACATCATTTCCACCAGGAGCAGTGATAACAACTTTCTTAGCTCCACCTTTAAGGTGTTTTTCAGCAGCATCTTTCTTAGCAAAGAAACCAGTTGCTTCAAGAACGATTTCTACACCGTCAGTAGCCCAGTCAATTTGTTCTGGGTCACGTTCAGCAGAAACTTTAACGAATTTACCGTTAACTTCGAATCCACCTTCTTTAACTTCAACAGTACCATCGAAACGACCTTGAGTTGTGTCGTATTTCAACAGATGTGCAAGCATTACTGGATCTGTAAGGTCGTTGATGCGAGTAACTTCAACACCTTCTACGTTTTGGATACGACGGAAAGCAAGACGACCGATACGACCGAAACCGTTAATACCAACTTTAACTACCATTCGTGATTTCCTCCTTATGAAAATCAAAAAATTTTTATGTGAAAAGAGTAACTTGAGTTGCTACAAATCACCTTTCAACATTTCTATTATATACTTAATTGAGGTAAAATGCAACTGATTTCATTGTTATTAACAAGTATTACGAATTCTTTCACTAACTTTCATTTCGGCTTTCATTGATTTGAAAAAGCAAAGCAGTAACTTTTGAAAATGCAGGAATACAACTTACAAGATAAATCATTTACTCTTTTTATTGAGGAATCGATCCTCTAAAAAATAGAAAAAGCACCCACGAACGCGAGTGCCAAGGTTTGCTCAAGGCTTAAGCTTCACCTTTGTTTTTCTTAATGATTTCTTCTTGTACTGACTTAGGTACATCTTCGTAGTGGTCAAATACCATCATGAAGGTACCGCGTCCTTGTGATGCTGAACGAAGAACTGTTGCATAACCGAACATTTCAGCAAGTGGCACATAGGCACGAACGATTTGGCTGTTACCATGCGCTTCCATACCATCAACACGTCCACGACGAGCTGTTACGTGACCCATAACGTCACCAAGGTTTTCTTCAGGAACAGTGATTGTTACCAACATCATTGGCTCAAGGATAGCAGGCTGAGCAGTCTTAGCAGCTTCTTTCAAAGCGAGTGAAGCCGCAACCTTGAAGGCTGTTTCAGATGAGTCGACATCGTGGTATGAACCATCGTAAAGTTTCGCTTTCACGTCAACGATTGGGTAACCAGCAAGGACACCGTTCGCCATTGACTCAACCAAACCTTTTTCTACCGCAGGGATGAATTCACGTGGAACCACACCACCGACAATAGCATTTTCAAACTCGAAGCCTTTTCCTTCTTCGTTTGGTGTAAACTCGATCCAAACGTCACCGAACTGACCTTTACCACCAGATTGGCGTTTGAAGAATCCACGAGCTTGAGTAGGAGCACGGAATGTTTCACGGTAAGATACTTGAGGTGCACCTACGTTTGCTTCAACCTTGAACTCACGACGCATACGGTCAACAAGGACATCCAAGTGAAGCTCACCCATACCAGAGATAACTGTTTCACCAGTTTCAACATTTGTTTCAACACGGAAAGTTGGATCTTCTTCAGCCAGTTTTTGCAGAGCAACACCCATCTTGTCTTGGTCAGCCTTAGATTTAGGCTCAACCATCAATTGGATAACTGGTTCTGGAACATTGATAGACTCAAGGATGATTTTAGCTTTTTCATCTGTCAATGAGTCACCAGTAGTTGTATCTTTCAAGCCTACGGCAGCAGCGATATCACCCGCATAAACAGTTTCAATTTCATTACGGCTGTTAGCGTGCATTTGCAGGATACGTCCGATACGCTCACGTTTACCTTTAGAAGTGTTCAATACGTATGAACCGCTGTTCAGGACACCTGAGTAAACACGGAAGAAAGTCAAACGACCTACGAATGGGTCAGTCATGATCTTGAAGGCAAGAGCTGCAAATGGCTCTTCATCAGATGCAGGACGAGTTTCTTCTTCTTCTGTATCTGGGTTGATACCTTTGATTGCCGGGATGTCAAGTGGGCTTGGAAGGTAGTCGATAACTGCATCAAGCATCAACTGAACACCCTTGTTCTTGAAGGCAGAACCACACAATACTGGGAAGAATTCAACGTTGATAGTCGCTTTACGGATAGCAGCTTTCAATTCTTCGTTAGTGATTTCTTCACCTTCAAGGTATTTCATCATCAATTCTTCATCAGTTTCAGCAACTGCTTCCACCAATTTTTCACGGTATTCTTGAGCTTGCTCAAGGTATTCAGCTGGGATATCTTCTTCCAAAATATCTGTACCAAGGTCATTAGTATAGATTTCAGCCTTCATCTTAATCAAGTCGATAATTCCGCGGAAGTCATCTTCTGAACCAATTGGCAATTGGATTGGATGAGCGTTTGCTTGAAGACGATCATGCAAAGTGCTTACTGAGTAAAGGAAGTCAGCACCAATCTTGTCCATCTTGTTAGCAAATACGATACGAGGAACTCCGTACTCAGTTGCTTGGCGCCAAACTGTTTCAGTTTGAGGTTCAACACCTGATTGTGAGTCAAGAACGGTTACCGCACCGTCCAAGACACGAAGAGAACGTTGTACTTCGATTGTGAAGTCCACGTGTCCCGGTGTGTCGATGATGTTTACGCGGTGGTTGTTCCATTGAGCAGTTGTCGCAGCAGATGTGATCGTGATACCACGTTCTTGCTCTTGCTCCATCCAGTCCATTTGTGACGCACCTTCGTGAGTTTCACCGATTTTGTGGATTTTACCAGTGTAGTAAAGAATACGCTCAGTTGTTGTTGTTTTACCAGCATCGACGTGGGCCATGATACCGATATTACGAGTTTTTTCAAGTGAAAATTCGCGAGCCATTTGGTTATTTCTCCTATTAATTTATTTTACAATTTATTATAACATGATTTAGCAAAAACGGATAGGCAGGACCTACCCGTTCTCAATGTTTATCTTGTTTTATTGGTTTCAACTTGTAGATAAGTTGAATTGAACTCGGGCTAAAAACTCAGAAAATAGATAAGCTTTTCTAGAATCTTTGATTCTGCGTCAAGCTTCCTAATTTTCAGTCGCTTTTTTAACGCCCTTAGTATCTTATTCTTACCAACGGAAGTGTGCGAAGGCACGGTTGGCTTCAGCCATACGGTGAGTGTCTTCACGTTTCTTAACAGCTGCACCGGTGTTGTTAGAAGCATCCAAGATTTCTTTTGCAAGGCGGTCAACCATTGTGTGCTCACCACGTTGACGAGCAATAGTTACCAACCAGCGAAGTCCAAGTGTTGTACGACGTTCTGGACGAACTTCAACCGGAACTTGGTAGTTTGAACCACCGACACGGCGAGCACGAACTTCAAGTACAGGCATAATGTTTTCCATAGCTGTTTCAAATACTTCCAGCGCATCGTTTCCAGTTGCTTCTTTGATTTGGTCAAAAGCTCCGTAAACGATAGAAGCTGCTGTACCACGCTTACCATCAAGCATAACGCGGTTGATAAGACGAGTAACTAATTTTGAATTGTAAAGCGGATCTGGCAATACTTCGCGCTTAGGCGCTTGGTTTTTACGACTCATTTATCTTTCTCCCCTTTCCTTATGCTTTTGGTTTTTTAGTACCGTATTTAGAACGGCCTTGTTTACGATCAGTAACACCTGCTGTATCAAGTGCACCGCGGACGATATGGTAACGTACCCCTGGAAGGTCTTTTACACGTCCACCACGAAGAAGCACTACGCTGTGCTCTTGCAGGTTGTGTCCGATACCTGGGATGTAAGCTGTAACTTCAATCAGGTTGCTCAGACGTACACGGGCAAACTTACGAAGGGCAGAGTTTGGTTTCTTAGGTGTCATAGTTCCGACACGGGTTGCAACTCCACGTTTTTGTGGTGAAGATACGTTTGTTTGAACTTTTTTATGGCTGTTGTAACCAACGTTCAAAGCTGGTGATTTAGATTTTTCTACTTTTGATTTACGCGGTTTGCGAACCAATTGGTTAATTGTAGGCATCTACATTCTCCTGTATTTTTTTTAATTTTGGTGATGATACACTTGGTGACAGCTACCATCTGCGTGTACTTTTGCAACATTTGTCAGCACGTCTCTGTACACTTTTGAGAGACCAAAAGTAAAAAGTACCGTCTATCATTATAGCACGACGATACTTTTCTGTCAATACATTTTTTCTATTTTAAGCCTATCTCTGCTTATTAGATTGCTGCTGACTTATTGCTGCGGCTGAGCCACTGCTTCTTCTGATACACCAGCTGGATTTTCAGAAACAGCGGCCTGAGCTGCTTCCGGATCAATCAAGACTGCTATCGCCTGAATACGACTTTGGAATCTAGCCTTCGTCGCTGCATCCTTAACCTTCTCTACTGCAGTCTTAGCCAGCTGCAAATCTTCCAAAGTTTGCATGGTTTCAAGCTGTTTAACTGCTTCTTCTGCGGCCTGAACTGCTTGCTCCTCTTCCTGAATTTCTTTTTCCTGTGCTTCTTTTTGAGCAGAGGATAGCTGTAAGGAAGAGCTGCTCGATGCGATGCTGGCAGCTGAACTAACTGAATTCCTGGTGGAATTAGACTGACCCTGTACAAAAACCATGCCGGTAATCAGAATCCCAAATAAAATCGACAATACTCCTAAACGAATCCACAGCGGACTGTGGTCAAACTTTTCTAAAACTGTTTTCATCTATAATCTCCGCCCTTTTCCCTAATCAAAAATATTTCCAATTTCCACATCAATGGTATTCGCCTTGACATCAATATTGGTTACTTTCAAGAGCGATTTATAATCCAGATAATCGCGATTGGCCTGCGCGTTGTCCGCAAAGACCGCTACACCTGCCAGCTCAGAGTCGAACTCAGATAAGAGGCTAATCATCCCTGTAATAGTCCCCCCGCCTTTGAGGAAGTCATCCACAATTAAGACACGGCTGCCAGCCTTGAGACTGCGCTTGGACAAGAACATCTTTTCAATACGATCTCCGCTGGAGCCTGATACATAGTTGACACTGACCGTTGACCCTTCTGTAATCTTTAAATCGCGACGAACGATGACAAAAGGTACATTGAGAACATTGGCTACTGCATTGGCCAAAGGTACTCCCTTAGTAGCAACTGTCATTACTGCATCAATCTGTTGATCTTTAAAGCTTTTGGCAATGATCCGTCCGATATTATTCAGAATGGATGGAGTACTGAGCAGATCAGATAGATAAATATAGCCCCCAGGAAGAATCCGATTGCTTTCAGACAGCTGTTCACAAAGACTTTGTACAATGGTCTTAGCTTCTGTATCTGAGATGGACGGGCTAAAAATCACTCCTCCACCAGCACCAGTAATCGTTTCGATAGTCCCAATTTCAATCTCTTCAAAGGCACGCTTAATAATGACAATATCTTCTGAAATAGAAGATTTGGCAGATTCGTATTTTTCTGCAAATGTATTTAAGCTCGTTAATTCATAAGGATGGTTAATCAAATAATTAGAAATAACCACCATACGCTCACTTCTTCTTAATTTCATTTTTTCACCAATTAAAGTTATTTTATTCATTATACCATAACAGAAACAAAAAAACGAACATTCTTTTCCAAGTAATGTCCATTTTTCGTATTTTACTGTTCAAGTTTTGGTTTGTAGAAAGAACGGCCTTCAAGAGCGAATATTTTATTGCTCATTTCACCTGGATCCACAAGTCCTAAGGCAGCAGTCATCATCATCATCTCCGCATCCAGATTATCAATCATGTGCAGAATTTCTGCCTCCATAATCTTAGGCCGTACAGGACTGCCATATTCCAAGAGACCGTGGTGGCTGAGAAGGACATGGCGCAGGACAATAACCTCTTCCTTACTATCGTCAATTTTCAGCTCCATCAGGGTCTTGGTCAGTTCCTCATCAATCAAAGCAATGTGGCCAATCAGATTGCCTCGCACAGTGTACTCGGTATTTTCCGGACCGCTGAGCTCAATAACCTTAGCCAAGTCATGAAGCATAATCCCAGCAAAGAGCAAGCTTTTATTAAGCTGAGGATAAATGTCTCCGATAGCATCTGCCAGCTTGACCATAGTAGCAGTATGAAAGGCTAGGCCAGATTCAAAAGCATGGTGATTGGTCTTGGCAGCTGGATAAGAATAAAACTCCTTGTCGTACTTGCTATAAAGCGAGCGGACCACGCGCTGCCAGACCGAATTCTCAATCTTGAAAATCATCTGAGATAAATAATCTCGGATTTCTTTCTGGTCTACTGGTGGTTTTTCCTTGAAATCCGCTGGATCATTGGGCTCTCCAGCCTTAGGAAGACGCAGGGTCAGTTGATTGACCTGGGGTGTGTTATTGTAGACTTCCCGTCGGCCTTGCATGTGCACGACCTTGCCAGCAGTGAATTCTTCAACATTATGCGGCTGTGCATCCCAGAGTTTGCCTTCAATTACCCCTGTATCGTCTTGGAACGTAAAGGCCAGATAATTTTTCCCAGCCCTTGTCTGACGGACTTCTGCTGACTTGATCAGATAGAAACCTTCAAACAGTTCATCTTTTTTCATTTGATTAATCTTCATTGTTTTCCCTTTCTTCTGAAAAATCAAGTAAGTTCAAATCGAGGTCTTGGTCGGACAGCTCAATATGGCGTAAGGTTCTTTCGATAGCCCCTGTCCGCCGGGTTAAGAGTTCATCAATATTGCCCGAAGCATGCTGCAAGTGCTTTTGCGCCTTGGTCAGAATACCACCGAACTTGTTAAATTCGGATTTGACAGAACCCAGAACCTTGCTGATATCGTCGGCACTTTTTTGAATATTGAGCGTTTTAAAGCCAACAGACAGTGAATTGAGCAGAGCAGAGAGGGTAGATGGCCCCGCAACCACAATCTGCTCCTCCCTCCGCAAACTGTCAAAAAAGGCTGGATTGCGGACAACTTCCGAATAGAGACCTTCCGTTGGCAGAAACATAATACCAAAGTTAGTCGTAGCTGGTGGAGCCAGATATTTACTCTTAATATCCTTGGCAAAGCGTTTAACACTTGCTAAGAGAGACTTGCGATAGAGCTCAATCTCTTCCTTGCTGCCAGACTCATAAGCATCTTCCAAACGGTAGTAATCAGCCAGAGGAAACTTAGAATCAATGGGCAGATAGACATATTCATGCTCCGTCTGTCCTGGCAGTTTAATGGCATATTCGACACGCTCACTGGAGCCAGCCACTGTCACAAACTCTCGCTCATACTGACTGGCCGTCATGATGTCCTCAATAATCTGCCCCAGTTGCAACTCCCCTAGAATCCCCCGAGTCTTGGTGTTGGAAAGGACCTTGTTCAGTGTGCCGACATCTCGGGCAACACTCTGCATTTCTCCCAGACCACGATTGACAGACTCCAACTGCTTAGAGACCGTTTCAAAAGAAGTCTGAAGACGAGTCTGAAGTGTTTTCTCCAGTTTCTCTTCAACAGTCTGCCGCATCTGCTCTAGACGGGTTTCATTGGACTCTTGGATTTGCCGCATACGCTCGTCAGTTTTATCCCGATTCTTGGTCAGGTTGTCACTGATCTCCAAGCGCAGGTCTGTCAAGTTGCGGTGCAAATCTGCCCTGACCTCGCTCAAACGATCTCCCAGAGCTAATTCCAGCTCTTTCTGAGCCGTTTGCTTTTTCTGACTTTCCTGCTCCAAGCGATAGTCCAACTGATCCGATAGATGATCTGCCTGATTTTCCAAGACTTGCTTTAGCGTCTCAGTCTGCTGACTAAACTTTTGCCATAAAAGAAAGGTCAGCACTAGGTTTCCCAAAAGAATGAGGATGATTATAAACTCCATATCAGCTCCTGTCTTTGCTGTAAATGACGACTGTATAGCCGCTATCAAAGTCCAAATAAATGGGCTTATCTATAAATTCGTTAGAAGCATACACTTTTTTGAAAAAAAAGTTATCTTTATTGAGCGGATATTTGGCGCCCTCAATCGTTAAGGCAGCATCATCCGATGGCAGAAAGGCCAGATAGCGCATGCCAGCTACTGGTTTGATTTCATGGCGCCCCTTGGGAACATAGGTCAGCAGATTCTGTTCGTCTTCCAGAAAAATCTTTTCCATATATGGTGCAATTTTTTCATTACTAGGCAGGAAAACATTGGCCAAGGCATGATCCAGACGGCCCCCAAAGGCTCCAAAAATAGTCAAACAAGCATCTGGATAGCGCTCAAAACAAGCTAGAACAGCTAACTCCAGGTCCGTATCATCCTTTTCAGGATGGGCCTGAACGACTTCCTTGGCACTATCTTTTATGCGCAGCAATTCTTCCTCGGTCACAGAGTCAAAATCCCCGACAGCCAAGTCAGGACAAACTCCCTGCTCAAGCAGAAAGAGGCTTCCACGGTCTACTCCGACTAAAACATCAAAATCTAAGCTAAAATGCTCCAAATTCCCGCCAGCAAACAGTGCAACCTTAGTCATGCAGGGCATCCCGTAAGGTCTGAACTTGATGATTGACATCACCTTTGAAGACATAGCTGCCTGCTACGAAGACATTGGCACCAGCTTCTTTAGCAATCCCAATGGTCTTATCGTCAATACCGCCATCCACTTCAATATCAAAATTCAGCTGATTGACTTCACGCAGAACGACCAGCTCACGGATCTTATCCATGGTTTCTGGCAGAAAGGCCTGACCGCCAAAACCTGGATTAACTGTCATCACAAGGACTTGATCGACCAAATTCAAAACATTTTTGACTGCTTCGACTGGTGTTCCCGGATTAATCACAACACTAGGTTTGACTCCCGCTGCCCGAATCTTCTGCAGTGCTCCGTGGATATGTGGCGTCGCTTCGGCATGGATGCTGATAATATCTGCACCGGCACGAGCGAATTCTTCAATATGATGTTCAGGATTGGAAACCATCAGATGACAATCAAAGACTAGCTTGCTGTGAGGACGCATACTGGCAACAACCCCAGCCCCAAAGCTGATATTGGGTACAAAATGACCATCCATAATATCAATATGAGCATACTCAGCGCCTGTTGCTTCTAACTTTTTCAGTTCTGATTCAAAATTAGCATAGTCCGCACTTAAGATTGAAGGGGCAATTTTGAATGAAGTCATAGTTCTTCTCCTTATTTAGAATTTTTTTTTGACAACTTTTTTATAGGTCTCCCGACGATTTTCGATCTCGCTAAGAAATTGCAGGTAATTATCAAAGCGGAATGAAGCTATCTGACCGGCCTCAACTGCTGGCTTAACGGCACAAGCTGGCTCGTGAGTATGAGTGCAAGTACGAAATTTACAGGACTGGCTGACCTCAGCAATCTCCGGAAAAGCTTGATTGAGATCTTCAGCTGTAGTCACCTCGTAATCCAAAGACGAAAATCCTGGTGTGTCGGCAATCTTCCCACCGTTTAGATTGTAAAAACTGACAGCCCTCGTCGTATGACGGCCGCGGCCAAGACTTTCAGAAATCTCTCCTGTTTCTAGCTGCAGGTCTGGGGCAATTTTATTGAGCAGAGTGGACTTTCCAACCCCAGTCTGTCCCATAAAAACAGTGATTTTCCCAGTCAGCAGCGGCAGCAATTCCTCAGTCGTCTTAATGACCTCATAGCCGATGGACTGATAGGCCTGCACATAGACATCCAAGCTCTGTTCATCTTCAAGCAGGTCTAACTTGCTGATGTAGATAATAGGGTGGATCCGCTTATGCTCTAAAAGCACCAGAAAGCGATCCAACAGATTAGCATTGAAATCTGGCTCTTTCGCGCTCATGATTACAACTGCCTGGTCAATGTTGACAATCGGAGGCCGCACAAGACTGTTCTTTCGCTCTGCTATTTTTAAAATATAGCCTTCCGAGTCTTTTTCTGCTGAAAATTCGACTTCATCACCGACATAAGGTGTCTGCCCTTTTTTGCGAAAATTACCCCGCGCTCTGGTTTGATAAACCTGTCCGTCCGACTCTACATAATAAAAGCCAGCCAGAGCCTTAATGATTTTTCCTTGCAAGATTGCTCCTTAAAAGTTAATACACTCATTATAACAAAAAAAGCGAGATTTAGCTTGCTTGTTTTGTATAGAAAGCATTTCTTAAGGTTAGATTCATTTTTCATAGAAAACAACTGCTTTAAAATATTTGTAATAAAACTGGCATGATAAAAGCGAACAAGCTCAAAAGAACCTGTTCGCTTTTTTATATTAAATAAGACGCTCACTGTAATTTTCAGTAAGTCACAAAACTGATTAGCTGCGTTTTGCCTTAGCCATCAGCATTCCTCCTGCGAGAAGCGCTGCTAGGAAGCCAAGAATAGTAACAAGAAGACTTTCTTCCTGTCCAGTACGAGGAAGAGCTTTTCCTTCTGCTTTCGGAGTCTGACCGCCTCGCTTATCAGCTAAAACCTTCCCTTCAACACTCTCTTTCTTAGCAGGGACATGACTAAAGGTCAGCTGAGTACCGTTGATCTCAAGCTTGTAGCCATCTACTGGATCAGCAGCAACGCTGTAGACAATTTCCTTACCGTCCTTGTACTTAGGAAGGTCGCTAAAGTTATACTGCCAACCATTTTCTTCTGATACAACCTCTTCTTTGATTGGTTTGCCATCTGCCAAGAGTCGAACAGTAATCTTAGAAGGTCGAACCTTATCTTGATTTTCAGCATCTGACCATACCGCAGTTCCCTTAACAGCAATCTGTGTTGGTTTATAGCTGTTAGTCAAAGTGAAGCTGCCATCTGTTACTTGTTCTTGGCTGCTGCTATAACCCTCAACTGTCACTTCCTCAAGGACTGTATAGTTGATTTTCTTGCCCTTCTTATTCTTAGGCAGATCTTTAGACTCAAACTTCCAGTCAGTAGCGGCTGTCACTTCCAGCTCATCTACCACCTTGTCTCCGTCCAAAATCTTTACCTTGATAGATGCTGGGCGCTTGCCGTCTTGATTATTAGCATCATCCCAAACCTTTTGACCAGAGACTTTAACAGTTTCTGGAGTGTAGGAGTTGGTAATAGTGAACTTATCAATCTTAGTTTCATATTGAGCAACTGACACTTCAGAAAGCGTGTAGACAATCTCTTGACCATTTCTATATTTAGGCAGGTCTTTAGATTCAAACTTCCATCCATTAGCAGCTGTTACTTCAAGTGTATCAACAATAGTGCTTCCATCCATTACCTTAACTGTAATAGATGTTGGGCGTTTGCCGTCTTGATCGTCTGCATCATCCCAGACTTTCTGACCAGAAACTTTAACCTGCTCTGGAGTATGAGAGTTAGTGATTGTCTGACCTTCTACTTTCGGACTGTAACCTTTTTCTTTCAAAGCGGCTACTGTTGCATCATCTTCTTTGACAGAGTAGGTAATCTCCTGTCCCTTGTCAAATTGAGGCAGATTGGTGAAGCTTGCTTTCCAAGTGTTAGCAGCTGTCTCATTATCAGCCGTCAAGGTCAACGTTTTACCTACGACAGCAATTGGATCTTGACCATTTACTGAGCGATACAGCTGCACTGTGATAGAAGCTGGACGCTTGCCGTCCTGGTTATCAGCATCATCCCAGACCTTAGTCACAGCATATTCTGTACTTTGAGGAGTGTAAGAATTAGTAATGGTGAACTTATCAATCTTAGTTTGATATTCCGCAACTGCTTCTTCAGTAACAGTGTAGGCAATCTCTTGACCTGCTGCATACTTAGGAAGGGCTTTCGACTCAAACTTCCAATCGTTAGCAGCTGTTACTTCCAATTCATCTACGACAGTATCGCCATTTTTCACCTTAACCTTAACAGAAGCTGGACGCTTGCCATCTTGGTTATCAGCGTCATCCCAGACTTTTTGACCGGAAATCTTGATCATCTCTGGAGTGTAAGAGTTAGTAACTGTGAAATCTTTGATTTCTTTAGTGTAGCCAGCTACATCATCTTCCTCGATAGAGTAATCAATCTTCTGACCATTTTCATAAACTGGTAGATTTTCAAATTTGGTTTGCCATTGATCAGCAGCTGTCACTTCCTTGCTAGCGACTTCTGTCTTGACACCGCCGACGGTCTTCATCAGCTTAATGCTAATCTTAGTTGGACGTTTGCCGTCTTGATTGTCGCTGTCATTCCAAGTCTTGCTAGCAGTGATTTCTGTCTTTTCTGGTGTATAAGAGTTGGTGATATTGTAGCCGTTGAGATTGGTTGAATAACCCGGTACAGCTTCTTCTGTCACTGTATAAGTAATTCGTTGGCCATCCTTGTAGACTGGCAAGCCAGTAAAGTTGTAAGACCAGCCTTCTGCCTCTCCGACTGTTTGGGTATTGACTTTTTGACCGTCAGCTAGTAGATTAACTGTGATAGAAGCTGGACGTTTGCCGTCTTGGTTATCGCCATCTTCCCAAGTCTTGCTTCCAGACACAGTCGTTGTCTCTGGAGTGTAAGAGTTGGTAATGTTGTAACCATCTACTTTGCTAGTATAACCTGGCACAGCTTCCTCACTTACGGTATAAGTGATTTCTTGGCCTGCTGCATATTTAGGCAGAGCCTTAGACTCATACTTCCAGTCGTTAGCGGAAGTCACATTTTGCTCATCAACAACCGTATCACCATTCAGAATTTTAACCTTAACAGAAGCTGGACGCTTACCATCTTGGTTTTCCGCATCTTCCCATTTCTTCTGACCAGAAATCTTGACCGTTTCTGGGGTGTAAGAGTTGGTGATGTTATAGCCGTCCACCTTGCTCGTGTAGCCTGAGACAGCTTCTTCAGCAACAGTATAAGCAATTTCTTGGCCAGCTGCATACTTAGGAAGAGGATTAGATTCATAATTCCAACCGTTAGCAGCCGTCACTTCCTGCACATCAACAATGTCTTGGCCTTTCAAGATCTTGACTCTAACAGCATTTGGACGCTTGCCGTCTTGGTTTTCCGCATCTTCCCACTTCTTCTGACCGGAAATCTTGATAGTTTCTGGCTTGTAAGTGTTGTTCACTACAAAGCCGTCAGCAGCATTGCCAGTTACCTGAGATTGATAGTGAGGGACCGCGTCTTCTTCCAGAGAATAAACAACTTCTTGGCCCTTTTCATACTTGTTCAAGTTGGTGAACTCAGTTGCCCACTGGTCAGCTTCGGTCAGAGTTCTGTTCTCAACTTCTGATTTCTGACCGCCAACTTCTTTATAAAGTTTGACAACGACATTGGCAGGACGTTTGCCGTCTTGATTCTCGGCATCATCCCATTTTTTGCTGGCTTTGATAGCGATTTTCTCTGGCGTACGACTATTGGTAACAGTGAGATTTTCCTGATCTACTTCTGGAGCATCGTAGCCATCAAGCTGATCTTCACCGATTGTATAGGTGATTTTTTGACCACTTGCATCAAAGATTGGTAAATCAGTTGTCTGAGCTGTCCACTCCGCATCTGTACTTCCACCAGTTACGGTCACTGTCTTGTCAGCTAGCTTTTGACCGTTAGCGTAGACATCTACAGCAATAGAAGCTGGACGCTTGCCGTCCTGATTGTTTTCATCTTTCCAAACTTTCTTGACTGTCAGCTTTTTGCTGGCATTTGGATCTACCGTATTCTTGACTGTTTTGACTGCACCATCAGCCTTGATGGTCACTTTCATCGGATTGCTGTCCAGTACATAGCCTTCCGGAGCTGTTACTTCTTCTACTGTGAATTGACCTTTCCTGATTTCTTCACTTGAGAAAGGTTGTGTAGAAACCCGACCGTTAGCATCTGTCGGCGGCAGAGTAATCTCTTCACCGCTAGGAGTTGTCACCTTAAAGACAGCACCTTCCAGCATTTTGCCAGTCTTAGAATCTTGCTTATATAGAACCAGACTGTTGCTGATATCAGCTGTAATGACACCGCCCTCTGTAATCCGGCTGCTGCGCTCTATCGTAGAACTCGTCTGACTAGGACGATCGTCTCTGAATGGCAGTTTTGTATTATCAACTTCCATCTCAGCCGTATTCGACACCAAAGAACCATCAGCTGGTGAAGTTGTCATATAGTTCAACATAAAGGCATGGTTGTCTGGGTTATTGATGGTTAGAGTAAATTCTGTATAAGTGTCATTATAGGCAACCGTATAATCTTGACCTTCTTTCAAGATAACAGAATTCGCAATACTTGATAAACTCTGTGTGTACTCCCCTTGGCGAAGGACAAATTGCTCCGGAACGAATTGCATTGGTGCACTGCTATCTGGAATGACATCCTTGATAACAATCGGAGAGTTATAGGTCTTTTGCTGAGTATTGATACGAACAGTCCAGTTATGTGAGTAGTCACCGCTCTTGCCTAGAATAGCCGAATTATATGGCTTCTTAGTAATGACCCCTCCAATCTTAGCGTAGTTTTCACCAGCAGTTGAAAAACTGCTCTGTTTGCGCTCGTTAATGGTTACCTTATGGCTCATCGCCCCTTGAGTTTCCTCAGGCTTATAATTCCAGTCTTGCTCAGCACCTACTGTTGTCGCCTGAAAATCAAAGAAGAAACTTCCTCTTACTCCACTGGCAGTTGTCTTAGACTTGTAATCGGCCAAATTCTGAATAGTAACCGTAATCAGACCGCCCTTACCCGAACCATTTGACGTCATCTTAGCAGCTCCAAGCTGGACCTGCGTTTCATTATCCGTCAGGGTAAAGGTTGTACCATTAGCAATGGTTGCACCGTTTGGTACTGTAAAGGTAAAGGTGTCTCCATCCTTGAGTTGGCTATCGTAAGCTGACAAATCAAAAACTAGCTCATAACGATAATTTCCCCCTTGAACCAAATTATAAGCACCGTTAACCTTGGTTGCTTCGCGGCCATTAGAGTGGTCCCAGATTTTAATATCTGTGATTGCATTCTTCAAAGCATCGGCTTGAGCAGTTGCTGTAAATAGCTTCAAATCCAGCAAAAACAGAAGGGGCAGCATCAAAAACAGCAGCCATTTTTTCAGTTTCATAACATTCTCCTTTTTTATTTCGTTACCTAAATAAGTAATTAATCTAATTGTAACAAATACTTGCTATAATGGCAATATCATAGAACTATTTTAGTAAAGAAAAAATAGAAATTTTTCTGCTTTTTTCATACAGTGAAAAAAACTGATATTCGCTATTGGCATTTTCACAAAAATAAGTTATAATAGAATCTCAAGCGGAGGTGGTGGAACGGCAGACACGCATGCTTCAGGCGCATGTGCCCGTACGGGTGTGAGGGTTCAAATCCCTTCCTCCGCATAAAAAGCAATCCTATCAATCATGATAGGATTTTTTGTTATTATGAAGTAGAATTACACTGCTGAGAAAAGACAGAAATTTCACTTTCATATTTACCTCATTAGCAAAATAGAAGACCAGCTATATAGAGCAGATCTTCTATTTTTTTATAATCCCTCAGTCTTCAAAGCGTCTGCCAAGCGCGCAAATTCTTCTAAATTAAGAGCTTCTCCCCGAACACTTGGAGATAAGTCAGCTCGTTCTAGAGCCGCTGTCAATTTGCCTTTAGTCTCCTCTGACTTTCCAAAACAACTGGTCAGGTTATTCCAGAGAGTCTTCCGACGGTGGACAAAACTGGCCTTGGAGACCTTGAAAAAGAATTTCTCGTCCTGTACCTCAACAGCTGGCTGGTCTCTGCGCACCATCTTGAGAATAGCCGAATCCACATTTGGAGCAGGCACAAAGACTGTCCGTGGCACGATAAAGGCAACCTTGGCCGTCATGTAATACTGTACCGCAATTGACAAACTACCGTAGGCCTTGGTATTCGGCTGAGCTGATATCCGATCCGCTACTTCTTTTTGCATCATCACGACAAACTCACTAAAAGGAATTCCGCTCTCAATCAAATGCATGAGAATCGGCGTCGTGATATAGTAGGGAAGATTCGCCACTACCTTGATAGGCAGGTCTGGATTCTTAAACTCTGCTATGTACTGAGCCAGATCAACCTTGAGAATATCCTGATTGACCACTGTCACATTGTCAAAATCGCGCAGAGTATCCGCCAAAATCGGCACCAACCGATCATCAATCTCAAAGGCCATGACTTCTGCAGCACTTTCCGCCAAAAATTCTGTCAAAGCCCCAATACCAGGACCAATTTCGATGACATTGACCTTTTTGTCAATCTCAGCTGTGTCCACAATCTTCTGGAGGATGTTGGTATCCGTCAGGAAATTCTGACCGAAAGATTTTTTAAAAGTGAAACCGTGACGCTCCAGAATGGCACGGGTCACACTATGGTCTGCAATACGCATCTTTTCTCTTTTCTAATTATTTATTCATTATCTTTTAAGAAAGTCATTTGTTCAAGCAAGGTGTAAAGTTTTTTCTGTTCTTCTTCCTCGTAAGCAAACGCATTAGCCTTAACTTCTCTGCATTTCTCGTCATACAAAAAGCCCTCATAGCCATCTTCTGTAGATAAGGCTGTATAGACTTTCGCCATTTCTTCAGGACTAATCGAAAATCTCGACTTAATTTTATACAGATTTTTCATAAAAGCGCTGAGGTGATCATAGCGCCGCATATCAACTTTGACATTGGTCACACGGATGGCCTGAACCTTGATACCTTTCCAATGTTTCCGCATATAAAGTGACAGCATCAACAAGGCCAGCTTATTCTGATAATAGATCTTAGCAGGACTGTAATGTTTTTGACCGGATAAATTTTCAAAATCAAGCTTCATGAAAGGATAAAGCACCAGCCCTTGGGAAGAAATATTAATAATCCGACCACTTTCTGACTTTTCCAACAAACCTTTCAATAAAGAAGAAAGTAAGTACGGAGCGCCCACATTGGTCGCAAATTGCTTTTCCAATCCATCTTTGGTTATCACAGGACTTTTGATTGATAAATCAAAATCAGCCGCATTGTTAATTAAAACATCTAAATTCTCTTCTTTTTGGATATACTGTTCTACCGCTTTCCTGACACTTTTCATATCAGATAAATCAACCAAGATATAATCTATATGCGGGTTTCCTGTTTGTTGACGGATTTTCTCACAGGCTTGCTCAGCAGCTTCTTTTCGACGACAAAATAGGGTCACTGACCAACCTTTCTCAGCTAACTGTTTTGCAGTTTGATATCCAATCCCACTATTGCCGCCCGTAATAATTACTTTTTTCATTTCTTACTCCGTTAGACTGAATATCTGAGCATGGTTTCTTCCACTTCCGCCAAAGTCACCCCAAACAATTCCAAGCGTTTGAGCAGATGCTTACCGTTAGAATAGCCGATACGGAGCTGCTCACCCAGATACTCTCGGCGTTGACGGCTGTCACTTCCCATAAGCAGTCCCAGTCGTACGAGGTCATTTTTGGTAATGTCAAAGTTTTCCTCATCATCGAAATATCCGACCAGCACAGCTAACGCCTGCTGTAAATCCTCAAATGAAGCGTGCTCTACCCCAAGCGATTTACCTTTGTTCTTAGACTTGGGTGCCGCCTCATCACGGCGGAGAAAGGCATGTTGAGCAGTCGGCACAGCCTCCATAATCATTCGACGGATACGCTCACCATTGTAGTCTGGATCGGTAAAGACAATCACACCTCGCAGCTGGTGCAGTTTCTCAATCCGCTCTAGATCATCTTCATTGATCGCAGAGCCTCTCGTCTCGTAAGTGTCAACTTGGTAAAATCGCTGAAGGTTAGCTGTGTCATCCTTGCCCTCAACGACAATCACCTGAGGGATTTTTATCTTCTCAGTCAAGCCCAAACACCTTCTTTGCATTATCATAGGTCGTCTGCGCTACTTCTTCGACAGGCAGCCCACGAAGTTCAGCAATTTTCTCTACAACATAGCGGGTATAGGCTGTTTTGTTTTCTCGGCCACGCTTGGGAACAGGCGCCAGATAAGGTGCATCAGTCTCGACGAGGATTTTGTCCAAAGGCAGGCTCCGCGCAGCCTCCTGAATATCCGTCGCTTTCTTAAAGGTCACAACTCCAGAAAAGGAAATCATCATCCCTAGCTCGATAAAGCGCTCTGCCATTTCCAAAGAGCCAGAATAAGAGTGCATAATACCGCCTCGCGGACCTACACCCTCACTCTTGATAATCTCATAAGTATCTTCCAAAGCATCACGTGTGTGAACGACAAAGGGCAGCTTCAGCTTTTTAGAGAGCTGAATTTGGCGGCGAAACACCCGCTCCTGAACATCCTTGGACGCAGTCATCCAGTGATAGTCCAGCCCAATCTCGCCCAAAGCCACCACCTTGGGGTGACGAAGCTTGTCCAGCAGATAGGCTTCCACCGCCTCATCATAAGTCCCAGCCTCAGTCGGATGCCAGCCAATCGTAGCATAAAGCTGATCATAGCAATCTGCCAGCTCCAAGGCGCGCTCAATAGTCGGTCGGTCAAAACCGACAATATTTATTTTGCTAATGCCCATTTCTGCAGCCAGCTGCAGCTCCTCTGCCTCTCGACCAGCAAATTCTTCCACATTTAAATGCGTGTGTGTATCAAAAATTTTCATACTTTACTTCCTTGTATTTCCTGTCCTTTATTATACCAAAAATCAAGCAAAATATTCATCGTCTTCTGCTCTATTCATCTCCTGGCAAGAAATCCATCTCTATACAATAAGAACTTTTTAGAAACTTTCATCTAGTCCTTAAGACCGATTTTATCTTTTTTCGATAGTTTTTTATTGATTATCGATAAGGTACATGTTATAGTTACTAAGAAATGAAACGTTAGTCGGAGGAAATTATGACAGACAAAATGAAAAAGACTGCTGAAGATATGAGCATTACTCTTACAAAAATCAGTATCAGCCTTTTATTTATTGCTTCCATTATCCTGATAGCCCTAGGACCTTGGGTCGTCAACCTAGTTATTGAATTTCCCTCTCCTTTCTTTCAAGGAGAGACACGCTTTTGGGTCTTGCTGCTGTTCGGCTATGTCCTAGGCTGCCTGGCTCTAGCCTGCATTGTCCATCTCTATCGACTCCTTAGCCGCATCGGTAAAAATCAGGTCTTTATCACACAAAATGTTCAGTACATGCGCTATCTTGGCTGGGAAGTCGGCACTGTCGCTCTTATCTCCCTCTTCATGGGACTGACAGCCTATCTGCCCATGCTCTTAGTCACTGTTTCTTGCAGTATCTTGACCCTGATTATTCGTGTCATCCGCAATGCTTTTGGCAAGGCCATTGAGCTGCAGGATCAAGTGGACTACACTATTTAGGAGGTCTTATGATTCAGATAAATTTAGACCTTGTCATGGCGCAAAAGCGCATCAGTGCTGGCCGTTTAGCAGAGTTGATTGACCTAACACCAGCCAATCTATCTATCCTAAAAAACAATCGAGCCAAGGCTGTCCGCTTTTCAACACTCAACGCTCTCTGCCGTGAACTAGACTGTCAACCCGGCGATATTTTGGAGTATATCCCTGATGAGGAGGAGAAATAATTATGGAATATCCAGTACAAGAGCAGATGAATGTCCAGCCTTGTCTGCCCGCAGAAGAAGAAAGACAGACCATCTTTACAGGCCTAGAGGACAAGCAACTGCGATTCTTTAAAATCAGCTATCTAATCCTCTATCTTTTAACCTACTTTTACTCTGCAGTATTTTTTAATTATCAAACTGCATCCTTTTTCCCTTTTGCAATCGGCCTTATATTATTAAGCGAGGCCTTAATCAGGAAATTAGCCTATCCATCTCTGCTGATAAAAAATCTTGACAGCAAGTTAGAGGCTAGAAGCTTTCTGATTATGACGCTAGCTCAAGCCCTAGCTTTAAGTCTCTGGGGGCTTCATCGCCAACTAGAATTTTTCCAATTTCTAGCCATCCACATCTCATTCGCCTTCTATATTCTGTCCCGCACTGGCTGGTTAAGCCAGGGGCGTTTGGGTATCCTGGTCTGGTTTGATGCCATTCAAGCCATCTGCATCCTGCCCTTTAAAAATTTCATTGCTGCTATTCTAGTCTTTATAGAAGGCAAGCAGCAGGACTCTTCTGACAGCTCTGACAGTATGTCTTCAAAGAAAGCCCAACAGCTCGCTATTATTGTCAGTAGCTTCTTTGTCGCGGGAATCTTGGTCTACTTTGTCTGGTCCCAGCTGAGTCAGGTTTCAGACAGCTTTGCCTCTTTCTTCAGCAATACCGCTGATTTCATTGAGAATCTATTTGACTCCCTCTTTTCAAGTCTTGATAGCAGCACGATTCTCTTCAAGGCCTTCCTGGCTGTTCCCGTCAGTCTTTACTTGTATGGGCTCCTAGCCGGGAGTCTGTTAGGCAAAAAAGATACTAAACTGAGCTACAAAAAATTTCAAGCAAGTATCCGCCCTTTGCGAGTAGCACCCGCTTTCGCAGCCTACATTATCATCGGCAGCCTCTGCCTGACCTATGCACTCTTCTTCCTGACAGGTTTGGATGAGCTCGGTCAGCTCCTAAGCGCTGGAACAGTAGCTCAGGCTATTTCTCCTCAGAATGCTTCAACTGTTGCCGTAGCTGGCTTCTGGCAGCTGGTTCGGGTCTCTATCCTTAACTTTGCAGTCCTAGGTGTCTTCTATTTGATTGCCAAAAAGCCACTCTGGGACCAAAAAGGAACGCGATTCGCAGCTACTATCCTCTTTATCTTTACTGGTCTGCTAGCCTTGCTAGCTGGCTGGAAATTATTTGGCATCTACATCTACCTTTACGGACCAACACCACTGCGCTTGATTTCAGCATGGTTCATCCTAGTCCTCTTAGTCTGGTGCCTACTGACTCTGATTCGTTTCTACAAACCTATCCAAGCTATTCGCATCGGTATCTTTTACGCCCTGATAAGCTTTACCTTGCTCTGCTATCTTTATCCAATGCTTTTACCAGTGGCAAAATAAGCAGCTGTACTTAACTATACACAAAAAACCAGAAAGAAAATCCGTTTCTTTCTGGTTTTATTCTCTTTTTCATATCATTTACCTGCATTCAATAATAGACCGCTCACCTTTCCAATTCAAAGAAAAATGATTATATCCTAAAATCACAGGTCAGCAAATGATCATTGACCATGCCAATGGACTGCATAAAGGCATATACAGTCGTAGAGCCAACAAAAGAGAAACCTTTCTTTTTGAGTTCTTTGCTAATTTTATCCGATAGCTCCGTTCGAGCGGGCACCCCTTCAATACTGGACCATGAATTGACAATCGGTTCATTATTTACAAAAGACCAAATATAAGAATCCAAACTACCATATTCTTCTTTTAATTTTAAATAGGCTTTAGCATTTTTTATAACTGCCTTTATTTTCAGCCTATTTCGTATCACTCTTTGATCACTAAGCAATTCTTCAATCTTCTGCTCGTCATAGTTGGAGAGTATTTCAGGATTGAAGTTTTCATAAGCCTCTGTCATAGCATCCATTTTTGACAAAATAGTTTGCCAGCTCAAGCCCGCCTGCTGACCTTCCAAAATCAACATTTTAAAGAGTGTATGCTCGTCATGCACAGGTCGCCCCCATTCATGGTCATGATAATTTCTCTCAAGCTCACTATTTTCAGCCCAATCGCACCTTTTTATCTCAAGCATCTATTTTCTCCTTATAGTTTAATTTTCTCAACTTGATTATTATCTAAGACCAAGAAAGCATCAGAAAAAGATACTTCAAAAAGTTGCAAGGAGTCGGTATGCTGCTCAATAATATCTTGATAATAAGGGTACTTCTGGACAAAAACGCTTCTTATTTCCTCAATAGAAAGCTGGCTTTCTTTGACTCTCCCTTGAATCCGGACATACCTTCCATCACCTTTCGGGACTGTTGTAAGAGCAATACGATTATTGATTGCCAACTCTTGAATTTTTTGACTATTTTTAAATGAGATAAAGAACAATTTCTTTGCCTCCTCATCATAGTAAAAATTGACAATTCTTACATTTGGGATATCCTTTACAGAAGTAGCTAGAGCCATTTCTGTCTGTTCTGCTAATAAGGCCTTAAAATATTGTTTCATATCTGACTCCTTTATTATTTTCTCTAAAACTAGTATAATATAAAAAGGTGTCATTTTTTGAAACCGTTTAATAAAAATATGGAGTTTCTCATGAATAAATCTCAAAGAATTAACGATATGCTTATTTTTCTCAATAAGAAAAGACAATTCAACCTAAAAGATATTATAAATCGATATCACATTTCAAAAAGCACTGCCCTTCGTGATATTGCCAGCCTTGAAACGCTAGGCATTCCAATTTATTCTGACTTAGGTCGGAATGGCAGTTATAAAATTCTTAGCAACGACTTGTTATCTCCTATTATTTTCTCCATAGATGAAATTTCTGCCTTGTATTTTTCCATGCTGACTCTGGAAAACTACAATATGTGTCCTTTTGATATTGACCTGCAAAAATTAAAAGAAAAATTTGAAAACTCGATTTCAGAACAGCAGTTAAGCAAGATCACAAAAATTGAAAAAATCCTTCAACCAGAAGTCAGGAAAACAATCAACAACTCTCAGTTGCGAATAATTCTCGATATTTTATTGCACAGGCAGGGAGAATTTTTTCCAATTAAGTATGAACAGCAGTCTCTCCAAGTTCAATTTATCAAACTATTTAGCCACAAAGGGGACTGGTATGCAGAAGTCATGAATAAAGGCACTGGCCAAAAAGAGGAACTTTCCTGCCAGTCTATTGACTTTTACGCATAAATTTAAGACAAAAAACCAGCGGTCTCGAGTCTCCGCTGGTTTCTTGATAAATCGCTTGGATTAAGCAGCCAAAACTTTGCGTCCTTTACGACGGCGAGCTGCCAATACACGACGACCGTTTTTAGTTGACATACGGTGGCGGAAACCATGTTTACGCGCACGACGGATTTTACTTGGTTGATAAGTACGTTTCACGATGAATACCTCCTCTTAGATTCTTGTATTCGTTTAGCCGGCTAGTTGTGATCAGTTACTAAACATACTTTACTATTCTATATGATTCCGGGGCTTTTGTCAATACTTACTTAAATAACTTTCTCTTTGTAAACGTAATCATATAGTCCGAGTCGCCTCATAAAAGGGAATCAAAGCTGTCATGGCCTCCTGCAGCTGAGACAGCACCTGCTCTCTTGAAGCAGCCTGAGAAAGGGGAACATCGTATTTGACTAAGACCTTACGAACCTGACCGGCTGCTAGCTGCTGAATAAGAAGCTGGCGATTTTCCTCAGTGCCTTCAAAACGCTGACTCACACCATCTATCTGAGCAAAATAGTAAGCTGGCGGCTGAATGGGCAGTTCCAAGATCCGATTTTGCTTGCTGAGGCTGTGCTCATCTTTCTTGCGCTCCATAAAGCTCACCTCCAGTGACACTCCAAAATCATCTGCAGTTCCATACAAGTGCAGGGCAAACATTGGCTCTGTGATTTCCCCATAGCCTTTAAGATAATTCCAAAAATGGGGTCGCAGTATCTGCGCCTGATTCATCCACTGGCTGGTTCGCTCCAAGGTCAGCTTAGGATAGAGGCTCTGAAAATCCTTGACCAAGTCTGCAAACTCCTTGCGTGCCGCCTGCCCCTTAGCTCTTAGCTCCAACATAGACTCACGCAGCTGCCCTGCCTTGTCTGGAGATATATACTTAGCCCCTTGATGAGGCAGATAACTTTCAATAGCTGGAAAAAGTGACATAAAAAATCCTTTCTATATACAAAAACCAGCATCTCTGCTGGCTTTCTTTTTATTCACTGTCAATATCCACGACGACATAGCGGTTAGGCTCGTCGCCTTCGGAATAGCTAGTCACGCCATCGATGCGAGAAATGATGCGGTGGATAATCTTGCGCTCGCTGTTAGACATAGGGTCCGTGTGCTGACCGCGTCGGTCTTCCAAAGCCCGCTGAGCCAGTTTCTGCGCATAGCTTTGCAGCACTTCTGCCCGATGCTCAACATAGTCATTGACATTAATTGAAATGTAGAAGCTCTTAGAATATTGGTTATAAAGATAGTTTTGCGCCAATAGCTGCAGAGCTTTCAAGACTTTTCCGTGGTAGCCAATCACGCGCCCCGGTTCATTGGTATCAATCTGCATGTTAATGGTACGGCGGTTGTGGCTGCTGGAAATACCCGCTTCAACATCCATCTCATCAACGATTTTCTGAACATAGTTCGTTACGTTGTCAACCACTTCTTCAATATCGTAGTCAGCTTCGACTTGGATGCCTAAGTCAGCAAAAGAGCTTTCTTCTGTTTCTATCGGCTCACCCTTGTCTTTAGCCGCTTGTTCAAAAGAGATAACCTTGCTATCGTCCGCTTCTGCTTGAGCAATTGACTCATCAATAGCTTGATTGGTCTTGAGAAGATCAATGGTGCCCGTCTCTTCTAAAATCGTATTGGCTTGCTTGTCATTTTTGAGAATTTCAGCCTTGACCTCATCTGAGATAACTTCGCCTTCTCCTTCGACCTTCTTGATAGCAGCTACCACACGACCCAAATCAACCGTTGCTTCACTGACAGACTGCACAGGCTCATTCTGAGCGTTAATCTCTTCGGGAACACCTTTTACAGCCTTTTGATTGGCTTTAACAACTGTCGTCTCAGCAATCGGCTCGACATCCACCTGAGCTGGCTTCTTGCCAAACAGACCTAAAAAGCCTTTTTTCTCACGTGAAATAACAGTGATATGCGCTCTCATCCGTGGAATATCCAACGTTTTCAAACCATTTTGAATGGCTTCTTCAACACTTGCTCCTGTAAAAATAACCATTGCAAGAGTCCTCCTTCTTACTTACTTTTTCTTTTTCTGTGCTTTTTTTAGGGCACGTTTCTTTTTCTGTTCCAATTGGCGCTCTGACCGTTCCTTGGCTTCCCGCTCGGCAATGATTTTAAAAGGATTGCTCAGCAGCAAGGTCTGAACCACCTGATAAGCATTTGAGACCGCCCAGTAGAGGGCCACCCCACTCGCTGCATAGAGGGCGAAAAAGAAAATCACAACTGGCATCAGGTACATCATGACTGTCATCCCGCCATTTCTCTCAGGCAAGGCCTTGTTTGAAAGCCAAGTACTGAAGAAAGTGAAGAGAGCCGCCAACAGTGGAAGAATAAAGGTCGGATCTGTCGCTCCTAGATTGAGCCAGAGGAAGTGACCTGTTTTCATAAAATCAACCCGAGTCAGGGCTTGAAACAGAGCCAAGAGCACTGGCATCTGGATAAAGAGCGGAATGAATGAGGCATAGGGATTGACACCCTTTTCTTTGTAGAGTTTTTGCGTTTCCTCAGCCAAGGCTGTTCTGCTCTCCATATCCTTGCCAGGATACTTTTCCTGCAGTTGTTTGATATGCGGCTGCACTTCCTGCAGCTTGCGCGAAGAAGTCGTCTGGAATTGGAAGACCGGCAGGAGAACTGTCCGGATAATCAAGGTAAAGAGAATAATCCCAATTCCCTTGCTTCCGCCAAAGGATAGAAAACGAATGGTGTCTGCAAAGAAATATACTAGCTGTTCCCAGAAGCCATGTGAATCGGCTGTAACTTGACTGGTTCCGCAGGCTGTGAGAAAGAGCAGCGAGGCAACCAGCAAAATCCCTAATTTACTTTTCTGTTTCACAAATGAATCCTTCCTGATAAAGTTTAGCAATCTTTAATACATGCAATAAATTTTGTTCAACTTGGTGGTAGTCCAACTCTTCCACTCCTTTGCGAGCGATAACTACGAAGTCCGCCTGGACTAACTGTTTCTGATGCTGCATCAAGACATGGCGGATTTTTCTTTTAATACGATTACGAACTACTGCATTCCCCAGCTTTTTACTGACGGAAATTCCAACTCGAAAATGCTTTTGCTCTTTTTCTAACATGTAAACGACAAATTTTCGATTAGCAAAACTCTGTCCTCTTTTAAAAATCGCATTGAAATCTTTTTCGCTCTTGACGCGATAGTTTTTTCTCAAAACTTAACTCCATCCACCAAAATTATATCTATTATACCATATTTTTCGAAAATGCCAATAAGTCCTGCTATGACGCCGTTTTTGCAAATATTTAAAAGGTTGATTCACCAAAAAAACACCGCAATTTCCTTGCGATGTTCCCTATATCTTATTCCTTTTCCAGCTGTTTTTTCGCTCTTTCCAACTCCTGACGGATCTGTGCAAATCCCGTCCCGCCAAGGGAATCCCGTTTTTGTACAGCGGTCTGCGACTCAAGTGCTTGATAAATATCCTCCTCAATCAGCGACGACACTTCCTGATAGCGGCTCAGCGGAATATCCTGTAGATAATAGCCTGCCTTGCTGCATTCCAGCACCAACTTTCCGACAATCTCATGGGCTTCCCGGAAAGGCAGTCCTTTCTTGGCCAGATAGTCAGCCAATTCTGTCGCATTGGAGAAGTCTTGCTGGGTTGAAACCAGCATTTTTTCCTTATTGACTGTCATACTAGACAGCATACCCGCCATAATATCCAGGGATTTTTGGATAGTATCTACTGTATCGAACATGCCTTCCTTGTCTTCCTGCAGGTCCTTATTATAGGCCAAGGGCAGGGATTTCATAACCGTCAGAAGACTGAAGAGATGGCCATAGACCCGGCCGCTCTTACCCCGAATCAGCTCCGCCATGTCCGGATTTTTCTTTTGCGGCATAATGGATGATCCTGTACTAAAGGTGTCTGACAGACTGACAAAGCCATATTCATAGCTGCACCAGTTAATCAGCTCCTCGCAGAGACGAGACAGATGCATAATGAGAATGCTGCTGTTAGATAGAAATTCCAAGATAAAGTCTCGATCACTGACCGCATCCAAGGAATTGTGGTAAATGCCTTTGAATCCCAATAAATCAGCCGTCAGCTCTCGGTTAATCGGAAATGTTGTCCCCGCCAGAGCCGCCGCTCCCAAAGGAGACAAATCCGTATGCTCCAGATTAAAGGCAAAGCGCTGACTATCCCGGCTGAACATCTGATAATAGGCCAGCAGATGATGAGCAAAGCTAATCGGCTGGGCATGCTGCAGATGGGTATAGCCTGGTATGACAGTCTCTACATGCTCCTCTGCCAAGTCCAATAGAACCTGACGCAGATTTAAGAGTTTATCCGCAATCTGACCGAGCTGATCCTTGAGATAGAGGTGCATATCTGTCGCCACCTGGTCATTACGGGAGCGAGCCGTATGAAGCTTGCCAGCTACTGGCCCAATCTCCTCGGTCAGAAGAGCCTCCATATTCATATGAATATCTTCATTACGCACATCAAACTCAAGCTCTCCAGCCTCATAACGTGCCAACAGCTTTTCTAGGCCTGCCTGAATAGCAGCTGCTTCCTCTGGAGCAATGATCCCTGTCTGTCCCAGCATTTTGACATGAGCTAGGCTGCCCTGCAGATCATAGGGAGCCAGACGATAGTCAAAGCCGATGCTGGCGCCAAACTCCTCTACCCAGCCTTCCAGAGAGGCTTCAAAACGTCCGCCCCACAGTTTATGATTCGCCATAGGAAAGCCCCTTTCTATTTATCTTTGTGAGCCTGGACCTCTGCGTGAACCTTAGACGGAAGCCCCCAAAGTTTGATAAAGCCAATCGCGGCATCCTGGTCAAAGGTATCTGCACTGGTATAGGTGGCCAGACTTTCATCGTAGAGAGAATTGTCAGACTTACGCGCTACGACTGTCGCAGTTCCCTTATAAAGCTTCACCTTAGCTGTGCCATTGACCACCTGCTGAGTGGACTTAAGGTAGGCAATCAAAGCTTCTGTCGCTGGATTAAACCAGAGGCCATTATAGATGAGATTGGACAGTTCATTTTCGATAATCGGCTTGAAATGGGCCAGTTCTCTGACTAGAGTCAGATCCTCGATTTCCTTGTGGGCAGCCAAGAGAGTCACCGCCCCAGGGCATTCATAAATTTCCCGAGACTTAATCCCTACCAGACGGTTTTCCACATGGTCAATCCGGCCAACACCGTGCTGTCCAGCTAAGTCATTCAGCTCAAGAATCAAGTCCGCCAGCTTCATCTTTTTACCATCTAAAGCAACTGGTACACCTGCCTCAAAGTCAATATTTACATAGACTGGGCTGTCTGGCGCTGCTTCTGGTGCAACCGTCAAATCATAGGCATCTTCCGGTGCTTCATTCCAAGGGTTTTCCAAGACTCCGCACTCATTGGCCCGTCCCCAAAGGTTTTGATCGACTGAGTAAGGGCTGTCCAGATCTGCAGGAATTGGCACACCATTAGCTTTGGCGTAATTAATTTCTTCTTCCCGAGACCATTTCCACTCCCGAACCGGAGCAATGACCTTGAGACTGGGATCTAAGGATGCGATAGCCACTTCAAAACGTACCTGATCGTTTCCTTTTCCGGTACAGCCATGGGCAATGGTCGTCGCCCCTGTCTTGTGGGCAATTTCAACCAATTTCTTAGAAATCAAAGGTCGGCTCAGAGCGGACACTAGAGGATATTTTCGTTCGTAGAAGGTGTGTCCTTGCAGAGCAACCAAGACGTAGTCTTCCGCAAACTCGTCTTTAACATCAATAACATGTGATTCGATAGCGCCAACTTTCAGCGCCTTGTTATGAATGAAATCCAAATCATTTCCTTCACCTACGTCCATACAGACCGCGATCACATCATAATCCTTGTCCAGCCAAGTAATGGCCACCGAAGTGTCCAAGCCGCCGGAATACGCTAAAATGACTTTCTCTTTAACCATATGATTACCTCTATCCTTCTACATTTTATTTTTAAACATTCTACTGTATGAAAATGCGAATGTCAAGAGAAATTTTAATATTTATTAAAATAAAAGCGTTTTATCGATTTTTATTCAAAATCAATATATTATATACTGGACTCAAAACAAGAAAAAAAGAGTCCGTCAAGACTCCTTATTTTACGCGGTAAAAAACATCGGGATGTTCGGAAACGCTCTGGGTGATGATGAAACGATCTTGACTGTTATCAGTTGGATCTGTCCCATTGACAGTCTCCCCAGCTGGTAGACTCTTTCCTGCTGGAATTATAAGAAAGGCAGCACCGGTTTGGTTTTTCCAACGAATCCCTGCTCTGTAAATCCCATTTTCATCTGGCCCAGAGTAATCTCCTGTCTCAAGCTTGGCAACATCTGACTCAATACCTGACTCATCAAATGTATAACTGTTCCCTTTGGCATCCTGCCAAGTACCAATCATGCTGGAAAAATCCCCAGAAGCAATAGCCTTCATATCCAAACTAGAAGTCGATGCAGTCTCTTTCTCTCCTTTGCTAGCTTCCTTGGTAGAATTTTCACTTTCTGTTTCCGAATTCTGCTGAGAGCCTGTATCAGAAGTTTCCTGATTATCCGCTTGACCATCAAGTTCGCTCGAATTGGTCCCTCTTTCAGACTTTTTAGAAGATGCAGAGCTAGTCGAACTTACTTTAGAATTGTTGGAAGCAGGAGTCGCCTGCTCTTTCTTTTGATTACAGGTTACTAGCACGAGTAAGGCTAGTAATCCTCCAATCAAGATGATGATCCATTTTTCATTTTTCTCTCCTTAAAGGATTTTCTTATTACAATTGTGACATAAAAACAAAAATTTGCAAAGTAAAAACCAGCTCGAAAGCTGGTTCATCTTATTGAATTTGATTCAGCATGTTTTCGATATGCTGGATGGATTTTTCGCGTCCAAGCAAGTAAATCGTATCTGGCAGCTCTGGTCCATGCATTTCACCCGAAACGGCAATCCGAATCGGCATAAAGAGGTTTTTGCCCTTGATTCCTGTCTCTTTTTGGACAGCCTTGATCTGCGGGAAGATATTCTCCGTCACAAAATCTGCATCCGACATAGCTTCTAGCTTTTCCTTGAAAGCTGTCAACACAGTCGGTACCGTTTCACTAGCCATGACCTCACGCTCCGCATCTGTCAACTCTGGGAAGTCCGCAAAGAAGAGGTCTGTCAGCGGCACAATTTCGTCTACAGACTTCATTTGTGGTTTGTAGAGCTCTACAAGCTTTTCTGCCTTATCGGTCAAACGACCTGCTTCTTCCAAGTATGGCTTAGCCAGAGCAAAGATTGTGTCAAAATCCGCATTCTTGATGTATTCGTTGTTCATCCAGTCCAGCTTCTTCTGGTCAAAGGCAGCTGGAGACTTGCTGAGACGTTTTTCATCAAAAAGCTCGATCAATTCTTGGCGAGAGAAAATCTCATGCTCGCCGCCAGGATTCCAGCCTAGCAGTGCAATAAAGTTAAAGACGGCTTCTGGCAGGTAGCCCTTCTTGCGATAATCCTCGATAAACTGCAAGGTATTGGTATCGCGCTTAGACAGCTTCTTACCTGTTTCAGAGTTGATAATCAAGGTCATGTGCCCAAATTCTGGTGCTTCCCAGCCGAGAGCTTCATAGACCATGAGCTGCTTAGGTGTGTTGGCAATATGATCATCTCCCCGAATAACGTGAGAAATTTCCATCAGATAGTCATCAATAACCACAGCAAAGTTGTAAGTTGGATAGCCGTCTTTCTTCTGGATAACCCAGTCACCACCGATATTACCACCCTCGAACTCAATTTCGCCCTTGACCATGTCACTCCACTTGTAGACACCAGCTTCATTGACAGCCAGACGAACCGTCGGAATAATTCCCGCTGCTTCGCGCTCAGCGATATAGGCTGCCTTCTCTTCCTCTGACATGCCTAGAAACTCATTGATATAACGCGGTGTTTCACCAGCTGCTTCCTGACGTTCGCGTTCAGCAGCTAATTCTTCCTCGGTCACATAGGACTTGTAAGCCAAGCCCTTGTCCAAGAGTTCATTGACATATTTTTGGTAAATATCCAAGCGCTCAGACTGGCGGTAGTTTTCGTGAGTCTCAGGACTTTCATCCCAGTCAATACCCAGCCAGCGTAAATTTTCAAGCTGTGAGCGTTCCCCATCTTCTACATGGCGCTTGCGGTCAGTATCCTCAATACGGATGATGAAAGTTCCACCATAGTGACGAGCATAGAGGTAGTTAAAGAGCGCAGTCCGCGCATTTCCGATGTGTAAAAGTCCAGTCGGACTTGGTGCATAACGCACTCGAATCGCTTTTGTCAAAGTTCCATTCTCCTATTTGTATTCTGGGGAATCAATCCCACTCCGATTCTCAAACGTAATCATTATATCATACTCTGAGATCATAATACGACTTTACAGTCTATTTTTACGACAGGCGCTCTTCCAGCTGGAAGTCGATAGGAAGCCAGGCCAGTACATTCTCCATCTGCTTTTCCCAGTAATACCACTCATGCTTACCTGGACTGTGGCTGTAAGTAATCTCCAAGCCTAAGTCTTGCAGGTTTTTCACCGCCTCCTGATTGGCCTTATAGAGAAAATCCTCTTCGCCACACCATGCCCAAAGCTTAGTCTTTTTATCAGATTGCTTGGCTATACTCTCCAGCGAATGAGGGCTTCTGGTCCAGTCTTTATAGTCTCCAAAAACTCCTCGCCAATAGGCTGGCGTTGCCATTTCAGCATTATCTGGGCGAGCATCAAGAAAACTCAAAGCGCCAGAAAGACTAGCCGCGTATGAAAAGCGGTTAGACTTGAGAGCCAGCTTAAAGGCCCCGTATCCACCCATGGAAAGACCAGCGATAAAATTCTTTTCCCGCTTATCCGACATATTTGGGAAAAAGCGCTTGAGCACCCGAGGCAGCTCCTCAGCGATGGCTTCGTAATAGTTAAAGCCGTACTGAGTATCGGTGTACCAGCCGTTGCTGGTATTAGGCATGACAACAATCAAGTTGGTCGAGCGAACCAGACGCTCAATATTTGAGCGCTTGAGCCAGCTATTGTGATTCCCGTTCATACCATGAAGCAAGTACAAAACAGGAATGTCCTTATCATCCGGCTTGTCCACACGAGCTGCGTCTGGATAGAGGATATTGACACCCCATTCCATCTCCAAAGCCTCAGAATAATACTCTATTTTCATCACTGCCATTCGCATTTCTCCTTCGTATCTTCCTGACAAGAAAAAGCCGAAACCCGACTTTTCTTGTATTTGTGTTGAGATTTTTACCGCACTTCCATAACAACCGGCAAAATAGCTGGGCGACGCTTGGTTTGATCAAAGAGATATTTGGCCAGACTGTCACGGACAGCACCCTTCAGCTCACCCCAGTCAAAGCTATCCTGCGCCAGATAGTCTTCCACGGTTTTATTGATAATGTCAGAGCTTTCACGCAAAATATCTCTGCTCTTCTTGACATAGACAAATCCACGGGTGTGTACTTTAGCCTTGGAAATGATTTTCTTTTCCTTCCGGTTAACTGTGAGTGCCACGATGAAAATACCATCTTCAGACAAGACCTTGCGGTCGCGCAGGACAATATTGCCTACATCGCCAATCGCATTCCCATCAATCATGACATCTCCTGCTGACACAGCACCAGCAGGCACAAAATCACCATGGTCATATTCCATGATGCTACCTCGCTTAGGAATGAAGATATTTTCCGGCAGCATGCCAACTTCCATGGCAGCCTTGGCATGAGCATCCAAGCCGCGGTACTCACCCTGAATCGGGAAGAGGTACTTAGGCTGCAACAGATTAATCATGAGTTGCAAATCACGCGCATTCCCGTGACCCGAAACCCGCAGGTTTTGGGTAATCAGCTTGACAATGCCCCCCGCCTGATAAATCATATTTTCCACGCGAGCTACGACCGCTTCCTTGGCAATTGACGGCGTCGTTACAATGTAAATCAAATCGCCTTCCTTGATTTCCACATAGCGGTGACGGCCGATTGACATCTTGCGCAGACCATTGATAGGCTCACCCATCCGGCCAGTCTCCAAGATAATCAGCTCATGATCTTCAAACTTAGACATTTCCTTGGGCTTGATCAAGAGGCGTTCGTCCACCAAGGACAGCTTCTTGAGGCGGATAGCCGTACGAACGATGTTTTCAACATCAAAGCCTGTCAAAACCACTCGGCGGCCAGTCTCTGCAGCTGCATCAAAGACCTGCTGAATACGAGACAAGTTGCTGGCAACCGCCGCAACAATCACGCGGCCATCCCAGTCAGCAATCGTATCTTCGATTTCCTTGCCAACCTCGCTCTCACTAGCCACCTGAACGCTACTGTCTGCATTGGCTGAATCACTGAGCAAGGCCAGAACGCCCTCGCGGCCAATCTCAGCCAGACGGCCAAAGTCTGTCGCATAGGACGGGCTGGCAGACTGGTCAAACTTGAAATCACCTGTATAAACGATACTGCCTTTTCTGGTCTTGATGACAACTCCCAAACTCTCAGGAATCGAGTGAGTCGTCCGGAAGAAGGAAACCACTGTTTTGCCAAATTCAATCTCAGTATTCTCATCAATCACATGGAAATCGTTGAATTTCTTAACTGCATCGTTATTTTTAACAAAAAGCTTGGCCAGCTCAATCGTCAATTCTGATCCGAAAACGGGCACCTTAGCATCTGCCAAAAGATTAGGCAGAGCACCAATCGCATCCGCGTGTCCGTGCGTCAGAAAGACACCGGCAATCCGCTTCTTGTTTTCAAACAAATAGTCCATGTTGGGAACGACATAATCCACACCCAACTGCTCATTTTCTGGGTACTTCAGCCCAACATCCAATACAAAAATGGAATCATCCACTTCGGCAACATAGAGGTTTTTACCATTTTCACGTACGCCGCCCAAAGCAATCAGTTTAATATTGCTCTTGCTCATTTTTTCTCCTATTCAATTTTCAGAATCTCACTTTTATCAAAGATTCTTTATTTTATTACTAACGGTCCTTGGCTAGCCAAGTCGAATTACAGTCTTGCAAACCTTAGGTTTGCATATCTAACCTATTATAGCATTTTTTCATGTTTTTTCAAAACAAAGAAAAATTGTTTTTCCATTGTCACTTAGAATGGAGCTATTTTTCTAACCACGAAAAAACACACTGACAGCAAAAAAGAAACAGCCGCAAACTGTCTCTTTTTAGGGTTAGGCTTTGCCAGTCAGATTAAAACGGACAAAATAAACCATCATCGCCGCTGTAACCAAGAAAGCCAGCCCGACCGTTGCCAGAGCATGAGCAGAAAAGAACAGCAGGCTAGCTATCAAGCTTAGAATCGGAAGCGCTACCTCTATAAGCAGAAACCTCATTGAGAATCTACGTTCTAGCTTATTACAAGGAGTTTAGGGCAGAAGGACAGACAGGGGGAGAAATTTTCATTTCCGAAATACTCGGAAAGCCCAATCAACTTCTACCCAAAAGTGATAATGTCCAGAAGAAACAGCCGCTCAATCAAATGAGGAAAATCGATGGGGCTGAGATCAGCCGAAACAAAATCATGATTGGGATTACTGAGAAAGCCGGGCAGGATTTAGATCGCCAAAATTCCAATCACTGCTCCCCAAAGACTGATATGGCAAGGAAAGATCAGAGGCAGAAAGAGGCAGGCCGTACAAATGACATAGTCGGCTTCATAGTCAAACAGTTGGTGGCGGCATTTTGTTTTTTTCATATCTACTCTCTTTCCTGAATCCTAAAATCGATTAACCCGTATAGCCAAGCGCTGGTAGAAAAAGAGCCAGCAGTCTGCAAGAAAATTAAGGCCCAGCACAATGTAGAGGCCGCGAAGATTTTCCTTAGCATAGACCGCGCTAGCGTAAATCAGTTCCTGACCACCTAAGTGATAATTCAACAAGTCCATCTCTTCTAAATAAATAAGCTTACTCCAAAATTCACTGCCTAGATAAACTAACAGAATATAATTTGCTACTCTGATTACTGGATACAGATATGATGCCAAATAGTAATGTGCATGCTTTTGAAGATGCCAGCGTCTCAGCCATTCTCGTCTATCAAGCTGAGGTCCTGCAAGAATAAAAGTAAGGACGGCCGCTGTCTCTACAACATCTTTGAAGGGATAGAAGCTCCATTTGAGAATAGGCTCAAAAGAATCAATACCTGTAATCCCGTAGCTTTTAATCACTAAACTATCCAAGAATTGATAATTGAAGATAATGAATAACATTAAAAATAATATTAAAAACAAGAAAAAGAAATAACCTGTTTTCCACCTTAAAAATCTTTTATACTTCCGACTCCGCCGAATTATCTGCAGCTTGAAATTGGGATTATTCGGTATATTCTCCGCAATAGGCTCACCGCAGGCCGGGCAGATGACATAGTCGGCCTCATAGTCAAACAGCCAATGCCGACATTTTTCTTTTTTCAGCTTCATTTTCTCTTTACCTTTCCAAAAACCCGAATATCAAGCTGTATGATATTCGGGTTTCTCACCTTTTATTGGCTCACTTGGTCTTGCAAATTGCTTATCACCAGTCAACACCATAGTATCGGAGCATCCGCTTGCTGACCCGCATGCCATTGTACTGAATCAGCGAAATCCAGCGGTATTTGTCAATCAAATCTTTAAACACCATTCTGCGACTGCTCCGCAAAGACAATCTGACTTGGCAAGACACCGCTCAAAGAAAAAAACAGAAACAAAAGATACACTTGAACTTTTCTTATAATTGGCATAATCATACCTTCCTAATAATGAAAAGCAATGATGACGCTAAAAAAACAGCTCCTATAACAACCTCTCTTCTAACTGCTGATTGTTTTCCAATCATCATTCCTAATATAAATATATACCGAAAACCCTTTCTTGTCAACGGTATCTTATACTTGCAAAGTATAAGAAAACAGCCCCCAGAGGGCTTTCATCCCAGATACACGGCATGCCAATCGTAGCAAAAAACGACCTCTAGCTTTACTCGGCTAGAGGTCTGGTTTACTTCGCTGGTATGAGAGCAATCAGTTCATCCAAGGTGTAACTGAATAACAATTTTTTTGATTTATTGTTTTTATTATTTTTTATAAACTTTTAATTCCTTCAACCGCTAATGATTTTCTTTTTATCTTAGCATTGGAAATCTCTATAACATAATAAAGCACTATTGATTGAATTCTCGAAGTTTGAAAACCATCTAAAAGCTTCTACTTTCTATACTATCGTTACAATCAGGCAAGCTAAGCAGGCCTGTCTGACAATTCAACCAATATGTCAAGTAAAGCAACTACTTATGTATCACAAACAACTATACCAACAAAGTAAACTTAAAAGCGAATGAATTTGGTTTCCTTTCTTCCTATTTCCTTAACTCTATTATAGTACTCTACTCAGTTTTTTGCAAGCGTTTACACCCAAGAAGCTAAGAAATATTTTTTCTATCAAGTGTACAAGCAAAAAGGAAAGGAGACCCTAAAATGAGGTCTCCTTTAGACTGTAGATAATTTTTATCAGTGACTATAGCTAACAAAGACTTTTTATAAGGAAAATCAACTATTGGTTTTATTTATCGTCTTTTTTAACCATATTTTTAACGCCTTCGATTGCGCCTTCAACAGCATCTTTGGCATCTACTGCAACTTCTTTGACTTTAGAAACTACTTTTTCAGCAGCTCCTTCTTTTTCTGTTTTTTTATCACCAGTTAATTTGCCAAGGCCTTCTTTAACAGAACCTTTAGCTTGGTTGAATTTTTCTTCTGTAGACATAATGATACCTCCGTTATTAGTTTCAATTTTTAAAGAAATGAAAGAATATAAGAATTCCTAATCTTAGTTAGAGAATTAACGAACGCGAGCTTTTTCATTTGATGCAGCGTCTTTAACAGCCTCTACACCATCGCCAACTTTTTCTTGAACAGCTGAGAAACCACCGCTAATGCCAGATTTTGCTTTTTCGAATTGCTCTGAAGCAAATTCGCCTGTTGATTCAGCAACATCTGTCACTCGGTCTTGAAGGCTTACTGAATCCGCTTCGTGTTGTTCTTTCGTTTTAATATCAACAACATTGACATTTACTTCAACAACTTCCAAATCAGTCATCTTAGAAACTTCTTCTGCAACGACTTTCTTGATTTCTTTGTATAAAGCTGGAACATTCTTTTGATATTCTGCAACCACATTCAGGTCAACAGCTACTTGTTCTTTACCAACTTCAACATTGACACCATGAGTGACATTGTCAGAGTTGACCAATTTATCTTTTATGTTAGAGAAGAAGCCACCGTCAACAGCCAGCAAACCTGAAACTTTCTCTAAAGAGAGACCGATAATTTTTTGAATGACCTTATCATCGTAAGTCAATTCACCTTTTACTTCGTGAACTTCTTGGGTAACTTCTTTTTTTGCAACATCTTTAACATCTTTATTTGACATGTTAAACTCCTTTATTCTTATTTAAATATATTTTTGTTTTGAATATAATATCCGATTCCTGCCCCTAGAGTAGCGCAAATCAAGACAAATAGAGTCTTAAAGAAGCCAAAGGATAGGATAAAACACGCTAGAATAATGCCTGCTAATCCAGACAAGATTGGATATTGATATTTTTTAAACCATTCCATTTTTTACTTCCTTACTTTACACGACTAGTAGTTTTTTTAGCCGCTTCTTTTGGCTTGAAGTCTGAGACAGAGATTTTAAGCTTGACATTATGATTGATTCCGAAGAATTCTGTCAATCCAGACGCAATTTCTTCTTGAATCAACTGACTTCTCTTGATGATGTTTTCCGAAGGAACAATTGCCCCTTTAACAGAAACCATGCATTTGTTTTTACGGCTATTTACTGAAACTGTAGGATCTTTAATTAAACCGTGTTCTGTTAATAGACTACGAACAAACCCTTCAATGGCTGAATTTTTCAGCATCAGTTTCCCATCCGCATCAGCTAGCTGAATTTCCAAACGTCTCTTAGGATAAAAAGCTATCACTAACATCAGTAGTAAGATTAAGCTTGCTAAAACCACAGTGCCCCAGAAAACATACCTAGAAAGATAGTAGCCCACAAAAGGAATCTGCTTCCAAGTGAATAACTTCCAACTAAATAACTGGAGCCCCAGACCGCTGACTTTATGAAAGTCTAGCAAAACAGGAATCAAAATTGTCAAGATTAAAATACAGAAAATGAGGGAAAGTATTTTTCTTGATTTTGACATATTGAATCCTCACATCATTAAATTTTAAATTGTATTTTGAAAGTAAAAAGACAATTTATGCCTTTTTACCCAAAATAAATGACACAACAGCTACTACAATAACTGCACCAATGATAGAAGGAAGCAAGGCCATACCAGCCAAACTAGGACCCCAAGTTCCCAAAAGTGACTGACCGACAGCAGAACCAACTAAACCTGCAACAACGTTTGCAATAACACCCATTGAGCCGCCTTTTTTAGTGATTGATCCAGCAATAAGACCAATAACACCTCCAACAATAATAGACCAAAGCATATTGATTCTCCTTTCTAATTTTTTCTAAATCAAAATTGTTTAATAATATTTTTTACTATTATTTTTTGATTAACATAATTATATAATTTTCCAACTTGGAAACATAATAATTCAACTTGGTTTTCTTTCCGTTTATCTGTACTATAGATACGCAAAGATAAGAATTCCTTGTTCTATAGGCTTTTATCAGCATTTTTAGATATATTTTAGAGTTGTTAAACGAGGTTAAATGCATAAAATATGGTATAATTGCCTGATAATAAAAACACTATATAAAGAAAGATAATATTTTAATGCGAGAATTACTGTCTAAAAAGAGCCACAGGCAATTAGAACTATTAGAACTACTATTTAAAAACAAACGCTGGTTTCATATTTCTGAACTGGCTGAACTATTGAATTGTACAGAACGTTCAGTAAAAGATGATTTATCTCATGTCAAGTCTGCGTTCCCTCAATTGATTTTTCACTCTTCTACTAATGGCATACGTATCATTAATACCGATGATAGTGATATTGAGATGGTCTATCACCATTTTTTTAAGCATTCAACCCATTTTTCAATTTTAGAATTCATCTTCTTTAATGAAGGATATGAAACTGAGAGTCTTTGTAAAGAGTTTTATATAAGTTCTTCATCACTCTATCGTATAATCAGTCATATTAACAAAATTATAAAAAAACAATATAATTTTAAAATTAGTCTCAATCCTGCTCGGATTATTGGAGATGAGATTGATATCCGTTATTTTTTTGCACAATATTTTTCGGAAAAATATTATTTTTTTGAATGGCCCTTTACAGATTTTTCAGTAGAACCTTTGTGTAAGCTGTTAGCACTGGTCTATAAAGAAACTGCATTTCCTGTCAATTTCGCAACTCAACGAATGTTAAAATTGCTCCTCGTTACGAATTTATATCGAATAAAGTTTGGTCATTTCTTGGAAGTTGAGAAAGATTCTTTTAACAATCAATTGTTAGAATCTTTCATGCAGGCAGAAGGAATCGAAGACATTGTAGCGAGCTTTGATTCTGAATATCATATCTCTTTGAATAAAGAAGTGATAGGCCAACTATTTGTCTCCTATTTTCAAAAAATGTTTTTCATTGATGAAAATCTATTTATGAGCTGTGCAAAAACAGACAGCTATGTAAAAAATTCGTATCAATTATTAAGTGATTTAATTGATCAGATAGAAAGCAAATATAATCTAAAAATAGACAATAATGACAATCTTATTTGGCATTTGCATAATACATCACATCTGCACCGCCAGGAACTATCTACAGAGTTTATTCTATTTGATCAAAAAGGGAATACAATCAAGAACTTTCAAAATATTTTCCCTCAATTTGTTTCAGATATTAAAAAAGGGATTGAACATTATCTAGAGACTTTGGATATCCATAGCACACCAATGAAAGTCAACCATCTATCCTATACTTTTATCACTCACAGCAAACATTTAGTGCTGAACCTTTTACAAAATCAGCCTAAATTAAAAGTTTTAGTCATGAGTAATTTTGATCAGTATCATGCAAGATCAGTAGCAGAGACACTTTCTTATTATTGCAGTAATAATTTTGAACTTGAAGTTTGGAATAAATTAGAATTATCAATCGATTCTTTAAAAGAATCACCTTACGATATCATCATTTCTAATTTTGTTATTCCTCCCATTGAGAACAAGAGACTGATTTATTCCAATAATATTAATACGGTCGCGCTCATCTCCTTACTTAACGCAATGATGTTTATTCGCTTAGATGAGTGATTTAGACTATTTTGATAACAAAAAAACCGCAATCTAGCGGTTTTTATTAATCTATGAGTGCCTTTTGAACATTAATTGTCTAACTTTGTGGGAGCAGTACATTATTTAGTACATATTCTTTTTCTTGTTTTTACAAAACTCTGAGAAAGCCTATTCAAACAAGCCATAGTAGTCTGCGATGGTCATCTTGGCTTTCTCGTCTTTATTTAAGTCCTGAATAATCTGCCCGTCTTTCATAACGATTAGTCGGTTGCCGTATTTGAGGGCATCCTCCATGTGATGTGTAATCATAAGGGCTGTGAGGCGGTCACGATTGACAAATTCATTGGTCAGCTCCATCAAGGCTACACTGGTCTTGGGATCCAGTGCTGCAGTATGCTCATCCAGAAGCAAAAGCTCTGGTCGCTTGAGCGTTGCCATGAGCAGACTCAAAGCCTGTCTTTGCCCGCCAGAAAGAAATTCAATCGGTGTATCCAGATGCTTGTCCAGGCCATTGCCGATTTTCTCAATCGTCGCCTGAAACTCTTCCCTATAACTGTTGAGCCCACGGGGCGCCAAGCCACGCTTTTCACCTCGGAATTTGGCAATAAGAAGATTTTCCGCCACTGTCATGCGCGGAGCTGTTCCCATCTTAGGATCCTGAAAGACACGAGACAGGTACTTGGCCCGCTTTTCTGGTGAAAAATGAGTGACATTTTCCCCCAAGATATGAATGCTGCCGCTGGTTAAAGGGAGAGTGCCAGCAATGACATTGAACAGGGTTGACTTTCCTGCACCGTTTCCGCCTAAAATCGTAATAAAATCATGCTCATGAATGTCTAAAGAAACATCATTTAGGATGATTTTTTCTTCATCAAAGCCGCTCTTTACAAGCTTGGTTGCATTTCTTAATTCTACAATCGCTGTCATTTGCTTAACTTGGCTCCTTTAAAGAATTTATTTTTCAGGGTCGGAATCATGAGACAGACGGCCAGAATCACCGCACTGTAAAGACGGAGATAGTTGGTATTAAAGCCGAGAGCAATGACACCCCAGATCAAGAACTGATAGGCAATCGCACCAACTACAATGGTAATCAGCCGCTCTGCCAAGGTCAGACTATGAAAGAGCACTTCGCCAATGATAAGACTGGCCAGACCGACTACAATCACTCCAATCCCACGGGAAACATCTGCATAGCCTTCCTGCTGGGCAATCAGCGCCCCAGCCAGAGCAATCAAGCCATTAGACAGAATCAGTCCCATCAACTCCATACGGCCAGTATTGATCCCAAAACTGCGAGCCATGTCCGGATTATCTCCAGTCGCGATATAAGCCTGCCCTAGCTTAGTATCCAAGAAAAAGAGCAGGGCTGCAATCACTAGGCTGACAAAAATCAAACCAGTCAAGAGGTCATTGACTTCCCCTGAAAAGGGCAGAATATCCTGAATTTTACTGCTGCCTAAAAGCCCCAGATTGGCACGGCCCATCAGCATCAGCATGATAGAGTGGCAGGAGGTCATGACCAAAATCCCAGAAAGCAAAGTCGGAATTTTCCCCTTGGTATAGAGCAGACCTGTCACGGCACCCGCAGCACAGCCCGCTAAAACGGCTGCTGCTGTTGCCAGAAAAGGATTGACTCCTTTGGTAATCAAGGTAACAGCCACCGCCCCGCCCAAGGGGAAGGAGCCTTCTGTCGTCATATCAGGAAAACCCAGAATCCGGAAGGTCATAAAAATACCTAGACCTAGGACGGCCCAAACCAGTCCCTGAGAAATAATGGAAAGAATCATAACATTGTCCTAACTAATTAAAATCGTTTCTCTATTTTAACATAAAAAAGGAGCCAATTTCAATGCTGATGCGCAGACAAAGAAATTGACTTCCCAACTATTCCTCAACAACTGTCATTCGACCAGTATCTACATCATAAACCGCACCTGAGATTTTTACATCAGCTGGGATTAGCGGTGACTGCCGCAGCAAGGCCATATCCTCGCGCACACTTTCCTCTACATCTGTAAAGGGCAAAAAATCCTGTTCACTAACATCGACACCTAGCTCTTTATGAAGATAGGCCGTAAAATCTTCATTCTTAAAGGTCTGTGCCCCGCAGTCTGTATGATGCAAAACCACGATTTCCCGCGTTCCTAGCTGCTGCTGAGAGATGACCAGTGAGCGAATCATGTCCTCCGTCACCCGACCACCGGCATTTCGCAAGATATGGGCATCTCCTAGTGCCAGTCCCAGAGCCTGAGCTACGTGGAGCCTAGAGTCCATGCAGGTCACAATAGCTACCTTGGTTTTGGGATTAATGGGCAGATGTGCCGTTCCATGCAAATCTACATAAGCTTGATTGGCCTTCATAAAGTTTTCAAAATATGACATTTTGACTCCTGACTAATTATATTATTTGATGTTCAAACGAATTAACCTTATCATACTAGGTTTTGGCTTTAGAACTTCCCTAACTTCAAAAAAGAGAGAACCTATATGAACTGCTCTCTGTGCTAGCTTTTATCACCCACTACAGTTGACAAAGAGCCGTGAGTTATAACTTCTTAAAGTAGCGAGCAACGGGCCATTGTTCAAAACCAAAGTTCTCATAGGTTTTACGAGCCGGTGCATGACCTAGATCACCACCCGTCTCAACCATGACCATTTCCATTCCTTTTTGTTTAATCTGATCACAAGCATAGGTCATGAGCGCTTTTCCAATACCTTGACGCTGATATCTTGGAGCAACAGCTAGGATATAAATCTCACCCATCTTATCCTCAGGGTGCAAGCGAATGTGAATCCATCCTACTAATTCTTCCTCCAGAAAAGCTAACCAGGCAAACTGACTCTCTTCATTTAAGACTGCTGTTAGATCATTGATTTGCCTTTTTTCCCACCCTTGAGGATAAAAATTATCATAAACAAACTTAGGAACTCCTTTTTCCATTTTTGGAAAAACTGGAGACCAAGCTTGAATTGATAATTCTAAAACAGCCTCTTTATCCAATTTCTGATAAGGTTTTATAGTAATTGTCACTTTATTCTCCTAACGTTTCTTTAATCCGCCAAAAATGCCACGAACGAGTTCGCATCCGATGGTGCTAACAGCTAAATCATAAAGGCGGCCGTTGCCTTTTCAAGGCTTGATTGGCCTTCATAAAGTTTTCAAAATATGACATTCTTCCCCTTGCTGGTACTTTGATATTCAAATAATTTTATATTATCTTACCATCTTTTCTGCTATCTGTCAGTTCTCGACTTTGTTACAAAAAATAGGACAGTCAAATCCAGCATCTAGACTGGTCTTCTGTCCTAGTTTTATTTGTTATGAGCTTCTTGGGATATACTTGCTGAGTGAGCCTGCAAAGGTTTGAAGATTGAGACTTTGCACATAGACTTCACCAGTACCTTGGAAGGTGTTGACCACTCCTTCTCCCGTTCCAATAGACTGCCAGAAACCATTTTCCAGATGGATATTATAATTCAAAGATTGGCTCCAAGCTACTACATGGGCATTGTCAATAGTCACTTCTTGGTTATGAAGCTCAATTTTCTTAATAGAACCAAAGGCATTAGCCAAAAGAGTGCCCTGTCCTTGGGTCGTCATAACGAAGAGACCGCCTTGACCGCCAAAGAGAGCCTTGCCAACAGACTGACGCTCCATGGTATAGTAAGCCGTACCATCAAGAGCCAGAAAGGCACCGTCATTCAGCCGATATTGCTTTTCGCCTAGCTGAAGAGGAATGACTTGACCAGGAGCATCTGGCGCCAAAGCAAGGTAGCCATTATCAGACTGGGCAACAGCCTGAGTAATAAAGGTACTTTCACCAGAAACCATCGAACGCCCCACAGCCTTGACAAAACGTCCCAAGCCAGAACCGCTTGCATTGAGCTGGGTATTCAGGGTCACATTCGGCGTGTGGTAGACCATGCTGCCACGCTGGATAAAGACGGTTTCTCCTTGATTGAGCGACAACTCAACCAAAGGAAACTGCATATTACTGTCCATAGAAAATCGCATAAGAAATGCCTCCTTCTTATTATGACTTGATTATAACATTTTCCTATATTTTGAACAAAGGAAAACTGAAGCATCAAAAAAGAAGAGACTGCCTGAGTCTCTCCTAGAAATTTTCAAGAATTGTCAATATTCAGGTGTGGGCGAAGAACATTTGCAAAGGTTTCAATATTGAGACTTTGGATGTAAATTTCCCCAGTTCCATAGAAGGTATTAACCACTCCTTCACCAGTCCCCATGGACTGCCAGAAACCATTTTCTAAATGAATATCATATTCCAACTCTCGACTCCATGCTACTACGTGAGCATTGTCAATCGTTATCCTATCATTATGCAGCTCGACCTTTTGAATCGAGCCAAAGGAATTTACCAAGAGTGTTCCCTGACCTTGGGTACTCATCACATAAAAGCCCCCTTGGCCACCAAAGAGAGCTCGACCTACCGACTGCCTCTCCAAAGTATAAGAGGCAGAACCATCCATAGCCAGAAAAGCTCCATCATTAAGGCGGTATTGCTTTTCGCCTAGTTCCAGAGCAACAATCTGACCAGGTACATTAGGCGCTAAGGCTAGACGACCGTTATTTGATTGAGCAGTTGCTTCAGTGATAAACACTCCTTCGCCAGAAGCCATAGAACGGCCCACAGCTTGGATTGCCTTGCCAAAGATTGATTGAGACTCTGCATTCACTTTGGCATTCAAGATAACGTTGGGAGTGTGATATATCATGCTCCCGGTCTGAATACGAACAGACTCTGATGCATCTAAGGCAATCTCCGCCAAGGGAAATTGAGCATTGTTGGTAATAGAAACATTCATACGATGATCTACCATGGTTGATTATCCTCCTAAAAAATCTGGAAAAACAACTTATAGGAAATTCCAGATAAATCCTAATTTTTCTAGCAATATTATAGCACGCACAACAACTTTTCGCAATACTACTTTAATCAGGAAAACACTTTCTTTAAGACTTCCCCAATCGTCGTCACACCAATGACTTGGATATTGTCTGGAACTTTGAGGCCGTTCAGAGAGTTTTTAGGAGCGTAGACTTTGGTGAAACCCAGCTTTGCTGCTTCGTTGATGCGCTGCTCGATGCGATTGACTCGACGGATTTCACCAGTCAGGCCAATTTCACCGATAAAGCACTCTTGAGGATTGGTAGGCAGATCCTTGTAGCTGGAAGCAATGGCGACCGCTACTGCCAAATCAATGGCTGGCTCATCTAGCTTGACACCACCAGCTGATTTGAGGTAGGCGTCTTGATTTTGCAGGAGGAGCCCTGCCCGTTTTTCCAGAACCGCCATGATAAGGCTGGCTCGGTTAAAGTCCAGTCCAGTCGTGGTTCGCTTGGCATTGCCGAACATGGTCGGTGTCACCAAAGCCTGCACCTCAGCTAAAATCGGCCTCGTTCCTTCCATGGTCACAACGATAGAAGAACCTGTCGCGCCATCCAGACGCTCTTCCAGAAAGACTTCACTGGGGTTGATAACCTCAACTAGCCCACCAGACTGCATCTCAAAAATACCAATCTCATTGGTAGAGCCAAAGCGGTTTTTAACTGCCCGTAAAATACGGAAAGTGTGCTGACGTTCGCCCTCAAAATAAAGCACGGTGTCCACCATATGCTCCAAAGTTCGTGGGCCAGCTAAGGTTCCTTCCTTGGTCATGTGACCAACGATAAAGGTCGCAATATTATTGGTCTTGGCCAGCTGCATGAGCTCAGCTGTCACCTCTCGAACCTGAGAAACAGAACCTTGAACACTGGAAATTTCCGGCGACATCACTGTCTGAATGGAGTCAATAATCAGAAAATCTGGCTTGATTTTCTCAATCTCCGTGCGGATATTTTGCATATTGGTCTCGGCATAGAGATAAAACTCACTGTCAATATCACCGAGTCGCTCCGCCCGCAGCTTAATCTGTTCAGCCGATTCCTCCCCGCTGACATAAAGGACGGTGCCCTGATGAGAAAGTTGAGTGGATACCTGTAGAAGCAAGGTGGACTTCCCGATACCGGGATCCCCGCCAATCAGGACCAAACTGCCAGGCACTACGCCACCACCCAGCACACGGTTGAACTCATCCATTTCTGTCTTGGTTCGGTTGACATCAATCGAAGTGACCTCAGCCAGCTTCATGGGCCGGGTCTTTTCACCTGTCAAGGAAACACGAGCATGCTTGACTTCTACAGCCTCTACTTCCTCAACGAAAGAAGACCAAGAGCCGCAGTTAGGACAGCGACCTAGATACTTGGGCGAATGATATTCACAATTTTGACAGACAAAGGTCGTTTTTTTCTTAGCGATGGTGATTCTCCTTATTTTCTAATAATCCAAACAAAAGTAGATAAGACCTGACACACTTGCTCTATATTGGTAAAACCAGCCTCTTCTAGCAAGCCTGCAACTTCTTGAGGCGAGAGGGAATTCATCAAACCAGCTTGATTCTCATAAGTACGCTGAACTTGTTGCTGATTGGCTCCTAGCTCTGAAGCAAGTGTTTTCCAATAGCCCAGTTGCTGGTTGGAAAAAAAGCTAAGAATCAGAAGGCCATCTTCACTTAAAGAATCATAAATTTTTCGAAGAAAAAAGCTGGGATTTTCAACAAACTGCAACACTAGCAAGCAAGAACAAATCTGATAAGCAGAAGGCAGCACTGCTTCTTCAAACCGACTATTAAGATACTCCGCTTGAGGCAGATGAACCTGTCTTTTAAGCTCTTGTAGCATCGCCTCGCTTGGCTCCACAACCGTCAACCCTGCCTTAGGAAATAAGGATGCCAAACCATTCAGCTCATCCGTCTGGCTTGCCAAAGCTAACACCTTATCGACTTTTAAACTGGGTGCTAACCTGAGCAATACTCCTCGGAAAATCACATCTAGCATCACATCATAGCCTGGAATTTTCTGACGAATTTCTGTTGAATAGTCCTTGTTCTTAAATTCTTTCATATTTCTTTTATCTCTAAATCCTTTTGTTAAGATTCTTTTTACAACGAAACATTAAAACTTCAGTTCACATTCAACAAACTGGCAAAAATCAATCTGCTGATCAGCTACAAACTGGCGGATGAGCATGCGATGGGCTACAAGAGCTACCGTCTCGTATTCTCTGTATTTACTTAGGGTACGCACAAAGCGGTCTTTCATCTGCTCAGCTGTCTCATACCAGACAGGACTTCCTGAAGGAAGTGAGCCTTTATTTTCAAAAAACAGCTTCCGAGCCTGCTCAAACTTTTCTGTCCCACTTTCATATACCTGCCATTCATGTAGAAAAGGCTCCACAAAAAGCGGTAGTTGGCGGTTTCGAATCAGATAGGAAGCCGTCTCCAAAGCCCGCGTCACAGAAGAGGAGATCAGAATTTCCGCCTGTTCCAGCAAAGGATTAGAAGCGGCCTCTGTCGCCATCCGACGACCAGCAGCCGACAAGGGAGCCAAATCTAGTCCAAAGCCAGTATAACCAGCCTCTTCCAAAAGTGAATAATCTGGCTCTCCGTGGCGTATAAAAATGATTTTCATACTAATGCCCTGTCGACCCAAATCCACCGGTCCGCACACCTTCTGCTTCATCTCCATCCGCAATCAAAAATGGTGCAAAGACAGCCTGAACCACACGTTCCCCAACTTCGAGGACGACTTCCTGATTTGTGATGTTTTTCATCTGAGCAAAGATATGCCCTTCGTTTCCGGGATTGCCATAGTAGTCGCCGTCAATGACCCCAACGGAGTTAATCAAGACCAGGCCTTTTTTACGAGGGTTGGACGAGCGGTCGTAAAGATAGAGCACCTCGCCCGGCTGCATATAGGCCTTGACACCAGTCGGAACCAACTTAATCTCCCCTGGCGCAACGAGGGTACGCTCTGCCACTTTCAAATCGTAGCCCGCTGCGTGAGCCGTCTCTCTCTTGGGCAACAAATCTTCATTTGTAAAGCTGGAAACCAGCTCGAATCCGCGAATTTTCGTCATATTTTCTTTTATTATCCTTTCAAACGTTGATTTAATAAGGTTTATAACCTTTGTAAGTAAGTTGTTTTATAAATTTGTTCACCTTTTTGTGGACTTATAGACTATTTATAGCTTTTTCATAATATGAAACAGCCTCTTTCTCTTTGTCCTTGGATAGGTGACTATACACATCTAAGGTCATGGATATATTAGAATGTCCTAACCTATATTGCAACTCCTTGTAGCTGATACCAGCATTCAGCAATAAACTAGCATGAGTATGGCGGAAAGCGTGACAAGTAAATCGTGGGATGCCCAATGTCTCGCAACGCTTGTCAATAATCTGCTGGAGAGAATGCCTTGGCAGATAATCTCTAACCGTAGTGGCAAAGACAACAGACGGAGCTTGAGCCCCCACTTCTAAGAACATTAGGCGCTGACGATTCTGATATTGCCTCAGCATCAGCGTAGTTTTGGGATCTATGCTTATCTTTCGAGTACCTGCTTTTGTCTTTGTTTCCCCTATCATCCGAATTTCTTGGCTGTAGGTTTTACTGATTGTGATTGTCTTTTCCTTTAGGTCAATATCCGACCATTCCAGGGCTGCTAGCTCTCCAATACGGCAGCCTGTGGCCAGTAGCAACTTAAAGACCACAAAGCGGTAATAATGCTTGTAGCTCTTTGTAGATAGCTTTTCAGCATAATCGATAAACATCTTTAAATCATCCGGATCTATGAACTTGACTGTTTCTCTGCCTTTCTTTTGCTTCTTAGGCAGAATCACATCACGTCCAGGGTTAGACGTCAGCAGCTGCAATGTTACGCCATGCTGCAGTATTCTCCTGTTAATTGAGTTAATCTCCTTGAAATTTACAAGATTATGGGCCAGATTGTTTATAAACTCCTGAATACTGCTAGGCGTTATCTTGTCTATCTTCATACTCCCAAACTCAGGGATAAGATGATGATTAACCTGCCTCCTGGTCACAGCAAATGTTTGCGGCCTAACTGTCAGCCTGTGACTTTCTAGCCATAGGGCAGCAAGCTCTTTGTAGGTCTTGACCTGTACCGTCTTTTTGACTGTCGAACCATTAGATTTAAAATCAAACTGCGCTTGCTGGGCTTTACTCTTGACCTCTTTCCTTGTCCGTCCAGTGATACTTGTCTTTACTTTCTTACCAGTAACCTTGTCAACTCCTAGGTAGACGCTAGCTCGGTAAACGGTAGTGCCGTTTTTCTTTTTGACTTCAGTAATTTTCATTAGTTCCCCTTTCTTTTCATCAGCAGGCAAGCCGTAAGGGTTTTAAGAAAGGGTTAAATGGATCCAGGGCGTTGTAGAATGCCCTAGAATTCGTTTTGATAAGTTAGTCGGTATAATCTGTCCAGAAAAAGAAAAACAAGGCTTAAATCAGCTTATATGAGCTTTGAAAAAAGCGTACCATCTTAAAAGATGATACGTTTTCCCATTTTAACCCTTATTTGTATCGATATACAAACCTAGAGCAGTGTAACCTTGGTAGGCTTCTTTTACATTGAGAAAATAATATCACTTTTTAATGGTTTTAACAACTTAGTTTCAAGAAAATTATTACAAGAAGCTACTGTAGCAACTTTTTTGATTGGTGCCAATTATTTGGAAATCCTAATGTTTGCAAAATAAAATTTGTTTGAACTGAATTATTTCTTTTTGAAAGATAGTTATCTAGATAGTTCATTCTCTTAAGCAAGGTATTATGTAAAATAGCGTATTGGGTTTTACTTAAGAAACATTGTAAAGTCAAAAAAGTATTATAAACATCACTTTTGGGGGCATTAGAGGGGATATTGTATTTATCATGCAGAGGTGGGAAATATAAAAGATTATTTCTACATTTAAAATCCAGTAATCGTGAATCATGCGCACAAATATTTCTAATTTCAAAAATATTTTCAATAAATGAGAGCAATACCCTTCCTGTAAAATGCGCCGTGATTGGTAATTTCTCGGATATAAAGGAATAGTGACGTTTAGCTATCTTATTCTGAATGCTTGGTAAGTATTTTATAACTAATTTTAACTCACCAAAAGTTAGGTATTCAACCATTACCCAAAACGGGACTCCATCGTGATTGTTCTTATGATTCTTAATAGGGTTGTTTCCAGGTAATCGAGTATGTTTAGAAATAATTTTTTTAAAGCGTTTTGTTAAAAAAGCTACATCCTTGAATTGTCGTTTATCTTTAGCATTGTATGTGTAGAAAGACTCACTAAGATAACCTAAAGGATCATCTCTGTACTTTTCGGTCAAAGTATAGGCAGTGATTGATTTTAAATGTTTTTCAGCTTCTAAAGTTGCTTTCAAAAATGCAAATTTTATTTCTCTATCTAAAAAATATAAAGTTGAAATATCGTCAAAATTTGTATTAGGGTAATATTTATTGGTTGATTTCCAAAAGTAGCGACTATAACCATTGATGATCGAATAATAGTTGTTAGTCATTAAATAAAGTTTGTTACTTTGGTACTGAGTTAATGTAAGATCCCTAGAGTGTAGTATTTCAAGTTGTTCATGTATATTTTTGAATGGTCGAACCAAAAAAAGACACCTCCTTGGAGATGCCTTCCGCAGTCAGGGCCCGTAGGTTTTCCTGATAGCTATTTCTTAAGTATCTCCATTTTATGATATTGTTTACCTTTTGTCAACGATTTTACTTGACTTCGTGAATTTTTCTAAAATAATGTGAAGAAAAATTTACTTTTTAAAAATCAAGTGTCACGAAATCTTTTATTCTTAGTCATTTTTCTTACTGAAACTATTTTCGTATAAGGTAGTAACCAGATTCATAATACTATCTTGCTCATTTATCGACAAAGTCAAAAATTGCGAGAGAAATTCTTGATAGATAATAGGTAATTCAGCTAGAGCCTTATAAACTCCGTTAACCCATTCATTTAAGGACTCATCAGATATAGTATCAACATCCTCTACTTCTTCCTCGAGTTGCTTTATAATTGCTTTTTTTATTTGTTTTTCAAATAATTCAATGTTATCTGTTTCGTTAAATAGAGAAAAAACAAATTTACCAGAGTTTACTTTACTTATTTCAAATTCATCAATGACGTCTTTAAAGTTAGAATGTGATTGGATTAATTTCTTAATGTTTTCAGAACTCTCTAAAGCATCTTTTTCTATCTCATAAAATTTTTCATAGCCAAGTAGATACCCCACACTAACCTCGAAGTAATCTGCTAACTGTTGAGCTTTCTCTGGTTTGATGGCATGTTTATTATTTTCCCAATTAGATATAACCATCTTTGATACTAGCTTTTCGTTTTCACTTACCCCTTTATTTAATTCTGTTGCAAGTTTATCTTGTGTTATTCCTTTTTTTATTCTTAGTTCCTTAAGTCTGTTTTTTATTGTTGGCATCTTATCACCTCAGTTAAATTATAACTACTAAGAAACCTTTTGTAAAGTTTTTTTTTATTATCTATTGACAAGTAAAGAAAAACATTATATACTTAGCTCAAGTAAAGAAATTCTTTACAAACAGGAAAGGAGAAGAATATATTGCTTATCACCTCAACTCAAGCAAAAGCAATACGCCGAAAGCAAGCGGATAAAAAATTAACTGCTAAGCAAACTAGCGAAGAAATAGGTATCAATCCTATTACATACAAAAAAATTCGAGATGGCGGAGAAGTAAAACCTTGCATTTACCAAAAAGCCATGGAATGGCTAGCAGAAGATTATTAGAAAGGAGCTTACAGCACTAATACAATTAGGCTGAATAAGTCTAGAAGCAACAAAAAAAGGCTTGACGCAGCAACCAACTGACAAGCCTTTCACACTAAGATATTCAAACACTTACTAGCAGGCAAGCCGTAAGGGTTTTAAGAATACTTTTTATACTTAGATTATACCAAAAAGGGATATCAAATGCAACCGCTCAGAGAGGCGACTCTATAAACTGCCGATAAAGACCAAAAGAAAGAGATAAGGATAATCAACATGACTAAAACACCATTTACACAAGGAGACCTAGCCCAGCTTTGGCAAGACGAAGGCCTGATCACTATGGACATTCTTAGAAAGCGACTACCAGACTGGACCGACAGACAGATAAAAGTTCGCTTGAACAACTGGAAAGCTCGTAAGGCTATAGCTTTCACCATGAAGAACAAGGAAATTGTCAGTTTTGAGCTTTTGAGAAACAAGAAGCAGGAAGAAGAACAGACATCAGGCGGCCGCAAGCTAAAGTTAGAAGATTATTACAAGCAAGTAATGGCTACTCGTGAGATTATCGAAAAGAAGACCGCTAGTGACACCAACCGCCTCAAAGCTATCCAGCTGCAGCAGCAAGCACTGAACGAAATTCCTGATCATATCTATAAAGAACTCGCAGAAATTTTTGCATGAGGGCAAAACAAATGATACAAGAAATTGATATGACACCAGACCAAGCAATCGTCTTTGTCTCACTACTACTATTCCTAATCTGGAAGCTATGGCATCTAAACAGCTCTCAGAGCTCACTAGAGCGCTTTAGAGTGACAGAAAGCTCTCAGACGGAAGAAAGCACCACCGACAAACTAACCCCCGAATATGGGGCATATATCCAACTTGCAGGACGCAAGTACAACTAAAGGAGCAAAAACATGAAACTACAAACATTTTCAGATAAAGCAAAAAAACGGACTTTCACTTACGACTTTTTAGATCATGATGCTGCACAAGCAGGTGGCCATGCTCTAATGGGCTACATGATTGGAAACTATGCCCAGCCAGTGATTGAACTGACATACAGAAACAACGGACAGCTTACTGCTGTATATGTCGAGGACAATGACTTAATTGACGTATTTAATCGAATTTGCGACAGCTTCCAGGACTTCCAAACGGTAAGCACTAGCCATTAGAAATAGCTAGGAGAGGTAAAAATTATGGAAATTTCAATCTTTGACCACAACAAACTAAATCGTAATGCTTTTTACGTTAAAGAGCTAGATGTGCTTTTTGTAGCAGATACAGTAAACGAAGAAGAAAAGCAAACCCTTATCCGACAACTCGGAAAATAAGTACTATAAAAGCGAGGAACAAGAAAATGGCTGAAAAAACAGAACAAACTAAAACTGTACAACTTACTGTCGAAGAGCTGCAGAGCTTAGGCTGTCGACTGTCTAATATCCTAAAGACAATTAAATTGGATCAAGTGGCTCAAGCTGGGGTATCTCTTTCAAAAGACTGGGAATCATTCATCTTTACCGACATAGCAACAAGCTATCTAAGTTCTTCCTACGAGGTATTTGAAACGATTATCGCCGAGCTTGATGATATAGCTAGTCAGCTTTTGGAATGCGACGATGCTGAGGAGCTGGAGGGTTTTAGAAATGGCCGATAAATTTGAATTAAGCAATAATATTGTCAATTTCTCGGAGTATATGCAGGAGTTAAAAGACCAGGAAGCAAATCTAGCAAACTTTCAGAATGATGGATCATTCAATAGCATGGTTTGTGAGTTTGCTATCGGAATAAGTAACCATATAGGCAGAATAATCGGGATTTTGGAAGAACAACAGAAAACCATTCGCAGCATGGCCAAGGAAATTGAAAATCTAAAAAGAAAAAAGTGAGGCACGAACATTGATTAAGTCTAAAGATATCAAAGCAATAAAAGAAAGCCTTAAAGCTATTGAAACTTGCCAGAATGAGCCAACAAGAGAAGACCAGCAACTTATGGCCAAGATATTGTGTCAAACATTGGACCTATTGGAGCAGCAAGATAAAAAAATATTGCTTATGAATAAAACTCTAGGGAAAATTGCCGGCAAGGTTATGGCAAATCAGAGGAGGTGGCCTTGACATGGCACTATTCAGCGCAGAAACTGAAAAGGAATTAAAAACAGAGGCTCTATCTCTGGTTGCTGGCTTCTTGGAATCCTATGCACGTCCAAAGGCTAAACATCTGGGTTTAATGTCTGCTGTAGAGGTCCGAGAGGAATTAGGAATTAAGGCCAACACTTTGAAACGTTGGGAATTGGAAGGGGGGTTAAGACGCTACCAGCCACCTCTCGAAGATACTCGTAAGGTATTTTACAAAATAAAAGATATTTTGATTTTCCTGGGAGTAGATGATAACGGAGGAAGAGCATGAATACAATTATGGAATTAACTTTTACTCCTCAGACTATGAAACTGTTTAGCTTCTTGAAAGAAAACCCCACTGCTGTCTATAAAAAAGGGAATTACTACAAGTTCCTCTATTTTGAGCCACTGGATGTTTATATTTCAGAATTCACTTATAAAGGCATCAAATTTAGAAAGCTAGAAAGCAAGAATCTGAAACTGGCCGGCTGGAAATTAGTAAGAGATATGCCAATATCTCTGGCTAAGCCAGAACTAATAACCGTCTTAAAAGACCTTGAAAAAGTCAGAATCAAGGAAAACCGCCAGGGAACTGGGATAAAACTGACTGGCTGGATATTAGAAACTTTGACGCTAGGCCTTTACACCAAGCAAGAAACAGCCTTATTCGTCCGCTTACTATATATCAATGGCTATAGTTGTGAGGATATAGCAGGGTTATTCTCCGCTATTGTGAAGCGCCCAGCCCTTGCCAGATATTTTATAAAAGAATTAAGCAATTTAGAAAGGGGTGTAACTTGACAGAAAAAGAAATCATACAGTCGATCATCGAGGATGACAGAGGGGTAAAGCAGGATAAGTCAACAGAACTGGACAACCAGGAACGAGGGCAGCCCCAAGAATTACAAGAAGACTGTTATTTTAAGACTTTCAAGGGTGTTAGGAAGCTTTTAAAAGATGATCTCCAAAGTCTGTACGAACAGACTTATCAGAAAGCCTTAGCAACAGCTCCAGAAACTGCAGAAGAGACAGCCGAGGAAAAGGCTAGGAAAGCCGCCGCAAGGAAAATGCCTCGGAGCGCATTACAAATTGCTGAATTTCTACGCCAACGGCTACACTTTGTCAGATTAAAGAATGACATGGAGGGGCAACGGGAACCGTTGTATTATTACAATCCTGATAGGGGCTTCTACGAGACAAACGAGGAATTTATAAAAGATTTGATTTTCGTTGTCAATCCAGAGCTGACGGAACGCAAAGCCCTTGATGTTATCTATAAGCTATCCAGAGCAGCTATCAGCAGAAAAGCTGATAATCGTTATACTGCGCTGGGAAATCTGCTTTACAATGCTAAAACTGGCGAAACAGAGCCATTTAGCCCCCAAAAGCTTGTAATTAGGAAGATTGACTGTAATTATATTGCAGATGCAAAAGAACCTAATATAAAAGGCTGGAAAGTAACCGAATGGCTGAAAAATTTGTTTGGAGGAGACGATGAACTGTATAGGATGGCTCTGCAGATCATCAAAGCCAGCGTTACAGGCGAGAGCTTGAAAAATGTTTTTTGGCTACTAGGTAAAGGGGGCACTGGTAAAGGAACTTTTCAAGAGCTGATAAAAAATCTTGTAGGCGCTCAAAATGTGGCAAACCTAAAAATAAACGAGGTGAATAAAAGTCGGTTTGAGACCTCTGTACTGGTAGGCAAGACTGTTGTAATAGGTGATGATGTCCAAGTTCGAGTGAAAATCAAAGATGTATCGACATTCTTTAGTTTAACCACTGGTGATCCTATCAAAATTGAAGAAAAAGGGAAAACACCCTACTCTGTCAATTTAAAAATGACTATTATCCAGTCATCCAATGGCTTGCCTATCATAAACGGTGATTCTGATGCTATTGGTCGGCGATTCCGGATTTTGCCATTTAAAGGCGGTTTTGCTAGGAAGGTAAACCCAGCCATCAAAGATGACTATATCTGCCGCAGAGAGGTACTAGAGTATTTACTTTGCCTAGCTTTAAACACTAAGACAGATTTAAAGTTAAATCCTCAAGCGTCTCAAAAAGCAGTTTACGACTTTCAAGAAGAGGTGAATGAGGTGGTATCCTTTACTCGCCATTTCTTTAAGAAAAACTTAGTATCTTCCTTTCTCCCTAACTCCTTTGTCTGGTGGGTTTGGCTGAGCTTTAAAGAGTATTATCAGATAGAAAATGATCTGACTCCCAATGCTCTGCATAGAGAGATTAAAAACAATCTTCCAGATGGTTTTAAACCTAGCAAAGTCAACATTCCAGCTGGTCAAATGTTGCCAAGAGGATTTTCACCTAAGGAAGACCTCCCTCACTATGCAGCTAAAAACTACAGCACAGATAGAATGCAAGGCAAGGGAATAGAAAAGAGAGGGCAAGAAAAGGGTTATTTGAAAAACAAGGAATTGGATGACGGATGATGCCGGCAAGATGTCGGATAAGTGAAAAGCAAAAATCCTTTATTATCATATATTGAGTACCCTTTTGATGATTGATGACGGATATTTTTAAGAAAAATAGAAAAAATAAAAAAGAAAGGAATAAAAAAAGAAAATAAAAAAGAAATTAAAAAAAACCGTATCGCCGTCCTCATCCGTCATCAACCCTTGGTAATACTGGATTTTCAAAAATGAAAACCGGCATCAAAACCGGCATCAATTCAGGAAAAACCATCATCAATTAGAAAAAAACTTAAAACTACATCATATATTAGCAAGTTTCTAGCTCAGAGGAATTAGAAATACAGTAAGCAGCTCATGGTCTAGGATTTTCATAAACTAGCATGGCATGGTTGGAAATACATTGAATTTTAGCAATAAAAATCTATTGTATTTAACATATTGAGGATTTGTAAATTCATTTTTAGAAAAACAGGTCAATGCCTTGATAAGACTAAGGTTAAGCAAGGTTAGTTGAATCTAACAGAATGTAAGATATGTTAAATTCAAGCAGGAGAAAAAGGAGGTGATAATGTTAGAAAAACCTAGGATAAGAAATGAGACAAAACTATAAAATGATTGAAGAATAGAACTAATGAAGTAGATTACTAGCAAAGCAAAGGAGACAAAGAAATGACTGAAACACTAAACCAAATCAAAGCTGAATTGACAGCGATTGTTACAAACAAAAACCAAGAATGCGATAGATTGCGCCAGCAAATAGAGTCGCTATCTAAAGACATAAAGGAAAAGGAAGCAGAGAAGAAAGAAGCAGAAAGCAAAACTGACTATAAAATCTTGTCTGAAAAAGTAGGGGAACTGTGGAACTTAGAGCAGACTCAGAAGCTTCTGAATGATAAACTCAAGAAATTGGAGTCTACTCAGAGGATCACATCCGAAGAATGCAGAGAATATCAGGATAGGATTCATGCCGCAGCGAGAGAAGAGAGCGAGAAGCTGATTGAAAAGGCTAAACCGCTGTACGATTCATTACGAGAGCTATCAGCAAAATCAGGAGAAATTTATAATCAGTTTGATGAACTTACAAGACTCCTGACCTATGACGTTATGAACACTCCGTCTGTCCCCTCCCTGCCTCTTGATAGCTATCGCGGCAGATCCATTGCAGGGATAAAAGATGTACTTGATTTCGTTCAATTTGAAGAACTTAGGAAATAAGGAGACCATAATATGACAGAAACAGAACAGAACAATCCTTATTCTTGGTATGACAAGTTGGTTGAGGGAGCAACCCAGGAACAAGAAGAGCGACGCAAGAAAGCAGAGGAAGGCTTAGAAGCGATAAGACGAAAGTCTCAAGCTCAATATGATTCAACACAAGAACTCTGGATGAAATCACTGAACAAGATGAAAGAGGAGCGAGAAGCTGCAGGCTATCAAGCAGCAGAACTTGAAGCAAAACAACAGCTAGAATCTTCTAAAAAAGCTCACGGTGTAAAGACAGATGATGAAAAGGCGCTGGATGATGCAATGAGAAAAATGATAAAAGAACTAAAATAATTATTTTTAAAATTTTCTTTTTAAAATCTGGTATGGGGGGTATCCCCCTCCCCTTTGGAGCTTGAGAGCTTCACGCCGTCACTGTACAAATTTTCTCGCGCGAAATGAAAGGATATGAAAACAAAATGGATTTAAAAGGGATACCTTATCTAAGAAATAAGCTGGCAAATGTCAGGGATAGGGTTGACATGAGATATAAGCAGTACGCGATGCAATATCGTGAGAGAATGGTTAGCATCACGATACCAGCTAATATTCGTGAACAGTATAGAGCTGTTCTTGGTTGGACAGCTAAGGGTGTGGATAGTCTTGCGGATCGTCTGGTGTTTCGAGAGTTTGAAAACGATGATTTCCAAGTTAATAAGATTTTTCAGGCAAACAATCCTGATGTCTTTTTTGACTCGGCAATCTTATCGGTATTAATCGGCTCTTGTGCTTTCGTCTACATCTCCAAAGGCGAGGATGATACACTTAGACTGCAAGTCATTGAGGCCAGCAATGCTACTGGTGTGATAGATCCTTTCACTGGCTTGCTAACGGAAGGCTATGCGGTCTTGAAACGAGATGAGTATGACTCTCCTGTTTTGGAGGCTTATTTCACACCGACAGAAACCTGGTATTTATTGAAACATGGAGAAGATTTTATGATTCCCAATCCTGCAGGTACTCCTTTATTAGTTCCGATTATTCATAGACCAGATGCTGTGCGTCCTTTTGGACGGTCAAGGATAACAAGGGCTTGTATGTCATATCAGAGGTATGCTAAACGGACACTTGAGCGAGCCGATGTGACAGCCGAGTTCTACTCATTCCCTCAAAAGTATGTCTTGGGATTGAGTCAAGACGCTGAGCCGATGGATACTTGGAAAGCTACTGTCTCAAGCATGCTGCAGTTCACCAAGGATGACGACGGGGAGAAGCCTACAGTTGGTCAGTTCACTACATCGAACATGTCACCGTTTACCGAACAGCTTCGACTGGCAGCGGCCGGTTTTGCTGGTGAAATGGGGCTGACACTTGATGACCTTGGATTTGTATCAGACAATCCATCCTCGGCAGAAGCTATCCGGGCAAGTCATGAGAATCTGCGACTTGCTGGACGCAAGGCACAGCGCTCTCTTGGATCTGGTTTGCTGAATGTGGCGTATGTAGCAGCTTGCTTGCGTGATGAATGGAAATACTTGCGCAGGCAGTTTGTGAATACAGTCGCGAAATGGGAACCTCTCTTTGAGGCAGACGCTAGCACCTTGACCATGATTGGTGATGGAGCTATCAAGCTCAATCAAGCAATACCAGGATATCTTGATGCTGATATCATCCGAGATTTGACAGGTATCAAGGGCTCTGATAAGCCTACGAATGCTCAAGAGTCAGGTCAGGGTAAAGGTTAAAGATACTGTCCTGTATTTGCTTGACAACTCAGCGCCAGAACGGCCTCTACCTCTTCAGGAAGAATGACGGTCAGATTCTCTCTGAGGCTCTGATAGGCTCTTTAAAAGCTTCTAATTTGTCAGATGGCAAATGTGTATTGCAATATAGCTAAGAGGTTGTTAGAGGGCTTTTTAGGCGGTGATTATGACAAAGCAATCGTGTACTCATAGTTTATCTAAAATATTCTGAATGATGAATCTAAAAACAAGACCTCTGTTCATAGTTCGATTTTAAATCGATATAAGTTAGACGGCCTTGTAAATCAGCTAGACAGTAGAATCTTGATTTAAGGGTATAGCAGGAGCTTATAATTATCCAGATTCCTAATTGAAGTATATAAGAGGCACAGTAATTCCAGGTGTCCTGTTGACTACCTTCAGGAAGTGGGCGCAGGCAGATTGTCTATTCTAAAAAATGGAGTTCGGAGAAAAAGGCTGCAGCTGAAGAAAGAAAGTTAATCGGCCTGAAAGAAAGCAAGGAGCCTTATCAGAGCATAAAAAAAGAGAATTGACTATAGTGCCGACCGTGAAAACGGACAAGGGGCACGAAACCAATCCTCATTACTTAGAGTATACAACATTTTTGCTTGAAAAGAAAGGGAAAAGAGAGGAAATTCTGCTTGTTTGAACTTTGGGGCAGTTAACCTAAGAAAATAATTCTATATCTGATTTAGATATCAAAAACACTCCTATATCTGTGGCGAAATTTCAAGATTTTGAGTATAATGCCATTGAGAAATATGAGCGATTGATTGACAAGGCCTATATTCTGAAAATTTCAGTCTAAGTCCTGGTTAGACAAAGCTAATATTGAAAAAGAATCGCTATAGTAAGACCGGAGCACATATAGTCCCGACATATTATGAAAAGTGAGGAGAAAAATGAATTTATTACAATATAATAATAAAAAAGTTTCCCTGACGGATGTGGAAGGGAAGGTATGGAGCGGTACGGCTCATTATTGCGATGCCGAAAGTTACGACGAAGATGAAGATATGCTGGATATCAAAGTAGGTAACGAATATATTGTATTTTCAGAGTCTGAAATTTATTCTGTGGAAATTTTAAATTAGCATGTCGGTAGTTGCCGAGATGTTTTTATATTCTCAGAAAGAAGGAGAGATGTGAATATAGCAGTTGTAAAACGAGATAATCAATTAGTCGACATAGTTCAAAAAAGGAAGTAACCATCATTCCGACCACAAAGTGGACAAGGGGAACAAGATTACTTCCTTCATTAACTTAAGTATACAACATTTTTACTTAAAAGGGAAAGGATTAAGATACATGGTTTTAGATGAAATAGAAACAGCACGAAGAGCTTATTATTTTCTAAAGAGTTACAAATCGCTGCATACACTAACAGAACGAAAAAACGAGCGTGGAGCATTCAAGGATAAGGCTGTGGAGTTAGTTACAGAGATTGAAGCTTACAGAGATAATCTGGACGAGGTAAAGCGTGAGATATTCGCTAATTTGTTCACTACGAAGTCAAGGAACAGAAAAACCTTAGCCCAACTCTACAAGATTTTTTATATTGATAAATCCGAATATGAACGTCTCAAAATAGAATTCTTGCTTGATTTTGCTAAAAGCTATCGGGAGGGCGCTTTATTGGTGTATAAGACATGATTTTTATATCCTTGTTGCTCTATCTCGAACTACAAAAAGGAACTGACTTAGGCGCCGACCTCAAAGAGGCCATAGGGTGCCAAACCAGTTCCTTATCTAAGTTATCATACAACATTTTTTGTTAAAAATCAAAGTATTATGCCCTAGTGAGATACGTTACATTCAAAAAGTAAAATATGGTATAATGACATCAAGCAATTAAAAAAGCACGTTTGACCGTGCTAGTTCTTGCCTGCTGAACTCATAATTTTCACGCCCTTTTTAGGGCTTTTTTGTTCACCTTTTTGTGGACTAAGAGAGGGCATTAAATACCTTGTATGATATATAATTTCTTCTAAACCTTATACAATCAAGGGTTAATAGCTTAAAAAGGGCTGTAAGAATAACTAGAAGAATATTCCGCGAATTTTCATGCATTTCTCTTTTCTATTTTTGCTGTCCCTATTATACTAAATTCGCAAAGAACAAGCAAAAAAACCGCCGATTGGCGATTCTCCCTAGTATAGATCTCTGATGATCTCTCCATTATCCAGATAGGTAAACTGCTCCGTCAAATCTGATGTGAAAACTTGATACATTTCCTTAAAGCTCACAGCCAGCGAGTAGCTGTCAAAATCTTCACGGTTAATCCAGAACACCTCGCCTTCGTCGGATGAAACTAGCTCTCCTTCAAAACGATTGGTCTTGTAAAGAAAAACGATGTAGCGCTCATCTTTTTCAGTATAAAACTGCTTGACACCACACAAGCGAGGCTCATAGATAGTCAAACCCGTTTCTTCCTTGACTTCCCGTATCACTGATTTGACAAAGGATTCACGATTTTCAACATGGCCACCTGGAAAGCAAAGACCGGTCCAATCGTCATTTACTTTATTTTGCACTAAAATGCGATCTCCATCGTAAACCATACACATATTTGTTAAAATAACTCGCTCCGCTCTTGACATCTCTCTTCCTCCATCTACCGACCGATTCGCTCGGCCTACTTGTGACTCATTATAACATAAAAGACATCAAATTGTTGAAAATCCAGATTTCTCAGCCTTTCCAGCAAAAAAACCGCCAATTGGGCGGTTCTTATAGGGAGATTATTATGAAAAAGAAAAGTTTTAGGATTTCTAAACAAAGTTAGGAGGTCTTTGTTTATGGTCTTAGTATAGAACACTTATCTTAAATTTTCCTAAAAGTAACTTAAAAAAATAAAATAATTTTTTACAGCTCTTGCAAGAGGTACTGAAATAGCTCCAAATTGCCCTTTTCTTCGTTTATTAAAAACTCCGGATGCCATTGAAGACCTATGATACGATGATTGTCAACCGATTCAATCGCTTCGATGGTATTGTCTCTGGGATCAAAAGCTGTCGCGCGGAAATTAGGCGCCAAGTCTTTGATGCTTTGGCGATGGACCGAATTAATCTGGCTAGCCTGACCAAACAAGCGCTCCACAACGCTATCTTTCTCCGTACGAATGGAGTGCGAAGTACCAAATGGCAAGCCCTGCCAGTGATTTTCGATATGCTGATTAAGAGTACCGCCAAAAGCAACATTTACCAACTGCAGACCGCGGCAAATCGCCATGACTGGCTTATTTTGGCGCAGGGCTTCTTTCAAAAGTGCCAACTCAAACTCATCGCGGACAATATTGTAATCATCACTGTCGATGGTCTTCTCTTCCCCATAAAACTGCGGGTGAACATTTTGCCCGCCTGACAAAATCAGCTTGTCAATCGTTTCTACATAATCCTGAACTAAACTTTTATCCCCAACGGGAATCACCATCGGCAGGCCACCAACCATTCGTACGCCGTCCACAAACTTGCGTGAAACAGAGGTGTGAATATTTTTTCCAGCTTCATCAACTGGACAAAGATTGGCTGAAATTCCAACAATTGTTCTGCACATACCGTGATTCCCCCTTATTTTGATATAGTATATCTTACCACTCCTCTGCGAAGCCGTCCAATAGATTTTTTTAAAGCTGGTTATAAAAATTTTTTATCAGAATATGCAACACTACAAATCTCTTTTTTAAAATTTAGAAAAGCATTTCAGAATTGTCAGAAAATTATTTACTTTTGACAGAAATTTGTTATAATAAGCAGTGTAAAAACTCATGACTTGGAGGTCCCTATGAGAAAATCAAATATTCTTCTTGCCGCAGGGCTCACTCTGCTCTCTGTCGGCTTACTTACAGCTTGCTCTGGAGGCGGAAGTTCCCAATCCAGTAAAAAAATCTACAGCTATGTCTTTACGTCTGATCCAACGACTTTGGACTACATCCAGTCGGCAAAGGGGTCTACCCACGAGCTGACTACAAATGGTGTAGATGGCTTGCTGGAAAATGATAAATATGGAAACTTAGCTCCGTCTATCGCAGAAGATTGGACAGTCTCTCCAGATGGTCTCGTCTATACCTATAAGCTGCGCAAAGATGCCAAGTGGTATACCGCTGATGGCGAAGAATACGCAGATGTCACGGCTCAGGACTTTGTGGCAGGTATCAAACATGCTGCTGATATCAAATCAGACGCTCTCCCTCTTATCCAAGATTCTATCAAGGGGCTGAGTGAATATGCAGCTGGTACCAACAAAGATTTTTCAGCTGTTGGAGTTAAGGCACTGGACGATCATACGGTTCAATATACACTCAACAAGCCTGAAACCTACTGGAACTCTAAAACAACATCAGGTGTTATGATGCCGGTCAACGAGGCCTTCCTAGAAAAGCAAGGCAAGGAATTCGGTCAGGCAACCAAAGCCGATTCCATTCTGTATAACGGTCCATTTATCATGAAATCCATTACTTCTAAATCCTCTGTCGAATTTGAGAAGAACCCTAACTACTGGGATAAGGACAAGGTCAAGATTGATGGTGTCAAACTGTCTTACTACGATGGTTCTGATCAAGATTCATTAGCGCGGACCTTCGGAGATGGCGGCTACAGTTTGGCAAGACTCTACCCAGCCACTTCCAGTTATTCCTCAATCGCTGAGAAATACAAAGATAATATCTTCATGACAGAAGCAGGAGCGGGTGTCGGTCTAATCAGCTTTAACATTGACCGTCAAAGTTATAACCACACTTCTAAAACCAGCGATGAACAAAAAGAAGCTACCAAAAAAGCTCTGCTGAACAAAGACTTCCGCCAAGCTCTAGCCTTTGCCCTTAACCGCGAAAGCTATTCGGCTCAGGTCAACGGAGAAGATGCAGCTAAGCCAGCTGTCCGTAATCTCTTTGTTCCGCCAACTTTCGTACAAGCCGATGGCAAGGAATTTGGCACTCTGGTCGAAGAATCACTGGCTTCCTATGGTGACGAGTGGAAAGGTATCAAGCTAGATGACGGTCAAGACGGTCTCCACAATACTGACAAAGCCAAGGCGGAATTTGCCAAAGCCAAGCAGGCTCTTGCAAATGAAGGCGTACAATTCCCAATTCATCTAGACGTTCCTGTCGCTCAGAATTCTACTAACTTCGTCAACCGTATGCAATCTCTGAAACAATCATTAGAAGAGGCTTTAGGAAAGGACAATGTCTCTGTAGACCTACAGATGCTAGCTGAGGACGAAGCACTGAACATCACCTTCAATGCTGAAGCTGCTAGCCAGGAAGACTGGGATATCAACGGTCTCGTTGCCTGGGATCCAGACTACCAAGATCCTTCTACTTACCTGGACATTTTAGTGCCAGGTAACAGCACTCAGACCAGAACCTACCTTGGATTTGAAGACAAAGACAATGCTGCTGCTAAAGCTGTAGGACTAGATGAGTACAGCAAGCTGATCGAAGAGGCCGGAAACGAAACACAAGATGTTGACAAGCGCTATGAAAAATATGCTGCAGCTCAAGCATGGCTGACAGATAGCGCCCTCGTTGTGCCAACTATGAGCAGCAGAGGAGCAGCACCGTTCATTTCTCGGATTGTGCCATTTACCAACTCTTATGCTCAGACAGGTACAAAAGACGCCAACTATCATAAATACGTGGAAATCAGTGATGAGATTGTCGCGACTAAAGACTATCAAAAGGCCCAAGAAAAGTGGAAAAAAGAAAAAGAGGAATCCAATAAAAAGGCCCAAGAGGATCTAGCTAAACATGTGAAATAATCACTACTTTGATGTTAATTAAAAATCCAGCAGGAACAGAAACCTGCTGGATTTTTTAACTTTTCTATCTAATATTTTAAAAGCCTGGTTGATTATCCAGCTGCAAAACAAACCATCTACTCAAACACAAACTGGTTATGATAAAGTTCTGAGTAGAAACCGCCGAGTTTGAGGAGCTGGTGATGATCGCCCTGTTCAATGACCTCTCCATCTTTGAGGACAATAATCTGGTCAGCATTGAGGATTGTCTTGAGGCGATGGGCAATGACAAAGCTAGTTCGACCAGCTACAATAGCTTCCATAGCCTGCTGAATCTTGCTCTCTGTTACCGTATCGACATTAGACGTCGCCTCGTCCAAAATCAAGACTTGCGGGTCCGTCAGCAAAGTTCTAGCAATGGAAATCAACTGTTTCTGCCCAGTTGAAAAGATATTCTGATCATCATCCACCAAGGTATCATATTTGTCTGGCAGACTTTCGATATAGTCATGAATATGAGTCGCACGCGCAGCCGTTTCGACCATCTCCTGACTAGCATCCGGCACACCGAAGCGGATATTGTCCCGAATCGTGCCACTAAAGAGCACCGATTCCTGCAGAACAATCCCCACATGGCTCCGCAGACTGTCCAAGTCATAATCTCGAATGTCGCGACCGTCAAACTCAATACTGCCACTATCCACATCGTAAAAGCGATTGAGCAGGTTCATAATGGTCGTCTTACCTGAACCAGTAGGGCCAACAACAGCCGTCATCTTGCCCTTAGGGGCTAAAATAGATACGTCTTTGAGAATAGGCTTGCCTTCCACATAAGAAAAGTCCACATGCTTGATCTCCACGGAGTCTGTAAGCTCTGTGAAAACAGGTGCATTCTCTGGTCGGACTTCCTCTGGTGCATCAAACATCTCCTGAATCCGGTCAGCCCCTGTAAGGGCCAACTGCAAACTGCCCCAGCTGGCTGCAATCTGGATGATGGGCTGATAATATTGCTGGGAAAACTGAGTAAAAGTAGTAATCAGGCCAACTGCAACAGCCGTTTCAACATTAGGGTCGCTCAGTAAGACAGCCGAACCAACAAAAATAACGATTGCTGTATTAATCAAATTCATCCCGTTCATGATAGGGAAGAGAAGGCCTGAAAAGGTCCGGCCTTTAAAGGTTGCTGAGCGTACTCGGTCATTCTGCTCAATGAAACCTTTGATGACCTCCTCCTGCATTCCCTGAACGATAACGGCTTTCTGACCGGAAATGGTCTCGTCCATATAAGCATTGAGGCGGCCGACTTCTTTTTGCTGAAGATTGGTGTATTTCCGAGCCAGCCTAACAATGACCACTAGAAGAAGAAAAGCAACCGGCGTGCTAGCTACCGTTATCCAGGCCAATCTAGCATTTTGAACAAACATGATAATCACGAGACCCAGATAAAGCAAGGCATTGCTCATAACCTGGATCATACTCTCGTTTAGAGCTTGCAGGATATTGTCCAAGTCACTGGTAAAGCGCGATAAAATGTCGCCGTCCTGATGGCGGTCAAAGAAAGCGACAGTCATCTTGGACAGCTTGCCAAACAGGCCCTTGCGCATCTCATTGGTCGAATGGGCAATAACTCGGGTCATCAAAAGCATGTAAATCAAGCTAGAAACAGACAGGCAGACAAAGGACACCAATACACTGCCCATGACGCTGCCAAAAGTCGACAGAATCTGATCAGTCTCACCCTTCTCCGCAAAAGCCCGTCCCAACTCAACCAAATGCTGAACAGCCTGACCGACATAAACCGGAAAAAGGACCTGAAAAACAGTCGCTGTTATCATCATCAAAAGGACAACGACAAAGGATAATTTGTAACGCTTAAAATATTGCCAGAAAAATGCAATCGTCCGCATCTTAGTCCTCCTTTCCTTTCTGAGTTTCGTAAATTTCACGGTAGACATCGTTAGTGGCGACCAATTCCGCATGCGTCCCTTGGCCAATCAGCCGACCCTGATCCAAGACCAGAATCTTATCTGCATGTACAACAGAGCTAATCTTTTGAGCAATGATAATCGTTGTCGTTCCTTGCAGCTCTTTATTCAAGGCTTCTTGAACCAGCTTTTCTGACTTGGCATCCAAGGCCGAGGTCGAATCATCTAAAATCAAAATATTGGGATTGTTGACAACACCTCGAGCAATGGACATCCGCTGCTTCTGACCGCCAGAGAAGTTGCTGCCACGCTCCTCCACTGCACTGTCAAAACTCTCTTCCATACGGCTGATAAATTCACTAGCTTGGGCAATACGAGCCGCCCGCTCCATCTCAGGCAGCGAAGCGTTGAGCTTACCCTGACGGAGATTGTCCGCAATGGTTCCGCTAAATAGAATCGCCCGCTGCAGCACGATGGAAACATTTTTTCGAAGAGTTCCCTGGCTAAGCTCTCGCAGATCCCGGCCACCAATCTTGACAGAACCTTCCTGCGGATCAAAAAGACGGGGAATCAGCTGGGCCAAGGTAGACTTACCCGCCCCCGTCGCACCAACAACGCCAATCATTTGCCCCGGCTCAACCTCAAAGCTGATATCCTTTAGCATTGGCTCGTCATCGTTGGGATAGGAAAAAGTCACATGCTCAAAGCTGAGGCTACCTTCTAGTTCTTCATCAGGCGAGTCTGGGAAAGCCATAGCTGGCTCCGTTGCCAATACTTCCTTGATCCGACGGATAGAAATGATCCCCCTCGTCACACCATTTCCCAAGAAGCCAACCATAATGATAGTGAAAATAATCTGGCTCAGGTAACCGATAAAAGAAGCGATGGAGCTGACCAGTCCTGGCTCCGCCTGAATCATGCCAGATAGAGTCCAGATAGCCAAGTAAACAGAGCTGTAGCCGACCAACATCATCATTGGCTCAATGATTGAAAAAGCGTAGCCAATATAGAGATTCTCTGACAAAAGTTCATCAGACACCTGACTGAACTTATGAAACTGGTCTTCCTCCCGAACGAAGGACTTGACCACTCGCACACCACGAAGATTTTCCTTAGCAATGGCATTAATCTTATCCAAAAGAGTCTGGAATTTCTTAAAACGAGGCCCCATCATCCCCATCATGACAGCCGTTAGACCAGCTATGAGCACAATCAGCAAGAAGATAATCCACCAGAGAGAGGGCATGGTCACAATGGCCAAGATAACTGATCCGATAAAAAGAATGGGCAGTCGAAGAAGAATTTGAAAGAGCATCATAGTTACATTTTGAATCTGATTGATGTCATTCGTCATCCGCACGACTAGATTACCAGCGTTGAATTCCTCGATATTAGCATAAGAAAAGGTCTGAATCTTGCGGAAAGTCTCCTCGCGGAGATCTGATGAGACAGCTTGGGCAATATAAGCCGCCAAGGTCACATTAATCCCTCCTGCCGCCAGTCCGACAAAACCGATGCCAATTAGCCAGCCGCCCATACTGTAGATGGTCTGGCTATTTTGCTCCTGCAGAGCATCTAAGATGTGCTTTAAAAACCAGGGCAGTAAAAGAGAGCTGGCAATCATCAGCGAGGTCATCAAAAGCGAACTCAGGGCATACCATTTATACCGTAATAGACTTTTAAAAAACATGCTTCCTCCTACTTTTTTCTTATTTGACTTAGTTTCCTTACTATATCACACATAAAAACAATGTCAAGCAAGAAATTTCTTATATTATATGGTAAAATGAGATATAGACTCTAAAACCGATTTAAATTCAGACTCGGAATTTCATCATAAGGAGAAGATATGGATAAACAACGAGTTGCTGTGATTGGTCCTGGTTCTTGGGGAACGGCCTTATCACAAGTGTTAAATGACAACGGACATGAGGTTCGTATTTGGGGAAATATCGCTGAGCAAATCAACGAAATCAACGACGAACACACCAATAAACGCTATTTCAAAGATATTGTACTGGATGAAAAGATCAAGGCTTATCATGACCTAGAAGAAGCTTTAAAAGATGCGGATGCCGTGCTTTTTGTCGTGCCGACCAAGGTAACCCGTCTGGTAGCCAAACAAGTAGCTCAAGCTCTGGACCACAAGGTAAAAATCATGCACGCCTCCAAGGGACTGGAGCCCAATACCCACGAAAGGATTTCAACTATCCTGGAAGAAGAAATCCCTGCAGAGCTACGCAGCGAGATTGTCGTCGTCTCAGGTCCCAGCCATGCTGAGGAAACCATTGTACGCGATATTACCCTAATTACTGCTGCTTCTAAGGACCTGGAAACAGCTAAATATGTGCAAGAGCTCTTCAGCAATCACTACTTCCGCCTCTACACTAATACCGACGTCATCGGAGTGGAGACTGCAGGCGCTCTGAAAAACATCATCGCAGTTGGAGCTGGTGCTCTCCATGGACTAGGCTATGGTGATAACGCCAAGGCAGCTATTATCACACGCGGTCTGGCCGAAATCACGCGTCTAGGTGTCAAGTTAGGAGCCAACCCTCTAACCTACAGCGGTCTATCTGGTGTCGGTGACCTGATTGTCACAGGGACCTCTGTCCACTCCCGCAACTGGCGGGCCGGCAATGCTCTAGGACGCGGCGAGAAATTAGCTGATATTGAAGCCAATATGGGCATGGTTATCGAAGGGATTTCCACCACCAAGGCTGCCTATGAACTGGCCCAGGAGCTGGATGTTTATATGCCGATTACCCAGGCTATTTATAAGGTTATTTATCAAAACTGTAATATCAAAGAAGCCATTTATGAAATCATGAACAATGAATTCAAGGCTGAGAACGAATGGACTTCGTTCTAATAGAAAGGAAATAATTATGTCAAAAGTTAAGAAAGCCGTCATCCCTGCAGCTGGTCTCGGAACCCGCTTCCTGCCAGCTACTAAAGCTCTAGCCAAAGAAATGTTGCCAATCGTTGACAAGCCAACCATCCAGTTTATCGTTGAGGAAGCTCTCAAATCTGGAATTGAAGATATTCTAGTTGTCACAGGTAAATCAAAACGCTCCATCGAAGACCACTTTGACTCAAACTTTGAATTAGAATACAATCTCAAAGAAAAGGGTAAAGACGATTTGCTCAAATTGGTCGATGAAACCACTGGTATCGGTCTGCATTTCATCCGTCAGAGCCATCCGCGCGGACTGGGAGATGCTGTCCTTCAAGCTAAGGCTTTCGTAGGAAACGAGCCTTTCGTTGTCATGCTGGGCGATGATCTCATGGACATCACCAATGATAAGGCTGTGCCGCTGACCAAGCAATTGATTGATGATTACGAGGCTACTCACGCTTCTACCATCGCTGTCATGCAGGTCCCTCATGATGAAGTTTCCTCTTATGGTGTGATTGCCCCTCAAGGCGAAGGTGTCAAAGGTCTCTACAGCGTGGAAACCTTCGTCGAAAAACCAAAACCTGAGGATGCACCGAGTGATTTGGCTATTATCGGCCGCTACTTGCTGACACCAGAAATTTTTGAAATCTTGGAAAAACAAGCGCCAGGTGCTGGAAATGAGATTCAGCTGACCGATGCGATTGATACTCTTAACAAGACGCAGCGCGTGTTCGCTCGCGAATTCAAGGGCGATCGCTATGATGTCGGTGACAAGTTCGGCTTTATGAAGACTTCTATCGACTACGCCCTCAAGCATCCGCAGGTCAAAGACTCCTTGAAGCAGTATATCATTGACTTGGGTCATACATTAGAGAAAAAACAAAGTAAAAAATAATTGATTCAAACAACTAACGTTGAAAATAAAATTTCAGCTATAAAAAAGAGGTTTTTAACCTCTTTTTTATATATCGTTAGTTATTTATACACACTTGTTAAATCAAGGAATGATGAAAGCCTAGAAAAATTAGAAGGGCAGCCAAGGCTAGATAGCCCAACAAGACTAGCCAGCGCTGAGCAGGTTTAAAAGCATTGCTTGAGCTTTTGATAGGGAGAATGACCGCACAGAGTATGCCACCAATCAAACCGCCCAAATGCCCCGCCAAACTGATACTAGGCATGAAACTAAAGATGATATTGACCACAATCAAGGTCATATAAGACTGCCCCAGCTGCTGAATGTAGCTGTCGCGAACGACATAGTGCAGGGTCACGATAGAGGCAAAAAGTCCAAACAAGGCGGTTGAAGCTCCTGCTGATAGAGCATCTGGACTGAAAAAGAAGACAAAGATATTTCCCATTAGGCCAGACATCATATAGAGCAGAAAGAAATTTCGTGAGCCAAAAATATCTTCTGCCTGCCGTCCAATAAAATAAAGAGTAATAACATTTACCACAAAGTGCTCCAAGCCAATATGCACAAAGATAGCAGAAAAGAGGCGCCATATCTGAATGGGATTCATGATAATAGTTGGAGAATACACTGCTCCAAATTCAAAGACCGTTTGTGCTTCAGCATAAGAAAAGCCACGTAAAATCAGCATCCCCACAAAGACAAGTGTTGTTAGAATTAACAAAACACTGGTCACAGGATATTTTTTATCGTAGATGTAGTTCATAAATCAGTACTTCCTTTACTGCTATATCGTGATAATCAGGCTCAAAATCAGACTGTTGAAAACTATAGATGCTGCTGATGGATGCTCCTGCAAAATCAGCCAGATAGCGGTCATAGTAGCCACCGCCGTAACCGATCCGAAAGCCTTGAGAATTGAAAACCACACCCGGCACATGAATCAGATCAATTTCTGTCTTGTCCACAGCCTCTTCACTTATCGGCTCCATAAGACCAAAAGAGCTTTTTTGCAGGCAACTTTCATCATAATCCACAAATATCATCCGACCCTGGCCATAGGTTTTGGGCACTAAAACCCGCTTGCCGTCCAACTGAGCCTGCTTGATAAAGGATGCAGTTGAGACTTCATGCGGCATAGAAAGATAGGTAGCGATAACCTGAGCGTTTTGATAAGCTGCTGAACTGAGCAAGTGCTGGGTCAGCCAGTTATCTGCCTGCTCTTTTTCTTTTCCTGTCAGTTTCTTCATCTGGTTCAGCACAGTTTGTCTCAGCTCTTTTTTCATGCAGCTCGTCCACCTTTTCCTTATCTTTCGTTGATTTTATAATCTAGGAATTTCCCAATTTTTTCAATAGCAAAGGGCAGTGCGGCCTCATCCGGTGCCATCTTGGGATGATGGAGGGCATAGGGACTGTCCACTCCCAGCCAGAACATGACACCCTTGACCTTACTGAGCAGATAGCCGAAGTCCTCACCTGTCATAGCCGGCGCAATATCAATCAACTGCACTCCTTCTTCCTTCTGGAAAAAGTCCATCAATTCGTCTGCTAGGTCAGGATGATTTTCTACAGGTAGGTAGCCACCTTGTTTAAGCTCCAAGTCCAATTCCAGACCGAAACTTTGGGCTATGCCCTCTGCTATTTCCCGTAAGCGCTTCTGAGTCAAGAGATTCATCTCCTGAGTCAGAGTCCGAATGGTGCCATGCAAAAAGGCCGTTTCTGCGATGACATTGTTGGTCGTGCCAGCATGGAGCGAACCAAAGGTTACAACCGCCCCCTCGATAGGATCGACATTGCGACTGACAATGGTCTGCACCTGGGTGATAAAGTAGCTAGCCGCCACCAAAGCATCATTGGCTTCATGAGGAAAGGCCGCATGGCCCCCCTTACCCTTAAAAGTCAGCTTGACTTCACAGGTGCCAGCAAAGAGCGTTCCTCTATTAGTGGCAATATCGCCGACCTTGAGGTCTGGTCGCACATGGAGACCGTAAAACTCATCTGGCAGCCAGTCGCCAAAGGCACCGTCTTCGTACATGAGCATACCGCCAGCTTCATTTTCCTCAGCAGGCTGAAAGAGAAAGAGCAGATTGTGGGTAGGCTGAGCGCTCACAGCTTGTTCCAGCAGACCTAGAGCCACCGTCATGTGCATATCATGTCCGCAGGCATGCATGCGACCTTCATGAGTACTGGCAAAGTCCAGTCCTGTATCCTCCACAATCGGCAAACCATCAATATCTGTCCGCCAGCCAATCGTCTTATCTGGTGAACTTCCCTTGATAAAGACCAAAATACCAGTCCGCCAAGTTCGGATTTCCACAAAGTCTAGGCCAGCTGTCAGTCCATCAATGACCTGCATCAGGTAGGCATGAGTCTTGTATTCTTCCAGACCGATTTCTGGTATCTGGTGTAAATCACGGCGAATGTTCAGATAATCAAGCATTTTTCTTTCCTTTAAAATCTTGTCAGACCAGTCAAAGTGTTGGGCCACACCCAATCAATTCAAATTTATGCTATTTTTAAAGAGTACGCAGGGCGTCTTCCAGAGCTGTCTTCTGCTGGGTCTTTTCGTCAATGGTCTTGATAACTCGTGCCGGAACACCAGCAACCACTACATTTTCCGGAACATCCTGGGTCACAATCGCACCAGCCGCAACAACGGAACCACTGCCAATTTGTACACCTTCAATCACAACCGCATTGGCACCAATCAGCACATTGTCTCCAACCCGAACTGGCTCAGCACTAGCAGGCTCAATGACTCCCGCCAGAACCGCACCAGCACCGACATGACTGTTTTTGCCGACAATCGCTCGGCCACCTAGAATAGCACCCATATCAATCATGGTCCCAGCACCAATTTCTGCACCGATATTGATGACCGCCCCCATCATGATGACAGCATTGTCGCCAATTTCAACTTGGTCACGGATAATAGCGCCCGGCTCAATACGGGCATTGATATCGCGCTTGTCCAAAAGCGGCACCGCTGAGTTGCGGGCATCCTGCTCTACGACATAGGTCTTATTCTCCTCTAAGTTCACTAGGAGTGGCTTGATTTCTTCCCAATCCCCAAAAAGAACATTGCCTAACTTCACAACAGACCAAGGAATCGATCCGTGCAATTCTCCATCAAAGGTCACCTTGACCGGAGTTTTTTTCTTGGCATCAGCGATAAATTTGATAATTTCTTGAGCGTTCATTTTAGTAGCAGACATGATTTTTCCCTCGATTCGTGAATGATTTAGCCTTTTAGTTTGTTTATCTCCTCAATCTCCAACAACTTGAAGAACAATTGATGTAAACCAAGAAGCTTGATTAGACAATATTATAACACAAAAAAGGGGATTGCAAAACTCCTATAAGACTCTCTACATGAGATACAGATTGTAAAAAGACACGAACTCTCGTCCGTGCCTAACAAAGCAATTCCAAACTTATATACCAACGATATTATTTAATTCTTTCGTTCAAAATGTTTCCAGTGTTGGCGTCAATGGTCATTTTGATCTTTTGCGTACCGTTCAGAGCTTCCAGCTTATGAGACAAGAACTCCTATTCATTTATTCTATTTAGAAAGATTACTCAATAGATACTGTCCGTTTTCCTGACGGATAAAAGTCAAAGTTATCTCCTTATTTGAAGAGGTTTCATAGTTTACAAGCATCTTCGGCTCTGATTCACCATCCCCATAAACTGAGATATGTTGATATTCTGGGTATTCCTTGATTACTTCTTTAAAGGAAGAACCGCCCTCGCCTGTTTCCGCATCACCCGTCTTTAAGCTCTCTGTAATCTGGCCAGATACCTTTTTATCATAGTCGTCACTACCGGGCATAATACTCATACCCTGAAGATGGTAGCTGCCATCCTCGTGTTTCATAAAGGTCAGAGTGGTATAACTAGAGTCAGGCAACCAAGACAATGAGAGCCCTTCTTCTTGAAACGTCACACTGCTGGCCAAGCCAAAATCTTTGACTACTTGTTCAGGGGTCAATCCTTCATCATCCGCACTAACAATGCTCAGCTTTTCAAGGTCTTTCACTTCCCACTCATATACATCCTCTTTTGACGGAGCCACAAAAGAAGCAACATCGCTTTGATGTCCCTTTCGAGACAGACTTGGCACACTTCCCCCACCCATAAAATCATTTAGGAAATAGCCGCCAAGACCCCCTAGCAATAGTCCTGCTGCCAGACCTATTCCTAAAAATCCTATCAGCTTGCCCGTACTATTTTTCTTTGGCTCTGGACTTGGCTGGGCAGCGAAGTTTGCAGCTTGCTGTGGTCCGGCAAAGTTCTGACCAGCTGGATTAAATCCCTGAGGAATTGCTTCTTGAAAAGCGGGATTTCCCCAATTATCCTGCTGAGGCATCTGTTGCTGAGGAGCATCAAAAATGGGTTGCTGAACGCCAAAATCTTGATTAGGATTCGGCATTTCAGGACTGCCCCCTTCTACTGGGAGAGGCTGCCCCTCTGTTGAGTTAGCTACAAATTGTCCTGAGTCTGATGACTGGACTTGCTGCGGGTACGGAGCCAATCCTTCTAAAGATTGTTCCTGCGGTTTATTTTGTTCTGACATCGTTTCTCCTTTTATTATTTGAGTTCTGTTTTATTTATTGGCAGTAGTGGACAAAAGATAGTTTCCGTCCTCCTGCTGAACGAATAACAACCTATAAGTTCCATCATTAGGAGCGTCATAAGCCGCCTCCATAATGGTTTGACTAGTATCCTCATTGAAATCTTCATCTACACGAATAGAGATACTTCGCGGACTGCCATATTCCTTAAAAACTTCCTTATAGGAAATGCCATCCTTACCAGTCTTTGCATCGCCTTTTTTCAATTTTTCAAAGTAATCAGCCGCCATCGCTTCGTCCTCAGCATTATGTTTGCTTCCTTCAAAGCGAATATTATAGATATGAAGGCTATTCAGATAGAAACCATCTTTTTTCTTCTCAAAATCCAGAGAAGCAGTTTGATCTGTATAATAAATTGACCAGTCCTCCTCATCATCAGAATCTTGAAGCGTTCCCCACTCTAAATCAAGGCTGTCACGAGAGATTTCTTCTTTTAAAGCCTTGCCATATTTATCTAGAATATCTTCCACAGAAGTACCATTCGTATCTGTCTGAATAGTATTGAACCGTAACTCTGACAAACTATCAATGTCCCACTTGAACTCAGTAGTATCAGGGTCAATGTACTGATCTGATTGATCTCTCTTTGATTCCCTAGCATCTGCCAAAGGATGAAGCACAGGATATTCTCCTTTGATGACATCCGCTACTCCCATTCTATATCCCCAGATTCCCCCTCCGATTAGTCCAAGACCAAGAGAGAGCAAGGCTCCGCCTATCAGGATTCCTCTCCAGGATCTATTCTTGGTCAAAGGCGGAGTTGGTCCCTGCGGACTTGAAACATGGCCTTGCTGAGGTTGAAAATGATGCGGGAATTTCTCTTGCGACTGAGCATTCCTTGAAGGCTCAAAAGAATGCTGTGTTTGCTGTTCTGTCAATCTTCTTTCCTCTTTCTTGTTTATTTCCAATAATCTTATCAGTTCTCTTTTAATAACGAAATGCTTTGAAAGCAGTCAGTCACAAAAGATAAACTAAATAACTAAAAACTTACATTTCCTCTGACTTTATATATAAGAAATTTCCATCTGGCTGGCCTACAAACAGAAGATATTTATAACTATCTTCTGTTTTATAAGTCACCTCAGCAATCAGACGGTTGGAGATAATCTTATTATCCACGTCACGTTCGGTTGTGATGACAATTTCTGACGGCACAGGATGCTTCTTCAGGACCTCTGATAAAGCTGTTCCTCCTTCACCCGTTTCCTTGTCTCCTTCTTTCAAACGTTCAAGGTCTTTGGGAGATAATACGCTCCAATCTGTCGTTTCCTTCCCTTTTCTATATTCTTTAAAAGAATCTCCAACTACCACTTGCCTCAGATAGTAGTTCTGGTCAACTTTATCAAATTGAAAAGAAATATTTTGCTCCTTGTCCCTGACAGAAGGGCCCCATCGGAGTGTCAGACGATTGCGATCATATTCTGCTGAACTAGCCAAGCCATAAGTTTCAACGATTTGATCAGCCGTCAGACCTAATCCTTCATCATTTGTATAGCTCAACCGTCCCAAGTCTTTCAAAGTCCAATTAAACTGAACCGACTGCCCGTCTGTAGTAAAGCTGTCGCCATTTTCTTTGGCTTCCTCCTGAGCCTTACTTAAGCGTTTAATCCTTTGCATATCCTTATTTGTCTGCGCCTGCTTGCCGATAAAATAAACTGAACCGCTACCAATCAAAAGACCAATTATGAGAGCAAAAATTGAAAGTCCTATGACTTTTCCGATATTGCCCTTCTTATCAGGTAATCCTTGCGGCTGAATCTGCTGGAAATTCCCTTGCATTGGCTGGCTAGGTTGATTTTCTTGCCAAGCCCCTTGCACTTGACCTTGTCCATCTTTATCTGACATGGTTTTCTCCTTATAAATTTTATTGATTTGTCATATTGCGAAAACATTGAAAAATAATGACAAATTTTACAATATTATAACATAAATTATTCTTCCAATCAAAAAACCTCCCAAAGGGAGGCTGCGTTTCGTATTACAAACGTGCATTCAATTCTTTGCTCAGCTCTTCAAATCCTGGTTTACCAAGAAGGGCAAACATATTGCGCTTGTATGCTTCAACACCTGGTTGGTCAAATGGGTTGATGGCATTCAAGTAACCTGAAAGGGCGATGGCCAATTCGAAGAAGTAGATGGTGTAGCCAAGAGTGAAGGCATCTTGCTCTGGAAGAGTCACGTACATGTTTGGTACATCACCGTCTGTGTGGGCAAGAAGAACACCGTCAGTCGCTTTTTTGTTTACAAAGTCAACGTCTTTTCCTTGAAGGTAACCAAGTCCGTCAAGGTCTTCTTCCAAGCTAGGGATAATCACGTTCTTACGAGGTTTGTCAACACGGACAACTGTTTCAAACATGATACGAGTTCCTTCTTGGATAAATTGACCCAATGAGTGCAAATCAGTTGAGAAGTTAGCTGAAGTTGGGTAGATCCCTTTTTGGTCTTTCCCTTCTGATTCACCAGCCAATTGTTTCCACCATTCTGAGAAGTATTGAAGTGATGGCTCGTAGTTTACCAAGATTTCAGTAGCATAACCTTTGCGGTAAAGGATGTTACGAACCGCTGCGTATTGGTAAGCTTCGTTTTCAGAAATTTTGTCTGAAGTGTAGTCTTTACGAGCTGCGTTGGCACCTTCCATAAGGGCTTTGATGTCAGCTCCTGATGCAGCGATTGGAAGCAAACCAACTGCGGTCAAGACTGAAAAACGTCCACCGATATCATCTGGAACCACAAATGTTTCCCAACCGTTGGCATCTGCTTCAACTTTAACGGCACCTTTTTGGCGGTCAGTTGTTGCATAGATACGTTTGTTGGCTTCTTCTTGACCGTATTTCTTAACCAAGAGTTCTTTGAAGACACGGAAAGCGATAGCTGGTTCAGTTGTTGTACCTGATTTAGAAATCACGTTTACTGAGAAATCTTTGTCTGCTACATACTCTACCAGGTCAGCAAGATAAGTAGATGAAATTGAGTTTCCAGCGTAAAGGATTTGTGGCGCTTTGCGCTCTTCTTTTGTTTGCAAGTTTGCAAAGTGGTGGTTCAAGAAGTCGATAGCCGCTTTGGCACCAAGGTAAGAGCCACCGATACCGATAACAACCAAGACATCACTGTCTGATTTGATTTGCTCAGCAGCCTTCAAGATGCGGTCGAATTCTTCACGGTCGTAATTTTCAGGAAGGTCCAACCAACCTAAAAAGTCGCTTCCAGCACCAGTTCCTTTACGAATCAATTCATCCGCTGCTGTTACTTGTGATTGCATGTACTCCACTTCATGTGGGGCAACAAATTTATCTAAAACTTTTGAATAATCAAATTTAATATGTGACATGATATTCCTCCATTTTTTATTCCACTCTATCATATCGCTTTCATAGTTATTTAGCAAGTAATTTATTGTTTTAAAACGCTTCCAATTTATTTTTTTATAAATAGGCTAAAGCTAGAAACCATCTGAAAGCAATCGTTTGCGTAAGTCAGCAAATTTTAACCCTATTGAGAAGAATAATTTTGATTGACAAGAAAGCCAATATACTTCTTAAGATTGAATGTCAGCTGAATTCATTTCAGGTCCGTTCAAACTAGATTCACTGCTCCAATATTCATCTGCGCCTTTTAGGCTTGACTCATTAAATATTGGAACCTAGTTCTAGCTTTGCTTAAACTGCATCAATGTACCTAAGTTCTTTTGTGTCCTTTGGACTTAATTCACTAAAAGACTCTATCCGGTTTACAGATTTTTCCCTTATGGGAAAAACTGCATCCATTGCTCTAAGATTCATCTGCGCCTTTCAGGCTTGATTCATTCAACATTGGAACCTAGTTCTCGCTTTGCTCAAACTGCGTCAATGTCTCTAAACTCATCTTCCTCCTTCGGAGTTGATTCGTTAAGAGGCATAGAAAAAGAGCACACAGCTTACATCGCTTAGGGCTGCTGGATTCCTCCCCTGACCCGCTTCACGCAAAACTGTTGCTCCATGAATAGTATATCACATTTTTTTACTTTTGGCGACGATTTCTAAAAAAATCTTGCATGATTTGAGCACACTCTTCTTGGAGGACACCTGTCTCCACCTCTACACGGTGGTTAAGTCGCTCATCTGTCAAAATATCGTAAAGGCTTCCAGCTGCTCCAAACTTTTGATTTGCTGCTCCATAGACAACGTGAGGAATGCGCGCTAGACCGATTGCTCCACTGCACATGACACAGGGCTCAATGGTTACAAAAAGCGTTGTATCCAGCAAGCGCCAGCTATTTTCATGCCGATTCGCCTCTTCGATAGCCATTATTTCCGCATGCATAACAGCCCGTTGCAGCTCCTCACGTGCATTGTGACCGCGGCCGATAATCTTACCTTCTTTAACCAAGACACAGCCGATGGGAATTTCATCATGAGCCAGAGCAATCTCCGCCTCCTTTAAAGCTTCCCGCATAAATTCTTCTTTTTCTTCAATCGTATAATTCATCATTATCTTTCTAAATCTCTAGTCGTCTATCTCATTATACCACAAGTCTGCCGCACTTCTAAGAAAAAGCAAAAGCCACCACTGGGGTGACTTTCAGGAGATTATTATGAAAAAAGTTTAGGATTTTTAAACAAAGTTAGGAGGTCTTTGTTTACGCTGTTAGTATAATATATATCTTAAATGAATCTTAAGATGAAATTTTCTTGCAAAAAAGCACAAGAAGCAATTTCCTTGTGCTGACTTTTTTATAAATTAGACCAGACGCTTTCCAAGATATTGGTCTGCTCGCGGCCAGGACCGACTGAGAAGGTAGAAATACGGACACCAACCAACTCACTCACTCGGCGAACATAGTTGCGGGCATTTTCTGGCAAGTCTTCCAGACTGCGGACACCGATGATGTCCTCTGACCAGCCTGGCAGCTCTTCATAAATCGGCTTGCAGCGCTTGAGCTGTTCCAGACTAGCTGGGTAATGGTCAATTCGCTGCCCATCCAAGTCATAGGCTACACAGATTTTGACTGTATCCAGACCGCTCAAAACATCGATGGAGTTAAGCGAAAGATTGGTAATCCCTGATACACGGCGGCTATGGCGCATGACAACAGAGTCAAACCAGCCTACCCGACGCGGACGACCGGTGGTGGTACCATATTCGTGGCCGATATCACGAATGCGGTCACCAACTTCATCGAAAAGCTCTGTTGGGAATGGTCCATCTCCGACCCGACTGGTGTAGGCCTTGCAGACACCGACTACCTTGTCAATTTTGCTCGGACCAACACCGGAACCGATGGTGACTCCCCCTGCAACTGGATTAGAAGAAGTTACAAAGGGATAAGTACCTTGATCAATATCCAGCATGACCCCTTGAGCTCCTTCAAAGAGCACTCGTTTCCCTTGATCCAGCGCATCGTTGAGGATAACAGAGGTATCGGTTACATACTGCTTGATTTGCTGACCATATTCATAGTATTCTTCAAAAATATCATCAAAGCTGATTGCTGTACTATCGTACAACTTCTCAAAGAGGCGGTTTTTCTCAGCTAAATTCCGCTCCAAGCGCTCTCTGAAAATATCTTTATCCAAAAGGTCAGCGATGCGGATACCGACACGAGCAGCCTTGTCCATATAGGCAGGGCCGATTCCCTTGATTGTCGTTCCGATTTTATTATCACCTTTTGCTTCTTCCTGCAGACGATCCAGCTCGATATGGTAAGGCAGGATGACATGCGCTCGATCGGAGATACGAAGATTATCTGTCGTCACACCCTCTTCATGCAGGTAGTTCAATTCTTTGACCAGAGATTTGGGATTGACCACCATTCCATTTCCAATGACAGAAATTTTTTCTGGGAAGAAAATTCCTGACGGAATCAGGTGCAGCTTGTACTTCTTGCCGTCAATCACGATAGTGTGGCCGGCATTGTCACCACCCTGATAGCGAGCAATCACTTCGGCATTGGCTGAAAGGAAGTCTGTAATCTTCCCTTTTCCTTCATCCCCCCACTGGGTTCCTACAACAACTACTGATGTCATAATTTTGTCTGAGCTGAAGCAGCTCTTCCTTTCTTGAAAAGCAGGCAGGAATCTCACCTGCGATTATGTTTTATACCTCATTATATGAAAAATTTAACAATTTTTCAAGGTGGGATCCATTCTTGATTTGCTTTTCTCCTTTTGAAAACGAATTAAATTTTCAAAAAATCTGTTTTTTCTGAAAGTTGTTAGTTAATTAAAAATAAAAGTTCGGAATTTTTGTAAAATCGTAGCGAAAATTTGTTTTCTTTTTCCGTTTGTAATAGACTAAAATTACTATCATAGGACGGTGAAACGATGACGATTAATCAATTACTGCAGAAACTGGATACATCAAGCCCTATTCTCCAAGCGACCTTTGGTCTAGAGAGGGAAAATCTGCGAGTGACAGCTGACGGGCACCTAGCTCAAACTGCCCATCCGAGTCAGCTTGGTTCCCGCAATTTCCACCCGACCATCCAAACAGACTTCAGTGAGCAACAACTGGAACTAATTACACCTATTGCTCACTCGACTAAAGAAGCACGGCGCTTACTGGGAGCTATCAGCGATGTGGCTGGCCGCTCGATTGACCAGAGTGAACGCCTCTGGCCCCTGTCCATGCCACCGCAGCTGACAGAAGAAGAGATTGCCATCGCCCATCTGGAAAACGACTACGAACGCCACTACCGAGAGGGTTTAGCGAAAAAATATGGTAAAAAACTACAGGCTATCTCTGGCATCCACTACAATATGGAACTAGGGAAAGATCTGATCACTGCTCTCTTTCAAGCCAGCTCCCACCATTCACTCAAGGACTTTAAAAATGACCTCTATCTCAAGCTGGCTCGAAACTTTCTGCGCTTTCGCTGGATTTTAACCTATCTCTATGGTGCTGCCCCTTTGGCAGAAGCTGGTTTCTACAGTCAGGACATTTCCCAGCCTATCCGCTCTTTTCGCAACAGCGACTATGGCTATGTCAATGACGAGCATATTCAGGTATCCTACGCTTCTTTGGAACAATATGTAACCGACATTGAAAACTACGTTCAGTCTGGCGAGCTCAGCGCCGAAAAAGAATTTTACTCAGCCGTTCGCTTCCGTGGACAGAAGCACAATCGTGCCTATCTGGAGCAAGGCATCACTTATCTGGAATTCCGCTGCTTTGATCTCAATCCTTTTGACCATTTAGGCATTAGCCAAGAGACCTTAGATACCGTCCATCTCTTTTTACTGAGCCTGCTATGGTTAGATGATGTAGAAAATGTAGATACGGCATTAAAAGCCGCCCACGACTTGAACCAAAAAATTGCTTGTAGCCACCCACTGACTGCCCTGCCAGATGAGGCAGACAGCTCAGCCCTGATCCAAGCCATGGAAGAGCTCATTCAACATTTTGAACTGCCAACTTACTACCAAACCTTGCTTCAGCAACTTAAAGAAGCACTTCTGAATCCTCAGCTAACCCTATCTGGTCAGCTCCTGCATCATATCCAGCAAGATTCTTTAATGGCCTTTGGACTAGAAAAAGCAGAGGAGTATCACCGCTATGCTTGGACTGCTCCTTATGCCCTCAAAGGCTACGAAAATATGGAACTATCCACTCAAATGCTACTCTTTGATGCCATACAAAGAGGTCTAAACTTTGAAATTTTAGATGAAAATGACCAATTTCTCAAGCTTTGGCATGGTCACCATGTAGAGTATGTCAAGAACGGCAATATGACCTCCAAGGATAACTATGTCATCCCTCTGGCCATGGCCAATAAAACAGTCACCAAAAAGATTTTGGCAGAAGCTGACTTTCCCGTTCCAGATGGAGCAGAATTTTCTTCTCTTGAAGAGGGACTGGCCTATTACCCTTTGATTAAGAACCGACAAATTGTCGTCAAACCTAAGTCAACCAACTTCGGACTGGGCATCTCTATCTTCCAAGAACCAGCTAGTCTGGAAGCTTATCGCAAGGCTTTGGAGATTGCTTTTTCAGAGGACGCTGCTGTCTTAGTGGAAGAATTCATCGCTGGAACGGAGTACCGCTTCTTTGTCTTAGACGGTCAGTGTGAGGCAGTCCTCTTGCGAGTAGCAGCCAATGTCGTCGGAGACGGTCAGCATACTGTGAGAGAATTGGTTGCCATCAAAAATGACAATCCTATGCGCGGGCGAGACCATCGTTCACCACTCGAAATCATTGAACTGGGGGACATTGAACTGCTCATGCTGGACCAGCAAGGCTATGGACCCGACGATATCCTGCCTGCTGGAGTTAAGGTTGACTTGCGGCGCAATTCCAACATTTCTACTGGCGGAGACTCGATTGATGTCACAGACAGCATGCACTCATCTTATAAGGAACTCGCTGCGGACATGGCAAAGGCTATGGGAGCTTGGGCTTGTGGCGTTGACCTAATCATCCCTGACTGTTCTGCTATTTCCACAAAGGAAAATCCCAACTGTACCTGCATCGAGCTAAACTTCAATCCCTCTATGTATATGCACACCTATTGTGCTGAGGGACCGGGACAAAGCATCACCCCTAAAATATTAGCCAAACTTTTCCCAGAAATGGACTGATAAAACACGAATCGCAGGGTATTCCTTGCGATTTTTGTTTGAATACTTGAGAGAAACGAAGAAACTTTCGTTTTAGAAATGACGCTTGCTTTATTGATAGGAATCAAATGTCTTTTTGAATTAAGCAAATATAAAAAATGGTCTCAATATATAAAATCATTTCAATCTTTATCCTTCAAAAACCAGCTTTTATGTTAAAATAGAGATATCACATTGAGAAGAAAGAGCAAAGTCCATGTCGAGAAAAAAGGATGATTCTAACCAGCAACCAGAATGGTTTAGCTGGATTTGGATACTTGTATTTGTATTTGGTTCTGGAGCTGTAGCCAGCTATCTAATTCCCATAGCTATTCTGGGGGCTATTGGTTACGGAATCTATCGCCACCAAAGCCAGAAAAAAGTTCGGATTGAAGCAAAGCAAGCCAGCATTGGCCGTATTGAAGATTTGAAATCAGAAATTGGTCAGGCTGACCGCCGCATAAAAAAATTGGAAGCCTACCAAGAAGATGGGGACCAAGAAAGCTATCAGAATTTAGCTCTAGAAATTCTTCCCCAGCTAACCTATATCAAAAATGCTGCTAACGACCTACGGGGAGAAATTCCTGCTTCAGTCTACCAGCGAATCCAAACCAAAATTCGTACTGTAACCAATGAAATTGATGAACAACTTAGAAAGATTGAACGAGAGAAAAAACGAAAAGAAGCGCAGCCCAAGAAAACTAGTCTAGAAGAGTTAGCCCCAGAATTGGTCGCTACGGTTCGCAATATTCAGATTGACCATGAGGCCATTCTTCAAAAAATCTCCCAATCCGAAAGCAACAATAAGGAAGAGCTGACTGCCATTCATCAGTCCCAGATGGAGCACTACGAAGATATTTTAGAAGGCTACCTCAAAATCAAAGCTTCTCCCAAAGATTTTTACAATGCAGAGGAGCGGCTAGCCAAGGCCAAAGCAGCCATCAAGCAGTTTGACTTGGACCTAGACGAAGCGCTGCGCCAATTAAATGAAGCTGATTTGAGGGACTTTGACATTAGCCTGCGCATCTTAGATAAAGAAAAGCACACAGACACCGGCTTTTAAGCTAGATAAACCAAAGGAGAAACTATGAGCCAAGAATTTAATTTTGATATTGATAAAATTGCCAATAATGCTATCAGCAAAAGCGACAAAACAACAGAAATCATCGAAGCCAACACGACTCAAGAAAATGGTCAGCTAACTTTTCTGGAAAAGCTGACTCCTGAGCAACAGAGTGCGATTACGGCTAAAGCTCCGCAGCTGGTGGATAACTTCGTATCAGACCAAAATGCCTTGCTGGACTTTGGCCAATCTGCTGTAGAAGAGGTCAACGGTACTGTCAATCGTATCTTAGCCGAGCAGAAAAAATTACAAATTCCCCAGGTAGATGAGCTTTTAAAAAATACCAACAAAGAACTCAATGGCTTTGTCGCAAAATACAAGGATGCTCAAGTAGCAGAATTGGACAAGAAGCCTAATTTCTTGGAAAAACTCTTCAAACAGAGCAAAAACACTCTTCAAGAATTCTATTTTGACTCACAAAATATTGAACAGAAAATGGACGGAATGGCTGCAACCGTCGTCAAGCAAGAAGACGTTCTGGCTCGCAATATTGTTTCTGCTGAAATGCTGATCGAGGATAATACCAAATCGATTGAAAACCTAGTCGGAGTTATTTCCTTTATCGAAGCTGCTCAGCAAGAATCTGGCAATCGAGCGCTCAAGCTGCAGGCTGAAGTCGCTCAGCTAGATATGACAACTGTTGACTATCAAGTCAAATCGCAAGAATTAGCCCGAATGACAGAGGTGGTCAATACCTTAGAGCAACAACATACTGAATATGTCAGCCGTCTCTATGTAGCTTGGGCGACGACTCCTCAAATGCGTAATCTGGTCAAGGTTTCCTCTGATATGCGCCAAAAACTTGGAATGCTCCGTCGCAATACCATTCCAACTATGAAACTGTCTATCGCCCAGTTAGGCATTCTCCAGCAATCGATGAAGTCTGGTCAGGTAGCTGACGCTATCTCTAATGCGAATAACGCTGCTCTGCAAATGCTCGCTGAAACGAGCAAGGAAGTCATTCCTCAGCTGGAGCGGATTTCCCAAAGTCCTACTATCGCTGTTGAGTCTGTCACTAAGCTGGCAGAAAGCCTCGTCGCACAAAATCAAGGCATTATCGAAGCCATTGATAAAGGACGAGAAAAACGCGCTCTGCTGGAAGCTACTGTTATCCAGTCTGCAGAGACCATCAACAACTCTGTCAAACTGCGTGATCAAAAGATTATCCAAGCCCTACTGGACCAAGGCAAGGAAGCCCAGAAAGAATTAACTACAGAATAAGCAAAAGAGCCTAGGTGGCTCTTTTACTGTTTTACTTTTTAAATGATCAATACAGTCCTGTCTTCCGATTATCCCTTTAAAACAAGCAACTTTCCAACAGTTCTTTATGGCGCAGCTGGGTTAGCCAGTTATCAGGAATCCCTTCCAAACCATAGATGACACCAGCCAAGCCGCCAGCAACTGCTGCTACTGTATCAGTGTCATCGCCCAAATTAACAGCTTTCAGGACAGTTTCCAGATAAGAAGTGCTAGTCAGCAGACACCACAGCGCTGCTTCCAAGGTATCCACCACATAGCCAGTAGAGCGAATGTCATCTGCGGTCAGCTCTGCTAAAATTTGCAAACGAGCATAGGTCGTACTAGTCTCTAAGCCTGATAGTATTTTCGGTAGTTGCTGGCCTTTTAAGAGCCTACGACCAATATCCACATAAAGCAGGCAGGCCTCCACGGAAGTCGCATGGGCATGTGTAATACTGGAAACAGCCTCAACGTCAGACGGACTGGCTTCCGTAAAGGCAAGGGGCAGAATCCGCATCAAAGAACCATTTCCGTTGGAATATTCATCAGACAGACCGTGTCCTCTTGTCAAGGCTTCGCGAGTCGCATTTCCTACATCAAAGGTCAGACCATTTGGCGTGTAGGCTCCCTCGAAGAGCCAATTTTTAAACCGCTGCTGCATATCGGCAGGGTCGATCTTACCTTTTTCCCTGATAGAATCACAGGTCGCCAAAACAAGGCTGGTATCATCTGACCAAGTGCCAGCAGGTTGCTGATGGCTGCCATAGCCCACCATCTCAACTGCTTCAAAACTGCTACGGGGCAAGAATTCATACGGAACTCCTAATGCATCAGCCACTGCCAGACCATAGACTGCCGCTTTCAAAGATTGGTTCATACTAGCCTCCTTTGTTTTATTATACTATTTTTAGTCTTAAAATGCTTCCTAACCCCAAAAAACAAGCGCAGTCGCGCGCTTGTTTTTCTTTTTTGTGTTAAAATAAAAGGTATGGACAAAATTATCAAAACTATCTCAGAAAATGGTTCTTTCCGTGCTTATGTGCTGGATAGCACAGAGACGGTTCGGACCGCTCAAGAAAAACATCAAACTCAAGCAAGCTCTACCGTTGCACTTGGCCGCACACTGATTGCCAGTCAAATTTTAGCTGCAAATGAAAAAGGCCAGACCAAGATTACCGTCAAGGTCCTCGGGACCAGCTCACTAGGCGCAATTATCACAGTGGCAGATACCGAGGGCAATGTCAAAGGCTATGTACAAAATCCCGGTGTAGATATCAAAAAGACTGCCACCGGTGAGGTTCTAGTTGGTCCTTTTGTTGGCCAAGGAGAATTCCTCGTCATCACGGACTACGGTACTGGCAATCCTTACAACTCCATGACTCCTCTCATCTCTGGAGAAATCGGCGAAGACCTAGCTTTCTACCTGACCGAAAGCCAGCAAACACCTTCCGCAGTTGGCCTCAACGTCCTCTTGGATGAGAATGATAAAGTCAAGGTTGCTGGCGGTTTCTTGGTACAAGTTCTGCCTGGTGCCAAAGAAGCTGAAATTGCCCGCTTTGAAAAGCGAATCCAAGAAATGCCTGCTATCTCAAAACTGCTGGAATCCGATGACCATATCGAAGCTCTGCTGGCTGCCATCTATGGTGATGACCCATACAAACGCCTGTCTGAAGAGGAAATCTGCTTCCAGTGCGACTGTAGCAAAGAGCGCTTCATGAATGCCTTGGCTACCCTGCCAAAGGCTGACTTAGAAGAGATGCGTGACCAAGACCAAGGAGCTGAAATCGTCTGCCAATTCTGCCAGACAGCCTATCACTTTGACCAAAATGACCTGGAGGAACTGATTCGTGACAAATCTTAATACCCCTTTTATGATTGGGAATGTTGAAATTCCCAACCGCACAGTTCTGGCGCCTATGGCCGGCGTAACCAACTCTGCTTTCCGAACCATTGCCAAAGAGCTGGGAGCAGGCCTGGTCGTGATGGAAATGGTCTCTGACAAGGGCATCCAGTATAACAACGAAAAAACCCTCCACATGCTTCATATCGATGAGGGAGAAAACCCAGTTTCTATCCAACTGTTCGGTAGCGATGAGGACAGCTTAGCCCGCGCAGCAGAATTTATCCAAGAAAATACCAAGACGGATATCGTCGATATCAATATGGGCTGCCCAGTCAATAAAATCGTTAAAAACGAAGCTGGAGCTAAATGGCTCAAGGACCCTGAGAAAATCTATAAAATTATTAACAAGGTCCAGTCCGTTCTGGATATTCCTCTGACAGTCAAGATGCGAACTGGCTGGTCTGACAGCTCACTAGCTGTAGAAAATGCTCTAGCAGCCGAAGCTGCTGGGGTCTCAGCCCTGGCTATGCACGGTCGCACCCGTGAGCAAATGTATACTGGTCATGCTGACCTTGAGACCTTGCACGATGTAGCCCAAGCTCTGACCAAGATTCCTTTCATCGCTAACGGTGATATCCGGAGTGTGCATGATGCTAAACAGCGTATCGAGGAAGTCGGTGCCGATGCCGTTATGGTAGGTCGAGCGGCTATGGGAAATCCCTACCTCTTTAACCAAATCAACCACTACTTTGAAACCGGCGAAATCCTTCCAGACCTCAGCTTTGAGGACAAGATGAAAATCGCCCATGACCACCTCTCCCGCTTGGTAAACCTCAAAGGAGAATATGTGGCCATCCGCGAATTCCGTGGTCTAGCTCCGCATTATTTGCGTGGTACTGCCGGAGCAGCCAAGCTCCGCGGTGCTATTTCACAAGCTGAAAGCCTGGCTGAAATTGAAGAACTCTTACAAATTCAAAAATAAAACCAAAAGGAAGCCAATTGGACTTCCTTTTTTGTTCTGTTTAGGGCTGAGTCACCACAACGCTTGTCACTGAACCATCTGCTCCTGTTGTAATCTGCAAATTGGCATTGCCTTGCCCGCTTAACTGCGCATTGTATTTGCCATCATCCAGTGTATAAGAGTAAGAAGCGATGGAATAATTATCTGTTTTTCCATCTGCAGACTGGACTGTGAATTGACCATTACCTGATACAGTCACAGTATTTCCATTGGCATCCTTCCAAGTTCCAGCAGCGGCTGAGAAATCCCCATCCACCATAGTCAAGACACCTTTATAGCGAGCATTGCTGGCTGCCTGTTTATTCTGAAGCTGGCGATTGCTTTCGGGCGCTTGGGCTGGTTGAGTTGCTTGATTCTGAGTGTTTTGTCGACCTGAGGCTTGCTGCGGCTGCGGTTGTTGGGCTTGAGGCTCTTCTACAGTAGACTGTTGCTGACTGGCAGGAGCTTGGGTTTGTCCAGGCTGGCTAACTGCTCCTTCTGAAGAAGCGCTATTGCTAGCCTTAGGAGAAGCGCTGGCCTTGCTGGATGACGCAACTTTTGAGCTAGAAGAAGCTTGAACAGTCTTGCTAGAACTAGCACTTGTTGCACTTTCTTCTTTCTTACCACATGCCCCTAAAAGCAAACTAGAAGCCAGAACTGCAGCTGCCATCATTTTTGTATAAGTACGTGTTTTCATCTTTTGTCTCCTTGTAATATTAAGAAATCTTTTTGTAACATTATTGTAACACTGTAATTTTACTATGTCAATCATTTATGCAAAATTCTTAAAAAATTTTTTACTCAAGCGAAGTTCTGTTTCTCAATCTGTTTCTTTTGTCATGAGAAACTTGCTTCTACTTATCTATTCGTAATTAGAAACGAAAAAACAGGACAAATTTGTCCTGCAGAGAAATATATGATCAGCTTTCTTTTAATCTGGTTTTTCTGCCTTCAGCCGATACACTTTTCTCGGCTTCTTCTTTGGCACGCGCTTAACACCAGCCTCCTCTAGGTATTCTCCAAATTTCACTAGAAAATTATTGCTGACAATAGGTCGTCTAGGCGTGATGAGATTGACCAACTCAGTCCCTTCATAGACAGTAAACGGTGATTCTAGCAAATGGAGAAAAGTTGGATTCCAGTCCAGTCGCCCCTGAATCCGCTTGATAGATTCCAACAGGATTTGGTAGTGGTCAAAGGCAAAGTCCTCTGCTGTCAGGATTCGCTCACCGTCTCTAAAACTCCTTGTCTTAAAATCTACATCAAGAAAGGTGACTTCCTTGGCATCATCCCCAGCTTGTGCTTGGTCTACTGCTATGGCCGGCAGATAGACCAGATGGGCAATGGTGATGACCCAACCGCGCGGATCACGTCCTGGAGTAGATACCGTCATCAGTTGTTCCACCTTTTCCAGCGGTATCTCCAGCCCCACCTCTTCCTTAACTTCCCGAATACAAGCTTGATAAGCATCCTCATGCTTGTCTACAAAACCTCCGACCAAAGCATATTTATTCTGATAAGGGTGGGCCTTGCGCTTGATGACCAAGAGTTTTATCTGCCCTTCCACGAAGCAGTAGGACACCATATCCGCTGTTACACTAGGCGTTTCATACTTGGGTAAATCCTGTGTCTTGTACCATGCCAAAAAGGCGGACTCATCCGCCATGGTTTCATAGTACTCTTTTTCCGACATTCCCGCTGGGATATCCTGTTTGGTCATGAGTTTCTTCCTTTCCTAAGCTATTTTTTCTATCAAAAAATCTCAAATCTTAGTCTAAGCTTTCTTCACCGCCTTGGTCCACTGATACCATCCAACGATACTATTAAGGGTATAGACCCAGTACATAGCCTGGATATGAAGGTTGCTACCCCACCAGAGATAGATACTGAAGAGATTGGTCGCAATCCAGAAAATCCACTGCTCGCGGTAGAGACCAGTCATAAGAAGCTGACCGATACCATTGGTCGCATCTGTCACACTATCACGGAAAGGACGGTGACTGTGAATGCTCTTATAGGCAAAGCCCATACCAATCCAAATCAAAGCCGTCAAGGCCAAATATTTAAGCCAGCCACGCCAGTCTAACTTCTTAGCTTCAAAATGAGACGGTTCTTCCTTATCTTGTTCATTGACCCGGTTGGACAACCAAGTGTAGAGACCGATTGGCTGCATGATAAAGAAGTAGACTGTAGTCAGTACTTCTCCATAAAAGCTAGCATTGAAGGACAATATAAGGTAAATTGCCGAATTAACAGCTCCGAAGAGATAATTGCTAGCCCGCCCCTCGGCTACTAGAATGACGCAGACAATGCCTGTCCAGGAAGCAAAGAGTCCCAGCCAATCATGCTGCTCCTGACCACTGGTGAACTCCAGAATGAAAGGCAGACTGGAAAGAACAATCAAGTAGAGCCATTGAGTCAAGCTGCGCCCGCCAAATAAATCCTGCCAGAACAATTTCGCTATGCCACTAAAACCTTGTTTTTTAGCTTCCGCACAGACATTGCGGAAATTCCGAGCAAAAGTTTGAGATTTTTGTTTCAGTCCTGCGTAAAGAGCTGCAGGAGCGAGTTTTTGATTTTTTACTACCATTCTATTTTACCACTTTCTTTTTTAATCCGCTTGATAAATCATGTCAATCGCTTCTTTGGCCGCCTGGTAATTATCCAAATAACTACCAGCTAGATAGACCGTCGGAATATGAGCCAAGCACTGCTCTTTCAGCCTTTTTAGATGGCTGGAAAAATCACTGCGGATAGCCTCGTCTGCCATGCTCATATCGCGAAAACCATCGTTAACATAGGTGCCGACCGGCTCAGCAAAGAGAATCAAATCCCATTTTTCCTTGGACAAAATACTGGCAAAGAGATTGTCAAAGGTATCTGTTTCTTCGTCCTGAACTGGACTTTCTTTCAGATAGTAATCATAGTAAGCCTTGGTTACCAGAGAATTTGTATCAGCCACGACCAGACCACGGTTGGCGCTGCTGTCAATTAATCTGGAAGTCTGAGCATATTGTCCTAAGAGCAGATAATAGTAGTCTTTAGGAGTCAGCTCATCGTCTCGCACGTTATTTTGAATCTGGTATTCTCGAGCATATTCCAGACTAACCGGAGCATCATAAAAGCGAGCCAAATCCTTAGCCAAGGTCGTTTTACCATTGCTGGCACTACCCATAATCAGCACTTTCTTGGTAAAGTGACGGCGGAAAGGCTGGGCTATATATTTCCAATAAAGACTAAGATTTTCCCGAATCATCGTAGCTGAGATACCAAACTGTCGCTCCTGCAAGGAAGTTTTGAAAGCACGCTTTTCTAACTCTTCCTGATAGTCAGCCTCACCAACAAAGAAAATCAGTTCCTCCCGTTCTGCATCATAGCTCACCAACTCTAATAGAGCTGACAGCCACTTGTCCCAACCCAGAGGATAGCGGGGAAAGGAAGTTTCATCCAGTTTGTAAACCTGAGTCAATTCATCATCTGCGAAAGTCTCCCGCGTATAACGGAATCGCTTCTGCAGAGACAGACCCACTTCCTGCCCACGATCTCCCTGATAACCTGAAACCACCACGCGTACCTTATCGTAAGAACGCTTAGCCTTCTGTATCAAATCAATATGCCCCTGATGCAAGGGAGCAAATGTTCCAAAGACGATTGCAATTTTTTCTTTCATATATCTAACCTTTTTATTGTTTTTTATATTTTATTCTTTCTATGATTTTATTATAAACTATATTTTTCTTTTGTCAATAGTTTTTTATAAAGTTTTATAAAAATATTTTCAGACACTTTAAAACTATATCGAGGGCACAAAAAAGAACCTAATGTCTTAAGCATCAGATTCTTATTCTACAAGATTTATTGCTGATAGACTTCTTGGTAGAATTCCAGCTTGTCTCCATCCTTGACAGTGATTTGATTGGCTGCCTTAGGAGCCATTTCTCCGTTGACCTTAAACATCCAGTAGAGGCCCTTTTCTTCATCCTGAGCATGGCCGTCAATAGAAGTGATAAAACCATCTTTTTCTTCGACCTTATAGGCCTTCTTCAAAGCATCCATCGCTGTCTTTCCTTCTGCAACAGCCACCGTTTTCTCGCTCTTCTCCTGATCTTCTGGTGCAATACTGATGCTGATTTTCAGTTCCTTTTTGACAGAAGAATCAGCGGAGCTAGAGCTCTTGTCAGTATTTGTCTGGCTGCTGCCGCAACCAACAAGGAGAAGGGCAAAAGCAAGTGTGAGCAAACTAAAGATTTTTTTCATTATAGATCCTCCTTAAAATAGGGTACAAGAGTGGGTAAAAAAACAAGGTCGACAGTCCGTGCGCTATATTGAAAGTCAAAGCGTTGATAATCGCATAAGACCACCAGTGATAGTTATACAGCAAGGCTGTCAGTGTATCGATGGCAATGCCATAGCCAAAGGATAGGAGAGCTGCTGTTATTCCCTGGCCCACTAGATTTAACCGGGGATAGAGCAGCCGCCAAAGGCAAAGAATCAGTCCAAAGGACAGCAACTGAAAGAGGACGATTGGACTCATTCCCAAAAGAAAGGCTGATGTAAACATCGTCACAGCCATCACTAGGAGTGAAGTCTGCAAATCCTCAAAGATAACGATCAGAAAAAAGATAGCTGAGATAGGCTGCACATTGGGCAAAAAGGAAAATGCATAGCGAAAGGCCACACATAGAGCCGATAGGATGGCAATTTTAGCCATTTTACGAGCGGACAAAGGTACCTCCTTTTCTAATTAAGTGAAGCAAGAGAATTTGGACTAGGTATGCAGCTCAACAGCATCCCAGTCCTGGGCCGTATTCAGCCCCAGTAGCCAGTCAAGACCAGACCGCCTCTCCTGAACAACACTTTCATCAAGGCCTGCCGGTGCTGGCTGGTTATGAATCCGAGCATCGACACAGGCCCAGTGATAACGATAAATCAAATCATCCTCATCCAGTAACTCTTCTAAGCTGCGCGGTTGGCATTTGCTCAGAAATTCCTGAAAGTCAACCGCACTAGCGACTGCGTCAATAGCAGCATCACAATCACAAATCTTATCTGGAAACGGTAAAGTATCTACTAGACCCAAGTACCAAATCAGGGACCAATAGGCCTCATATTTCCAAACCATATTAATAATAGCTGCCGAGTCGGCACGATCTTCCAAGACTGCCCTTTCTTTGGGCGTCAACTCTTCCTGCACCCCGTATTGCTGCAGTTTATCCTGCAGCCACTGGCGACTCTCCTCATTAATAATTATTATTTTCGATATCCAAGGCCGCCTGAATAATCAAGAGGCTGCTAATAGCCCGACGCGCAATTTCTTCTAACGAGCGCGGCCTTACTTGCTCAGCACTTTCGATGACTGGCAAATGCTCAATGTAAGGAATCCCCTCCTTTTTCAAGCGCTGGATACTGGCCGCCTTGCGCTCTTCTGGTGTTTTTACTCTAGCTTTCTTGCCAGCAAACAAGTCTTTAAAAAACGACATATCAGCCTCCAATCCTTCAATTCCCAGTTTCATTGAATGATGAAATAACTGTTCGGTATCTATAGGTATGCTTTCTATTAAGGATTAACCGAAAGCACTCAACTTTCCATTGCAAGGTTTCGCTTTCTAGGACACTTCGAACTTGAGTTGGCCAGCTTTGACTCCGACCTTAAGAGTTTGACCCGTTGTCAAATCTCCTGTCAAGAGTAGCTCAGACAGCTTGTCCTCCACCTGAGTCTGCAGAGTGCGGCGCAATGGCCGTGCCCCCATTTCCACATCGTAGCCTTCCTGAGCCAGCAGCTTAAGGGCACTAGCCTGGAACTTCAGCTCAATTCCCTTCTCAGCAAGACTGGCAATGAGCGGTTTGACCATAACCTTGACCACTTCCTGCATATCTTCTGCAGATAAGCTGTGGAAAACTACCTTTTCGTCGATACGGTTGATAAACTCTGGTCGATAAGCTTTCTTAAGCTCTTCCAGCATCCGTTTTTCCATATTGGCATGGTCCAAGCGAATATCCCGCGCTCCAAAGCCCACCGTCTTATCATCCCGCAAACTAGTTGCCCCCAGATTGCTGGTCATGATAATAATCGTGTTGGAGAAGTCCACCTTGCGGCCCTTGCTGTCAGTCAACTGACCATCATCCAAGACCTGCAGGAGAACATTGAAAATATCCGGGTGCGCCTTTTCCACCTCGTCAAAGAGCAGGACAGAATAAGGTCGGTTGCGTACCTTCTCCGTCAACTCCCCTCCTTCTTCATAGCCTACATAGCCTGGAGGCGCTCCGTTGAGGCGGCTAGCCGCGAATTTCTCCATGTACTCACTCATATCAAAGCGGATGAGAGCAGATTCGTCATCAAAGAGACTTTCGGCCAAAGCTTTGGCTAGCTCTGTCTTCCCGACTCCTGTCGGACCTAGGAACATAAAAGATCCGATCGGCCGCTTGCTACTGCGGATACCAGACTGGTTCCGTCGGATAGCTCGGCTGATAGCTGAAATCGCCTCGTCCTGCCCAATCACGCGTTTATGCAGTTCTGTTTCCAAATTGAGGTATTTCTTCGCATCTGTCTGAGTCAGCTTCTGCACTGGAATACCAGACAAGCCACTCAGAGTAGCCAAAACATCGTCTTCTTCCACTTTCAGTTTATAGAGCTTAGGTTGCTGCTCTTGCTCAAGCAGTTGTGAAACCTTTTTAAAATCCGCTGCCATCAAGGCTTGATCCACTGGCGTCAAATCCGACTGCTCGTAATTCTGCGGTCCTCTGTTCTGGACTGTCGCACTAGCCTCATCTAAAAGATCAATAGCAGAGTCAGGCAGATGCTTGCTAGTCAGATAGCGATGGGCGTATTTCACCGCCGTCTCAATAGCCTGATCACTAATCTGTACCTTATGATGGTCCTCATAGCTCTTTCTCAGACCTTGTAAAATAGCAATGCTGTCAGCCACATTTGGCTCTTCTATGCTGACCTTGGCAAAACGCCGGGAAAGAGCCGCATCTTTTTCAATATGTTTCTGATACTCTTCCTGCGTCGTGGCGCCAACTGTCCGCAGAGTGCCGCGAGCCAGAGCCGGTTTCAGGATATTGGCCGCATCCAAGGTCGAGTCAATACCGCTGCCAGAGCCCATGATGGTATGCAGCTCATCGATGAAGAGAATGACATGACCATCTTCTTCAATGTCATTGATGATGTTGTTCATCCGCTCCTCGAAATCTCCGCGAAAGCGAGTGCCAGCGACTACATTCATCAAGTCCAGCTCCAAAACCCGCATCTTGGCAAGTTCAGCAGGAACCTGACCGGCCGCTACACGTTGGGCCAATCCTAAGGCCAGAGCCGTCTTACCAACCCCAGCATCTCCAACCAGCACTGGATTATTTTTAGTCTTGCGACTAAGAATCTGAACTATCCGTGAAATTTCCTGATCACGGCCAATGACGGGCTCCAATCGGCCATCTCTAGCCAGCTCCGTCAGATCACGAGTGTAGTCTTCTAGCCCCCCGCTGGTAGAAGCTGGCATACCCATCATATTAGCCATGGTCTGCTTAGCTGCCATTACTCCCTTATTCAGACTGCGAATAGCCTTGATATCTTCCTTGCCCCAGCCAGCTCGCTGCTCCAAGATCTTTCGCAAATCACTGATTTTCGGTCCTTGCTCCTTGTCCTCGTAGCTAAAGCCGGTAAATTCCAGAATACGAGAGGCCAAGGTTCCTCTGTCAAATAGCATGGCCAGCAGCACATGCTCAGTACCTACATGCTTAGCGCGAACAGCTTCTGCAATCTGGCCCGCCTCCTCAAACAACTCCTCTAAGCGATAAGAAAAAGGCAGCAGCTCGAAGTGACCGTCTTTCTGATAAGCCTGACCAGTAATCTGAAAAGCTGCTTCTTCAAATCCATCAACTTCCACAGGAAACTCATTGAGGACTGAACCAGCAACGCTGTAGGGATTATTAGCTAGAGCAATCAGCAGATGCCATGATTCCAGATAATCTGTCGTAAAATGGCCGGCCAAGAGCTGGGCTGCTTCCAAGCTTTCTATTAAGGCTTTTGAGTATTTCATTTATGATTCCATTCCTTTTCTGTCTAGTTGTTGTAAAATCTTTTTTAATATCCGGGCACGAATCACCGCAGCCCCATCACCCAAAATCGAGTCCGATGCTGTTGACAAGATTAGATTGCCCTCACGTTCAGTCATAATCTTCTCATCAAAAAGAAGCTGAATAACATCTGTGAAAACCTGCTGGCTGACACGCTCTCCCACACTGTCGTACAGGCCGCAAAGCATCTGATGCCGGTCGGAAAATTCAATCTTTCCAATCCGAATATAGCCGCCGCCACCACGCTTACTCTCAACGATATAGCCCCGACTTTCCGTAAAACGCGTCTTAATCACATAGTTAATCTGACTGGGAACCACCTGAAAAACATCAGCCAGTTCACTGCGTTTCAGTTCAACCATCCCAGCCTGAGCCAGAATAGACTTGATATATGCTTCAATACTGTCCGATGTGTTTTTTGCACCCATGATTTCCCTTTCCAGTTGAAAATTTCAGAATAAATCTCTTCTTTTCTTGTTTCTCTAACATTGACTATCTTTGACTAATATTATACCGGAAAAGTCTCTATTTTGAAAGAAAAAGGGATGACTGAAAGGTCTGAGAATTCAAACTAGTGAAAAAGCTTTGCTACGGTTGTGTAACCGCTTGCTTTTTGCTTTTAAAGCGTTATAATATAGGTGGAAATCCACAAGGAAAAGACAGACAGAAACTCCTGCCTGCCAACTATCATCTAAACAAGGAGGATAATCCTATGAAAATGGATTGGCTCAACTATTCTCGTCATGTACTCAAATGGCTCTTTGCAGCTCTGAGTATTTTTACCATCTTTTCCGCTGATTACGTTGATATTCCTATCGGAGCTCTCATCGCCTGTCTTTATGCTCCCCTGCTCTTCGAACAGGAGCTGGTCAGCAACCGAGTCAAATGGTATAGCTTTCTGATTATGATGGTGGTTACTCTGCCCCTTTTGTTTATTACCAAAGTCTACCAGTTTAGCCTAACTTACCCCCAAACGACAGCTCTTCTCTTCATATTGGTAGTCTTGATTTTTACCAATGGCTTGATTGCTCATAAGGAAGAAAGAGAAAAAGCAGCTAAGTGATGCTGCTCACCATTCTACACTTGATGTTTCAAAATGCTACAAATGAAAAGGTCTGAGAAAAATCTCAGACCTTTTTATCGTTCAATTTCTAAGCTAAAAACGATTAGTTTTGACCAAGAGCAGCAGCCATTGTTGCAGCTACTTCGTTTTCAAAGTCGTTAGCAGCTTTTTCGATACCTTCACCAACTTCAAAGCGAGCGAACTCAACTACTGAAGCATTTACTGATTCAAGGTAAGCTTCAACTGTCTTGCTGTCATCCATGATGTATACTTGTGCAAGAAGTGTGTATGCTTGGTCAACTTTAGTGTTGTCAAGCATGAAGCGATCCATTTTACCTGGGATAATCTTGTCCCAAATCTTTTCAGGTTTGCCTTCAGCAGCCAACTCAGCTTTGATGTCTTCTTCAGCTTGAGCAACAACTGCATCAGTCAATTGAGCTTTAGAACCGTATTTCAAGTGTGGAAGAGCTGGCTTACCAACCATTGCACGGCTTTCGTTGTCTTGATCGATGACGTGGTTCAATTGTGCCAATTCATCTTTGACAAATTGCTCATCCAATTCTTTGTATGAAAGAACAGTTGGTTTCATCGCAGCAATGTGCATAGAGATTTGCTTAGCAAGAGCATCGTCTCCACCTTCGATAACGGAGATAACTCCGATACGGCCACCGTTGTGTTGGTAAGCACCAAAGTGTTGAGCATCTGTCTTTTCAATCAAAGCAAAGCGACGGAAAGAGATTTTTTCTCCGATAGTTGCAGTTGCAGATACGTATGCAGCTTCAAGAGTTTCACCTGAAGGCATTGTCAAAGCAAGAGCTTCTTCGTTGTTAGCTGGTTTACCTTCAGCGATTACTTTAGCTGTTGCATTTACCAAGTCAACGAATTGAGCGTTTTTCGCAACGAAGTCAGTTTCAGCATTCACTTCAACAACAGCGGCAACGTTACCGTTTACGTAAACGCCTGTCAGACCTTCAGCGGCAACACGGTCAGCTTTCTTAGCTGCTTTTGCCATACCTTTTTCGCGAAGCAATTCAATCGCTTTTTCGATGTCACCATCAGTTTCAACAAGTGCTTTTTTAGCGTCCATGACACCAGCACCAGATTTTTCACGCAATTCTTTGACAAGCTTAGCTGTAATTTCTGCCATTTTTCTTCTCCTATTTTTTAATGTAAATAAAGGAGCTGGGCTGAGCCCCGCCCCTTTAGGTTAGTTTACTGATTATTCGTTTGAACCTTCAACAACTTCAACGATTTCTTCGATAGAATCTGCTTGAGTTTCAGTTGCAGCCAATTCTGCTTCTACTGATTCAACGCTATCTTCACCTTGACGGCCTTCGATAACTGCATCAGCCATTTTCGCAGTGATTAATTTAACTGCACGGATTGCATCGTCGTTAGCTGGGATGATAACATCGATATCATCAGGATCAGTGTTAGTATCAACCATGGCAACCACTGGGATACCTAATTTCTTAGCTTCCTTAACAGCGATTTGCTCTTTATGAGGGTCAACTACGTACATCACATCTGGGATACGAGGCATATCTTCGATACCGCCCAAGAATTTTTCAAGACGAGCACGTTGTTTGTTGAGAAGAGCGACTTCTTTCTTAGGAAGAACTTCGAAAGTTCCGTCTTCTTCCATGCGTTTGATTTCTTTCAAACGAGCTACACGTTTTTGGATAGTAGACCAGTTTGTAAGAGTTCCACCCAACCAACGGTGGTTGATGAAGTATTGACCTGAACGTTCTGCTTCTTCTTTGACAGCGTCAGCAGCTTGCTTTTTAGTACCAACGAAGAGGATAACTGCATCGTTAGCAGCAGCATCACGCATAAAGTCGTAAGCTTGGTCAGCATACTTTACAGTTTGCTGCAAGTCGATTACGTGGATACCGTTACGCTCAGTGAAGATGTATTTAGCCATCTTAGGGTTCCAGCGACGAGTTTGGTGACCAAAGTGAACACCAGCCTCAAGAAGTTGTTTCATTGAAATTACTGCCATGAGTAAATTCTCCTTTTTGTTTTTTTCCTCTTTTAGATTTCAGCTCGCAGGACCACCCGAGGGCAACAGTCCCACAATTCATCTAAAATGAGTATTTTGCCATTTACACGGCACCTCCTATTATAACAAAAGGGCAGCTCTTTGACAAGGCATTTACCAGATTTTCTGCCACTAAGTACGAATTCTACTTCTCAGCTGAACATTTGTTCCTGAAGCGTTCAGAATGGTAGCGTCTAACATTTTCTGATTTGACTTTGAAAGACTCTTGACGAAAGCGAGTATTTACGATAGAATAATAAGAGTTGCGGCGGTATAGCCAAGTGGTAAGGCACGGCTCTGCAAAAGCTTGATCGTCGGTTCAAATCCGTCTACCGCCTTCATAGATATATTTCCAGAAGCCCACCAAAGGGCTTTTTTATTGCATTTCCTATTGTTTCTAGCAAACTTTGCTGATATAATATTATAAAAATATCATTCATCATCAGCGAAAGGAAAAAAGATTGATTATGAAAAAAGTTAGCTTCTATGCCCTCAGCCTTCTCTCTCTGCTAGCTCTCTCAGCCTGCATGCCTGTCAAGCAGACGCAGCAAAGAAAAAAGACGCCTAGCTCCCTCAAAGCTTCAAAAAGTTCATCCTCTAAGGAAACATCCAGCAAATCATCTAGCAGTAGCTCTAGCACCTATGAAAGTAGTGATGAGGTATTTCAGAAACGTGCTACCTTTGATCCAGATGATGCTTCTGCACTACAATACATACCAGATGCAGCTTCTATTCCTGAATTAGAGAAAATAAGAAATTTTCATATTTCCACTGGCTTTGTCATTCAGGTAAAGGGAGAGGATATCAATGGTGACAAACCTAAAACGTCTTACGATGAGGTGACAGCGGCTCTAGGCCAACCTACATTCAGCACTGATGAGAATGACCCTGGCAACTCTGTTAACATCTGGCACACAGACAACGGAGACATTATGTGCTACTTTACCAATAATGTACTGACGAATTTGAGTTTTAGCCTAAAAGACGCTCAGCCAGCCAAAAGCAGTTACTCTAGCATCACCACATCTGACACTCCCAAGACAGCTTTCGACAAGCTTGGTCGTCCGGAAATGATTATGCGTTCAGAACGCGATACAACCTTTGTCTATAAAAATTCTAATGACGAACAGTTCAGTTTCTCTACCCAGAACAATCAAATCGTTGGGGTAATGTCTACCTATCAAATGAAACAAACCAAAGACATCATTGACTCTGTCATTAAGGATAAGTAATCTTCTAATAAGTTAGTTCCAAAAACACAAAAATCCAAGACGTTTTTAGTCTTGGATTTTATTTTTGACGAGGATAGCGGCTTCGTCGATTAAAGCTCTGCAATCTGGCTGAGATTAACTTCGGCCACGGTGTCATTGCCAAACATAGAAATAATCATCTTGACCTTGTTATTATCAATCTCTGTAATCTTACCTGTATAGTCAGTAAAGGCACCATCGATGATACGAACAGTATCCCCAACCTTGACATCCAAGTCAAATTCCTGCACTGTTTGACCCATGGAGATGAGAATGTTGCGAATCTCTTCTTCCAAGAGCGGCGTTGGTTTAGAGCGGTTCCCGTGTGAACCGACAAATCCTGTTACATTTGGAGTATTCCGCACGACAAACCAAGCTTCGTCTGTCATTACCATTTCTACCAAAACATAACCAGGGAAGCGATTTTCTTCGATTTCCTTGGTCTTGCCATTTTTCTCTACTTGCACGGTCTGAGTAGGGATTTCCACGCGCAAGATATTTTCCAGCATATTATAAGTCTGAGCGCGCTGCAAAAGATTTTCTTTTACCTTGTTTTCATAACCTGAATAGGTCTGCAGTACAAACCAGCCTTTGTCAAAACTGTCCATGAGTTCATCCTTTCCTAAATAAAAAAGCCTGCGGGCTTCTGCTTCTTTCTAGCCCTATTATACCATAATTTCCTCAAATGCAAAGGAATTTATTAACTTTTTCCCATACAAATCAAAGCCTTTTAATTCTGCCCAAAAATCTTGAATCTGTATTGTCTAGTATGAGAAATTTTTATTTCAAACGATGAATTATAGATAGATTTGATTTTTTTGAAGCTGACTGAAATTGTCAGCGCATAAATAAGTGCATACGCCAAAAATCCCACCTACTCACAATAGGTGGGACTTTGAATGATATACCTGTCGCAGGATTCTTTTCTATTTCCTCTACAGTTATTAAGAGAAAATATTCAGAATCTGGAAAAGACCGCTTGCCACTACTTTGTCAAAGATATAGATGATTACTACAAAGAATGCAGTGTATTCCATGACAGAGATAAAATCTGTCCATCTTTCTTTTCGAGTAGGCCAAGTTGTATCTTTCAATAATTTAAAAACATCTTTAAAGAATTTCACAACAATCTCCTATCTAGTTTCTTTATGCAGGGTGTATTTACTGCAATGCTTACAAAATTTATTAAATTCTAAACGCGTTGGTTTTGGAGTGCTACTGAGCTTAACCGAGTAGTTCCTAGAACCACAGACTGTACACGCTAGACTCGCTTTTTTTAATGCCATAACGCCTCCATCTTTCTTATTATAGCAGGATTCTATGCTTTTGACAAGCCGTTCAGCTCTTTTAAATCCTATTGAAACCAACTGGTAACAGTATCCCAGAGGTTTTTCGCTTTCTCAGGAATACCAGTGTCATCAATAGCCTTCTTGGCTTCATCCACCAGATTTTGAGCTCGGTCCTGAACGTCCTGCAGGAAGTCTTTGTTTTCAGTTGTAGTACCCGTTTCCTCCGTACCATAGGTGTCCACAGGGGCAATACCGTTGGCAGCATAGGCATTCTTCTGCCCTTCAAAGGAAGTTCCTTCTGTATATGGCAGGATGCTATTGGCAACATTCCGGAAAACTGCCGAAGCTTCATTCGCACTGGTCCCAGTCAGATAGTGGGTTTCATCAGTTTTTGGAAAGCCTAGCCACTGGCTAATAACCACATCTGGCGTATAACCAATAACCCATTGGTCACCAGATAGATCTGGGTTAAAGTCCGTTTCAGTCGTACCGGTCTTACCAGCCATAGTATAGCCATACGGAGCTGCGTAGATACCTGTACCGTTGGAGAAAGTCCCCAGCATCATGCTGTTCATCTTGTCAGTAGTTGAACTATTAAGAACCCGAGTAGAGGTTTGGCGATGGGTCTTGACAACCTGACCGCTGGCATTTTCAATTTTTGTAATGAGATGGGCATCATTCATCACACCGCCGTTGGCAAAGACCGAGTAGGCCTGCGCCATCTGCATTGGATTGGTTGTAACTCCGCTTCCTAGCGCTACTCCCAAAGTCTTATCAACCTTGTCCATATTCAGACCAAACTTTTTTCCGTACTCAAAGGCCTTGTTAATACCTAACTCGTCTACAGTTGAAACAGCCGGAATGTTCAAAGATTCTGCCAAGGCCTGATACATTGGTACTTTAGGGGAACTTTGGATATTGCCGTAGTTGTTGATGGTATAGTCGCCAAAGGTGGTTCTGGTATTATCCAGCTCCTTATCTGTCGGCCATCCAGCAGCAACGGCTGGACTGTAAGCAACCAAAGGCTTGATAGTAGAGCCGGGGCTACGAGAGGACTGAGTTGCATAGTTAAAGCTTCTGAAGGAAGAGCCTTCTGCACTATTGACTCGCCCGACTAGTGCTCGCACACCGCCGGTTTTTGGATCCAAGGCAACACTGCCCGACTCAGCCATGGTACCATCTTCTGCTACAGGAAAGAGAGAGACATTGCTGTAAATAACCTGCATGCTGGCTTGGTAGTTCTGGTCCAGTTCAGTATAAATGCGGTAGCCATTATTAACAATCTCTTCTTCTGTCAAGCCGTAGTCATTCACTGCTTCATTGATGACCGCATCGAAATAGGATGGATAGCGATAGTCTTCTGACTTACCGGCATAAGCATCAACCAGTTGGCCACCAATTCCTACAGCGGCAGCCTGATCGGCCGTCCCCTGATCAATAAAGCCTGCAGCAACCATATTTTGCAGCACCGTATTACGGCGATTGGTCGCATTTTCAACTGAGTACAGCGGATTATAAATCTCTGGCCCCTTGAGCATACCAGCCAGAACAGCAGACTGGTCCAGGCTGAGCTGGCTAGCCGAGACTCCGAAATATTTCTTAGAGGCATCCTCCACACCCCAGACCCCATTCCCAAAATAGGAATTATTGAGGTACATGGTCAGGATTTCTTGCTTGCTGTATTTCTTATTGATTTCTAAAGCTAGGAAAAATTCCTTGGCCTTCCGCTCGATGGTCTGGTCCTGAGACAGATAGGCATTCTTGGCCAACTGCTGGGTAATGGTAGAACCCCCACCAGAGCGACCAGCCGTCAGGATAGCTAGGATAAAACGACTGTAGTTAATCCCGCCATTCTCATAGAAAGTCCGGTCCTCTGTCGCGATGACAGCATTCTGCAGGTCTTGACTAATCTCGGTCAGCTCAACATAAGTTCCTTTCTGACCAGACAGGCTTCCCGCTTCATTACCATCCTTGTCAAAGATGAGCGTGGTAGCTTTGAGGGCATTCTGCAAATCCTTGACATTGGTCGTCTTAGCCACATAAAAGAGATAGCCGCCGACCACCAGGCCAAAGGTCAAGCCGAGAATCAGGAATATCTTGGTCAGATGAAACCTGCGCCAAAAACGGCGGATAGGGTGCTGAGAGAGAGGTTTCTTCTTGGTCTTGCCCGAACGGCTGAGACCAGACTTAGCCTGCTCTTCTGTCAGCTCTACCTCCTCTGCTGCTTCTTTTTGAGGTTTCTGTATAGTAAAATAATCTACTAATTTTTCAAACAAATCTTTTAAATTCTTCATAAACCTTATTTTATCACCTTATTTAGGTGCAGACAAGAAAGTACCCTATTTCCCGTCTGATTTTTAGTTATTTTTAAGAAAAAGGGTATATTAAATAGCCGTTTAAAAGCCTCTGCAGCAAGTCTTATCCGACACTGCCTATTTTCAAAGTTATAGCTTTCTGCTACAATAAATGTATGAAATTTACACTGACTATCCCAGATGGACTGCCCGCCATGACAGTCAAAGAGCTGCTGGAAGAACAATTTCTCATTCCGCGAAAAATTCGGCACTTTCTGCGGACCAAAAAGCATGTGTCCGTCAACGGCCTAGCTATCAACTGGCAGACTGTAGTCAACCCCGGAGATGACATCTGCCTGATATTTGATGAAGAGGATTATCCTCAAAAGACAATCTTATTTGGAAATGGCGAACTCGTAGAGGAGCTCTATCAGGACCAACATCTCATTATCGTCAATAAACCTGAGGGTATGAAAACCCACGCTAATGAACCAACAGAGTTGGCCCTGCTTAATCATGTTTCTGCTTACGTCGGTGAGACCTGCTATGTCGTTCACCGGCTGGATAAGGAAACCAGCGGTGCTGTCCTCTTTGCCAAGAATCCCTTTGTCCTGCCCATCCTCAATCGACTGCTGGAAAAGCGAGAAATCAGCCGTGAATATTGGGCTTTGGTCCAAGGCAAGTTCCCAGCTAAAAAGCTTATCTATAAAGACAAGATTGGCCGCGACCGCCATGATCGCAGGAAACGGCTGGTCGACCCCCGAAAAGGACTCTATGCAGAGACTCATGTGAATCGGATCAAGCAGTTTGGGCAGGCTAGCTTGGTCAAATGCCAACTCAAGACTGGCCGCACCCATCAGATCCGTGTCCATCTGGCTCACCACGGACACCAACTGGTCGGCGATCCCCTTTATCATCCGCAGCCCCAAGGCCGGCTTATGCTCCACGCCCATCGGCTGACCTTCACCCACCCTTTTACGCTAGAAAAAATCACCGTCGAAGCCCGCTCTGATAGTTTTGAAAAAGTATTAAGCAGTCTGAAGCCATGATAGACCAAGAAAAGCAACAGAATTACCTGTTGCTTTTAGTTTGGAGTCAAAGCGAGGATAAGCTATGCCAGCTTACATCACTGAGCCGGAAGTGCACTGATAAGTCTGGGCCTGATGGTTTTCTGAAAAGCTATGCTCAGCAAATAAGACAGTAAGAAAATGATAAAAAAGCCAAAACTGTAAATGGTATTCCGAGGCATTATCGACCTGAAAATGAAGATAATGAAGGGATGAATGATATAAATCATGGTGGCGTACTTTTTGGCAATATTATTCAAAATCGGAATATCAATATTGGTCCCATTTCTGACCGCGTAGAAGAAAATTGCACTGGAAGACAAAAGGGTACTAGGATAGAGGTCGTACTCCGTACCCATGAAACAATACTCAAGCAGAATCAAGCCTGCTATTCCCAAACCAATCGCCCATTTCCTGACAGACGACAAGTCGTAGGCTAAAATCCGATCCCGATGCTTGGCAAACTGCATGCCTAGAATAAAAAAGGGAAGACCCATAAACAGGAAGTTGCGATAGTAAAATTCGCTGTCTGTATTGAACTCTATACAAAAGGCCAGAACCAACAAGAATAAGGACACACCAAAGCTAGTTAAGCGGTGGAAATGCTTATAAAAAACCAGATAAAGCGTGTAGATATAGGAGATAGCCAGCAAATACCAGGTCGGTGTAGCAGCCGAGCCAATCAAGTCTCTGGGACTGTTAAAGAGGAAAAAGTCTGCAAAATCAGACAGGTTTATAGCCGCCATCTTTTCTATTAACTCTCTTGTTAGCAGCAAGTTGACAAAATGCACAATCGTGTAAAATAGGAGACTGGCAGCTGTCAAAAGGAGCATCTGCTTGAGACGATACTTGACCTTATCCCTGGAAATATTATAGGAAAAATAGCCCGACAGCATCATGAAAAAGGGAACTGCAAAGCGGGCCACAATTTGATAAAAAACGCCAAATTGCCCCGGCAGCAGAAAGTGTAAGGAAACAATACTAAAGCAAGCTAGGGCCTTAAAAGCGTGCAAAGTTGTGTTTTCAGTCTTCATGCAGACATTATAGCATGTTTATTATTACAGCTCATCAAGACCAGATTACATGCCCATTAAAAAACATATCAATTGATGACATTCTTTAAAAAGTTTTGCATCTGCAGGAGAAGACAGCTCTTATATAGAAAAACTCTTCTGCACTATTACATGAGAGTTTTATTCACCTGACTGATATTCTATGTTAGCTTTCATAGCCATTAGGATTTGAGCTTTGCCATCTCCAAGAATCTCGCATCATATCTTGGAGAGTTTTCTCAGCTTTCCAGCCCAAAATGTCATTCGCTTTGCTTGCATCAGCATAGCAAGTCGCCACATCTCCAGGTCGTCTATTCTTGATAACATAAGGAATTTTCACACCATTGACATTTTCAAAGGCCTTAACCATATCCAGCACACTATAGCCAATTCCTGTGCCAAGATTGAAAACAGCGACCCCCTTGTTTTCTAAATTATGTTTCAAAGCCAAAACATGGCCCTTGGCTAAATCGACTACATGAATATAATCCCGCACTCCTGTACTGTCGTGCGTATCATAATCATTTCCGAAAACGCTAAGCTCTTGTAATTTACCGACCGCAACCTGAGTAATATAAGGCATGAGGTTATTGGGAATTCCATTTGGGGCCTCACCAATCATACCAGACTCGTGAGCACCAATTGGATTAAAATAACGAAGATTAGTCACAGACCAATCTGAATGTGCACGAGCAAGATCCGTCAAAATCTGCTCCATCATCAGCTTGGTATAGCCATAAGGATTGGTCGCTGAAGTAGGTAAATCTTCTGTCAGCGGTGAAATATTATTCATACCATAGACAGTGGCACTAGAACTAAAGATAATATGGTCTACTTTATTCTCTTTCATAACTTCAAGAAGAGCAATAGTACCTCCGACATTATTTTCGTAATATTTGAGTGGCTCTTGGACAGACTCTCCAACTGCTTTATAAGCTGCGAAATGGATGACCGCATCAATATGATTCTCTTCGAAAACCCGATTCATAAATCCTTTATCCGCAACGGAACCTTGGTAAAAGGAAATTTCTCTGCCTGTGATAGACTTCAATCTATCTAGTACTTGGACAGAGCCATTCGAAAGGTCATCCACAATAATGGCTTCGTAACCAGCCGCGACTAGTTCAACCACTGTGTGACTACCTATATAACCCGCTCCTCCTGTCACTAATATTTTTTTCATAACATTCCTCTCCAGTAAACCCTTAACTCACTTTAATTTTGCTAATGCAGCCTTTAAATAGCGGCCTTCTCGAAGTTGGCTGCCAATCTGTCTGGCACTTTGCAGCATTTCCTTATATTCTTCCTCTGTCAACGTATCCAACTCAGTTTTTAAATCATATAGAGAAGCAACTGCCAAACCGCATTTCTTTTCTAATATAAAATGAGCCAGAGCCGACTCTTTCCAAACTACTACAGGAAATCCTGCTGCTAAATAAAGAGAAGCTTTATGAGAATTATTAAAACGCAGATAATTTCCATATACTCCACTACAGGTTTCCGCGCTGTCTCCATCCCAGATCAAGCCAAAGCTGCCGCTGAGTACAGCCAGCAGTTGGTCTGGCATAAAAGAACCGAAATAAGTTTGATTTTTTAGTGCTCTATCGCTTTCAAAACCTAGTCCATAAAGATTGTAGTCAGGTTCTTGAGGCAGGCAATAAAGATAGCCCGTCTTATCTGGCATTAAGTTGCCAGCGACAATCATCGGGCTGTCCTTACTTGGTTCTTCTTTTTCTTGAAAATCAGGTATGAGATAATCAAAAATTTCTAAACTAACCATATTAGATTGTTGGATTCCATGATTGCTCAAAAACTCTTTCATCTTATCATTATGCACAATCAGACCATCCACTGCCCGCAAGACTTGTTTCTCCTGTAAAAAGGTCCTGATTTTCTGGCGGAGTCCAACGCTGGAATGGTTGCTATCCCGCAAAATGGCTAAATCATGAATCAGGAAAAATACTTTGGCTCCCCGTCTTTGCGCCTGCTTTATCAAATGAGCATGAAAAAATGTATGGTGAATAATAGGAAACTGAATGACTAATTCATCCCCAGCACTCAATTGGTCGAAAACGGCTTTTGTCGCAGCATACTTGTGTGCTTGAGCTTTGAAAAAATTCATCTCGTACCAATTCTCTACTCGAGGCTCTAGTCCCTTATAGCCTGCAGAAATAAAGATTGCTTCTGCATCGTCTCGCGCCTTATTTCCCGCATTTTTTTCATGTGCATTATGCATAAATGAATCTTTCAGATAATACTTGACCATTTGTCCTCTTCATCTCTCATTATTCCTAAGAATTTCCCAATTCCTCTTTAACAACATCCAGCGCACGCTCTATGGTTACGTGCATATCGTAGTATTTATAATCTGCCAAGCGCCCACAAAAGATAACTCTATCGTTCTTCTTAGCTTCTGCTAAATATTTCACATAGATTTCGTTATTTTTCTGATCATTTATCGGATAATAAGGCTCGTCACCTCTTTTCCAATCAGCTGGATATTCCCGAGTGATAACTGTCTTCTCCTGAGCCCCAAACTCAAAATGCTTGTGCTCAATGATACGTGTATAAGGAATAGTACGCTCAGTGTAGTTGATGACAGCATTTCCTTGATAGTTCGCTTCGTCTAAAACTTCATGCTCAAAACGCAAACTACGATACTCTAACTCACCAAATTTGTAATCAAAATACTGATCAATCATTCCAGTAAAGACAATCTTTTGAGCTGACGCTTCCCATCTCTCACGATCTTCAAAGAAATCCGTACCAAGCTCTAGTTCAATACCCTCTAATAATTTTTCAACTATTACATTATACCCGCCAATTGGAATCCCTTGATAACGGTCATTAAAATAATTGTTGTCATAAGTCAGACGCACAGGTAGACGCTTGATGATAAAAGGTGGTAAATCCGTCGCTGAACGCCCCCATTGTTTTTCTGTGTAGCCTTTGATTAGCTTCTCATATACATCCGTTCCAATTAGCTTAATAGCTTGTTCTTCCAAATTTTTGGGTTCAACATCTTGCATATGGGTTGTCTGCTCTGCAATCTTATTCTTGACTTCTTGTGGCGTTTTAGTTCCCCACAAGCCATAAAAGGTATTCATATTGAAGGGAAGATTATAAAGTTGACCTTGATAATTGGCTAGAGGTGAATTGATATAGTTGTTAAATTCAGCAAATTGATTCACATAATCCCAAACTTCCTTATTAGATGTATGGAAAATATGGGCTCCATATTTATGAACATTAATTCCCTCAATATTCTCACAGTAGATATTCCCACCAATATGGTCTCTTTTATCAATAACCTTAACAGTTTTGCCACGCTTCCTAGCTTCATGAGCAAAAATTGCCCCTGACAGCCCTGCACCGACAATCAAATAATCATACATAACATATCCTTATTTCTTAAATACACTTTTCAGTTCTTGAAAATCCAAGACACGCAAGGTTAATACTAATCCAGCATAGATGAACAATCCCAACATCGCACTAATCAATACATTAACGACGGAAGGAAAGTGAAGTAGGGGCTGGATGATATACAAAATCCCGTACATGATGAGGGAAGCAGCTAGTATTTTCAACATGGATGGAAGAATCTTTATCTCCTTCAAATAAGAACGAGTGAAATAAAGCTGAAGCAACCAGACCAAACCTTCAGTATCCACCGACACGATAGATGCACCGATATAACCAAGAGAGGGAATCAATAAGATATTCAATCCTACACTAAAGAAAGCCGGAATGGTCGTAGATAACATGAACTCACGATTCTTATTATGAGGAATCAGGATTTGAATCCCCATGATATTGGTCCAACCAATAAAGAACATTCTAAAGACCATAATGGCAATGGCATGCCGCGCCTCTTGGAAGTCTTGACCCAAGAAAAAATTGACAAAATCTTTGTTAACAATTAAAATACCAGCAATCATCGGAAATATCACTAAATTATATACCAAGAAGGACATTTCATGTAGTTTATTAACTGCTTTTTGATTCCCCAATGACAACAGATTAGATACCCTCGGTAGCATAACACTTCCTAGGGAAGTCACAATCGTCAACAAAATATTTAAAAGCTTGAGAGCCTGATCATAAATCCCTACATCAGTTGTTGAAGACAAGGCACCTAACATGGTCCGATCCAAGGTGATATAGAGTGAAATGGCAATCTGGGGTAAAAACAATAAAATAACTGGTTTAATATGCCGCTTAGCATAAACTATATCTAGATGAGGTCTGCCAATATGTTCTCTAGCCGGAAGCCACATGCTTAACTGTCCTAGCAAGTCATAAACAACCAGCAGGATAATATACAGATATAAATCCGATGGCTTTTTTACAAAGATAAAAACGGAAGCAACGCCTAGGAGTTTAACAGCTGTATTCCGAACCGTGATTTTTTTAAAATCTTCCATCCCTTGAAAAAGCCAGGAAATATCTAGGCCTCTAGAAAGTAAACTGAAGCCCAAAATATAGGCTATCAGATTATTCATGGACGGAATGAGTAGGCATGTAGCTATGTAAAGAACAAGCGCTAAACAAGTCGCCAAGACTTGCAAACTATAGATCCCCCAGAAAGTTTTCTGAACATTTTTGCGATGCCCTGAAATCTCCTTAGTCCCATAATTGGCCACTCCAAGTGTCGCTAAAAGTATAAAATAGGTCACTATTGAGTTGTAGTATCCGTAGGAACCTAAGTCATTGGACGAGAAAACTCGAGTGATATAAGGTGTAGTAATGACTGGCAAAACGATTACTAGCAACTGATAAGATAGATTATATAAATAATTTTTTAATACTCTCACACGGAGTTCCTCGTTTTAGATTTCTTTGATACAAGGTCGGCTGCTGGCAATGCTGCAAATAAAATAAACATAAAAATATTGTAAGACGGACGAACCCAGAAGGCTTCAAACATACAGTTGACTGCAATCAAGGACAAAGCTGTTAAGAGCAAATACTCTCTCTTTTGATAGAGTTTCCAAGACTGAAATATATAGAGTAAAACCAAGATAATGACTGGAATCATCCCATAAGTAAACAGCATCTGGACATAAGAAGAATCAACATAGTCATAACTCAAAACAGTTTCCGTCTTTCCGCCGTAGCCAATAAAGGAAATCCCCCGAATACCAAACCACTCTAAGCCATACTTCTTAAACGCTTCATGCCCCAAGTGCAACCGCATATTGGTAAAATTATTCAAGGCAACATATGTTGGATTCGACCAGCTAAAATTTTGAGAGAGATAAATCATTAGCGAAGATGCCAAACCAGATGATAACGGCAAGAAAGCCATTAGCCAAGACTTCAAGTCTTTTCTATAATAAAAATACAGAAAAACAAGAGACATTAACGCAATAGAGGCCGCATTTAAACGAGCATCACAATATTTAATAATGAAAAAAGCTAACCCTAAACCAGATACAGTACGCAAAAAAATAAATTTTTTTCTTAACAGATAGGAGACAGCAGTATAAAGATAAAAACAGTGAGAGGCAAAATCTGTCGGATAAATAAATCCAAAAGAGTTTCGAACCACTATTCCTGTTGAACGGTACTGTGCAAACTGGAGATTAGGAATCACATCTAACAAGGACAGCAAAACAGCCATGACTATAAAAAAGCTACTTACTCCAACGTAAATCCTTAAAACACTTTCCATATCCGCCTTGTAAAGAAGGACGACTAAAAGCATAGACATAAGAAAATTGAGATTCCCTGCATTAAAATAAACCAACAATCCAGATGAAAACAAAATAGTTGCTATCAGTAAGTAACTTAAAGAATAGTGGTAGATATAGCGAAAACGAAGGAGCAATAAAAAAATTGCAAAAAAAGGAGCTGAATTTGAAATCCTTGGTAGAATAGTTGTCAACATAGATGTATTAAACATATCAAGCGAAATAATAAGAATTAAAACCGCTCCTATCAGTAATTTATCACGTTCTATCTTTAACATTTTCTTTTTCCTTTTCTAATCTCTGAACTTCTTTCATTCAGTCGTTTATTTCTTCCACTTTTTAAAGTAAAAGTAGAGGCGTGGATACCTACTAATCAAAATATAGAGAATCTTACGTTTCTTACTAACTCTAGCATTCTTCAAGACAAGAGGCAAATAGGATCTCGTCTTCTCCTGAAGACGCTTGAACTCTGCTGGATTTCCATCCCGAATCATCGTAAAGATAAGAAGACTTCCTGTAAAGAAGCGTGAAATGATGGCTTCTTGGAGTTCTGAACTCTTAGGATAGATTGCATTCACAACCTCTTTTAAATGATCAATTGCTTCGTAAAACTCGTATTGTTTTGGCGTGAAAGCTGAGGCAGTAATGCTACCAGGTCTATGGTAATAATGGTAAATCGGAAGATGGAACAAGGCCACGGATTGCGCTTGGTTGAGATGCTCACTGATAACATAGAGGTCTTCGTAAATGCGCCCCTTGGGGAAGGGGATTTTCTCAAGAAGTTCTTTCCGATAGAGTTTCCCACAAGCAGAGACCGTTACAAGGTCTCCATAGAGCATCTCAGTTAGAGCCTTTGCCTTGTCATAGACCTTAACTTGATCTAAATCAAGCTGATCCAAGTGAAAATTTTGATAACGATGATAGTGAGCTGTTGGCTCTACTTTACCACTAACCATATCTGCTTGGGTACGACCTTGTAGCTCTGCCAGCAATTCCAAGGCGCAAGGTTCCAAATAGTCGTCTGGATCTAGGAAAGTAATCCATTCACCCTTGGCTTTCAAGACCCCATAGTTCCGAGCATCAGACAAGCCACCGTTGACCTTGTGGTAGCTAGTCACCCAATCATATTGCTGGGCATACTGGTCACATAAGAGTCCTGATCCATCACTCGATCCATCATCAATCAAGAGGACTTCCATATCCTTATAAGTCTGATGTTCCAAAGTCTCCATGGCATAATGAAGATAGTCCTCCACATTGTAAACAGGCACAATTACCGAAATCATCTTTTCTTTTCTTTCTCTTATTTAGTTTTACTGTTTAAATCTCAAATGAACTTTTATCTGGAAGCAGTTGGTCCATAGCCTTGATAAAGTCTGCCATCACCTGTTCCTCATCTTGAACATTGTGTCCGTCATTAATACACATAATTTGGTATTTACCAGAATTTAATATCTTCCAAAAATCTGGTCCGGCATTATCCAAAGAAAAGAGTCCCCCCAACTTTGGATTTCCGACAGCGTATTGACCACTGGCAATCTGCCAATACTTAAAGAGCCAAACATTGGTATCAGATGGATTTCTAAAGCGACTAGCCGAGGTTCTTTCCAAGACAGCTCTTTCCTTTTCCCATACTAAGTTCATCGTTGATTTTAGTAGAGGATAGGGCAGATGACTCTCCCAGAAACCACAGATAAACTGACTATTTCTGTATAGTAGCGACTTAACGATACTTTTTAATCCCTGCTTTGGATCAAAGAATTGGCCATTCTTCAAAATTTCATTTCGACTGAAATAGCTAGTGACAATCTCCATGTCATTTATCTGAAAATTCCCCGTTCCATATCGCTCAGGAATAATCGGTGAAAGAGCCGTATTATATTTGGGTAAACCATCCTCTGAGAAAAAATCTGTCGGCTCGACTGGAGCTGTCAAATACATATCGTCATTAAAAAAAACAAAATGCTCTGAGAGACCAGGGATTCGATGGATGTTACTTTCGATAGGATTGGCAGAAAAAACTGGCAGGTAGTCATTACAGATAATCTCTGTATGATCTACCAACACCAATTTTTCACTATTTATATCTAACCAGCTTGGCTTTTGCTGGTCGGTCACGAGGTAGACCTTATTGACCCAAGGAGCAAATTTTTCAACTCCTCTAAACCAATATTTAAAGGTCCCCCATTCTCGGTAAGCCTTGACTGAATTCATACTCTGTTTAGAAGTATTAACCGAGCCATCATAGCTTGATTTTTTTTCTTGCCACACAGGATTATTCCCATCAACCCAAGTAACAACAAAATCTATTTTATTCATAACTAATCTTTTCTATCTGTTTTATACAACTCCGAAAAGTTCTTGATGTAACTCTCCAAAGAAAACAGCTCTTTTTGTCTCTGATATCCTACTCGCCCAAATTTTTCTCTTTTTTCAGAACTATCTAGTAAGAGAGAAATGGCATTAGAAAGTTCTCGAGGACGATTTGATTTGACTAAGCAACCACTTTTGTCATCTACTACCATTTCAGCTATTCCCCCATTGTTATAACCAACAACTGGTTTTGAACAAGCCATGGCTTCTAGGACTACTGTAGGTAGGGAATCAGGTTTTATACTTGGTAAGACAAAGATATCAAACATATTATAAAGTTCAGAAGTCTTATCGTAGTAATCAATACGATGAATTTGTGACACAACAGATGAAGAAGCTATTCTCTTATCTAGTTCTTCTAAACGCCATTCTTCACCAGGAAAAACACCTCCAGCTAGGAAAGCCACCGCTTGCTCATTCTTTTCCAAAAGTGGCTCGACTGCTTCTATGAAATCATTTTGTCCTTTGATAGCATTGACCCGACCAATCATGCCAATCACAAGTGCATCTTGCGCAATATCAAATTTTTCACGAATAGAAGACGCATCCATTGGATAATAGACAGCATTATCGACACCGTTATAAATCACTTCCACTTGGCTATCTTTGATAAAGGGAGACTGCTTGATATGATTAGCGACCGCTTGGGACACCGTCACAATCTTGTCTGCATATCGTCCCATGAGCATATTGATAAAGTCAGAAATAGCTTTGGGTTTGACGATAATCTCATGAACATGCCAAATCAAAGGCAGCTTGAGCTTGCGTTTCAAATAGATGCCCTCCAAAACAGCCGCTGTATTATTGTGAACCATATCTATACTGTGTTCTCGAGCATAGAGGGCGATTTGCTTAGCATAGAAATGATAAGAGCGGATATAGTCTACAATGCCTTTGGGATTAAAATACTTCCTTCGTAAAATCGGATAATCCAACACACTGACCTGAGCCCCAACCTGACGCAAGGCCTCGACTAAAACACCATCATTTGGCAGGATGACATGAGCTTCAAATTCTTTGGAATCCAATCCTTTGATCAATTCCAATAAAACCTTATCTGCTCCATACATTTCTGCACCAGCATGCAAGTATAAAATCCGTTTCATTCCCTATCCTTTAAAAACTTCTTCATAATCTGACACAATCTTTTCCCATGTGAAAGCTGAGAGGATTCTTTGACTTGACTTGAAATCCAAGTCAGTTATTGCTGCCTGATCAAATCCTTCTACTTCCTCAATGACACGAGCCAACTCATCTTTTTTCCAATAAATGGCCCCGTCTTCACCAACCTCACGGTTAAAGCCAACATCCAATAAGAGATTTAATTTAGTAGATGCCAAGGCCTCCAAAAGAGACGGATTTGTTCCGCCAACTTCGTGGCCATGAAGATAGGCAAATGCATTCTCCCGAATGTACTTGAGCAATTCTTGATCATAAACTGTTCCAACAAATTTAATCCTTGGATCTTTATCAAATCCTGTGTCTTTGAGCAGCTGATTGTAAAACTTGTTTTCTTCAACATTGGTAATCAGGACAAAGTCTTTTTTAGAATGAGATGCCATAGCCCCCTTAATCATGGCTTGATAGTTATTTTCTGGCACAAAGCGCCCAACAACTAAGTAATACTCATTCTCAGCAATATCTTTTTCCTGATACCATGATCGAACTTTGTCTTCGTTAGCAGACAACTCAGATCTGCTTGTATCTGTCCCATAGGCAACGTAAGTTGTCTTTGGAGCATATCTCACATAGTCTGCTTTTATGTAAGATTCGATATTCTCACTATCACAAACTAAGAGATCTGCATGCTTAACCATCAGTGCTTCAGAAATTTTCCAATACTTGCGTACTGGCATGCTCCATTTAGCTCGCAGCCATTCATGACCATCGGGATTGACAAGGAGCTTGCCGCCCAGTGCTTTGATTTTCTTTTTGATGTTTCCGATAAAAGGGCCAATTCTACAAGCTAGAACGTAGAAAATTGGCTCAGAATCTTGATTCTGCTCAGCTAGCTCAATAGCCTTATTTAGCGCAGCAATATCGTAGGCAATCGCTCGAGCTGAGCCAATCTTAGGCACATCTATGTTGTAACATATAGCTCCATTATACTCGAAAGTATCCTCTAAAATCCCAGACTTGGCTGAATTCTCCCTCATACAAGCCACATAGTACTGGATATTAGAATTTTTCTGGCAGGCGGTCAGCTTCTCAACAAAGGTCTCAAATCCACCATATTTAGCTGGGATACCTTTAGATCCCACGATATAGACTGACTTTTTCATACTCCTCCTAACTCCGAAAAACAATTCCCCCTACTTTGCTCCATCTCTAGCCAATACGACTCTAAATGTCTTTAGCAAAATTTTGATATCTGACCAAATCGTCCATTCATCTATATAAGCAACATCCAAGCGTACCACTTCATTAAAGTCTGTAATTTGACTACGGCCGCTAACCTGCCAAAGACCTGTGATTCCTGGCTTAAAACTAAGACGCCGTTTTTGCTCTGGTGTATATTGCTCGTACTCATCCACAGTTGGCGGTCGTGTCCCAACCAAGCTCATATCCCCAATTAAAACATTATAAAACTGTGGCAGTTCGTCTAAGCTGGTTTTACGGATAAAGCGGCCGATAGGCGTAATCCGTGGGTCATTATTGACCTTAAACATACCTCCAACCATCGTATTCTGCGCCAACAAATCTTTTTTCCGCTCTTCAGCATCAGTGTACATAGACCGGAACTTATAGAACTTGAAACGACGCCCATTCTTCCCAATTCTCTCCTGGACAAAGATAGCAGGTCCACCATCCTTCTTGATAAGCGGAACTAAAACAAGAGCAGCCAAACCACAGAAGAAGAGACCAACCAGAGCACCAATAATATCCAGCGTGCGTTTTGCTAACACATGGCCATACTTGTAAAAGTTTGTTGAAAAAGTGACCACACTCAAGCCTGCAACTTCTCGAACCCGTTTCTCTCCCATAGAGATAAAATCGAAAACATTGATATTGACAGAAACATCGATTCCCATTGCTTCAAACTGTGAAATAAATCCTTCAATGTTATATTCCTCATTTGGCAGGTTGATGAACACTTCGTCCACTACTTCACGCGTTGCAAATGAAACGATTTTTTCTTTAGGAACGATTTTTACATTGGGATTGCTAAACGGAGCATCATCTAGCAAAGACACCGCAACAATCCTGCCCCCTATATCGAATGATTCTTGCAGGCGTTCAAAGACCTTATCCAGAGAATCGCCTGTTGTAATCAGAAAAACTCTTTTACTATTTTTCAAGTTTGGATAAACAGTCTTCTGATAACGTTTAAAAGCCAAATTGACAAAATAGACTAGCGCTGCATTTACAATGACAAAGTAAATAAGCCCTCTTCGAGAAATAGAAAAACTATCTTGCATCATGAAAGAAGCAAAACTAATTGCCAAACTATAAAAAATACTATATCTCACAGTGAAAATAAACTCTTCTAAATAGCCTCGCTTCAGGATGTCATAGCAAAAATCGCTGGCATAAAAAGCAATGACATGCAAGAATGCAAGCACTAAAATACTGTGCTGATTGATTTCCGTTTCCCTTAAAGGACTCACTAAAAATCCCGTAAAGAGTACAGCAAAAAGCTGAACAAAGGCAAGTTCTGCCTTTTGAAATTCCTTCCTGTCTCTAAACATAATAATCTCCCAATTATCCTAAAACTCTTTAATCCCTATTATTTCCCATAATTGCCATAGCTGCCGTATCCCCCATAAGTTCCGTAGGCACCATAGCGTTCCAAATCAATGTTATATTTATTGAGGACAACACCCAAAAAAGGAGTTCCCGTTTGTTCCAACTGCTCTTTAGCTTTCATGACTGCTTTTCGTTTGATATGGCCTGCTTGTGTCACCAAGAAGCTGGCATCGCATTTCTGAGCGATGATAGCCGCATCAATGACCAGACCAATCGGTGAAGTATCCACAATGATGTAGTCATAACGAACACGCAAGTCCGTCAAAAGTGCTTCAAACTGCTTGCTTTGCAAAAGCCCCGTCGGATTAGGTGATACCGGACCAGACAAGATCACATCTAGGTTGTCCAGATCTGTATCGTTGATGACTTCATGCAGGGCAGCCTGTCCTGACAAATAGTCCGTCAGTCCTGATACTTTTCTCTGACTGCTAAACACACCGGACATGACTGAGTTGCGGATATCCGCATCGATCATCAAGGTCTTATGACCAGCTCTGGCAAAGGCGGCCGCGAGATTCACTGAGGTTGTAGACTTTCCTTCATTTGCCGTCACCGAGCTTATTTCGACCATCTTGATATTGGCGCCGCTCAGCTGTACATTAGTGCTCAGAGCGTTGTAGTATTCCTCGGTTAGTTTGACAAGGTTTCTTTTTTTCCTAACTAATTCTAAGGTTGCCATTTTCTCTCCCTTACATTCTGTTCATATCTGGGATAACGCCCAACAGCGTCAAGCCCATGACTTCTTCAATGTCCTCTGGCTTCTTCACCCGATCATCCAGGATTTCGACAGCGATGATAAAGATCGACATCAGGACACTGCCCCCTAAAAATCCTAAGATAACATTACGCCGAATATTTGGTGAAGAAGGCTCTGCTGGGACTGTTGCTTCTTCCAAAGTTGTCACATCAGAAACTTTTGTCACCTCGATGATTTTCTCAGCAGCGATATTACGAAAGGCATTGGCAATGCGAGCCGCTTCCTCTGGATTGTCATCTTTAACTGTAATCGAAACGATACGAGTATCCGCCGGAACGGAAACTGTGATGTGACGCGTCAGCTCTCTTGGTGACGTTTGCAGTTTCAGCTCACTAATTGCCTGTGATAGAACCGCCTGTGACAGAATGATTTCCTTAAAGTCCTTAACGAGGTAAGACCCTGCCTGCAAGTCCTGATTAGTCAAAGCTGCCTGCGTTTCGTTTTGACGGCTGACCACATAGATGCGTGTGGTACTCTGATACATTTTCTTAGCAATAAAGACGCTGTAGCCAAAAGCCAGCAAAGAAAAGAGCACCGCTCCCAATACGATGGTAAATTTCTTCAGCCATAAGGCTCTCAGCAAGGACAGAATATCGATTTCTACGATTTGCTTTTCTTGTTTTTCCATTTTTCCCCTAAATCAATTCATTTTTCAATAATAATGCTTGGTTGCCGCCAAAGAGAGCTTCTGCCCGGCGGGAACCGTATTTTTTAGCGACGATGTCAAAGGCCTCCTTCATAAAGGGCGGTCTCTGACTTAGATTGTGCATGTCGCTGGCAACAAAGTGGACCAAGTCCTTCTCCAAAAAGAACTGAGCCCGTTTTTTCATAAATTTATGCGAGTCTCCAAGCAGCTTAGGCTTTAGAACACTGGAGCTGTTAATCTGAGTATAGCAGCCCATATTAATGAGTTCCTGCACCTTCTTTTCATCATTTTCCAGGCAGTGATAGCGCTCAATATGAGCCACGACCGGTGTCAGACCTAGGCGCAGAATCTGAGCCAAGCCTTTATGGATGTCCTTATAAGGAGTTGCCATGCTAAACTCAATCAGCACATAGCGTGTGCCAGCTAGACTAGGGAAAATCCCCTTTTCCAACTTATCCGCCACATCACTGGTGTAGTAAATCTCTGCCCCATAGAGAACCGTCAAGTCAGGCGCCACAAGCTCTGCCAGTTCTTTTACCATTTTAAAGTTAGAGCTAATGGTCTCTTCAGGCGTTTCAAACATGCCCTTTCTGCGATGAGAAGTAGAGATAATAGTCCTAACTCCCTGTCGATAGCTTTCTTCCAGCAGTTTTTTGGAATCCTCAAAATTCTTAGGACCATCGTCCACATCAAAGATAATATGAGAATGGATATCAATCATGGTGTTTTCCCTTCCATTACCTGCTGAATCGCTGCCTTAGCATTATCAAGGCTTTCTGGCTGGATTTCCATCATGTAGAGATTGGAATCTGGCATAGCGTAGGATGGTAGATCCATACGACCGTTTCCGCTGATGGCTTGTGACTGAACTTGATAGCTTCCACCTGACTCCAGCTGGGTATTGACCAGATTCATAAGAACAGGCAGCTCCATATTGGTCTGGATAGAGTCCTGCAAGCCGGAAATAATCTCGTTGTAGTTCTTCAAAGCACTGGTTGAAGTCAGCTTTTTAATGACTGCTTCGATAACCTTTTCTTGATTTTTTCCGCGGTCATTGTCGCCCCCCTGAAGAGAGTAACGCTCGCGAACAAAGCCTAGTGCCTGATCTGAGTTCATGTGGACTTTCCCTACTGGGAAATGATGATTGCCATGTCGGCTGGTAAATTCTTGGTCATTTTCAACATCAATCCCTCCCAACAGGTCTACCAGCTTGAGGAAGGAAGTGAAGTTCAGACGAACGTAGTAGTCAATGCGAATGCCGTAAAGATTTTCCAGTGTGTGGACAGAAGCATCTACTCCATAAATCCCTGCATGGGTCAGCTTGTCCATCTGCCCAGCTCCTCCATCTGCAATAGCCATATAAGAATCACGAGGAGTTGTCGTCAATAGGACTTTCTTGGTCTTGCGATTAATTGTCATGATAATATTGACATCTGAGCGTGAGACAGATGAGATAGACCCATAAGTGTCAATACCGCTGACATAGATATTGAAGACATCCGCATCAGCAGCATCGCTCCGTTTGCCGGTCTCTACCTGACGGGTAATTTTATAAGTATAGATTTTCTTTATCTTTGAAGCATAGTCAGCATCGTGAGAAGCCAGCATATCTCCAAACGAGCTATTGAGGGCAATGGCCTCCGTCTCTTGATTCATAAGGGCCTTGTAAGCTGCGATATAAGACGAGCTGTTTTCTACAGTGAGTTCTGTCTTTTTAGTCTTCTTGATGTGGTCCAGAAGAGCCGTCACATTGTCCATATCCCCATTTTCAGTCGGAGCCGTCAGCTTCTGCAGCTGGGTCACATCTGATTTGTCGCTGTCTGCTCGGACATAAACCGCCATTTCAATTTCAGAGTAATTTGAGGTGGAGTTCACACCTCTAGATAAGTCCATTAGCTCCTTGACCCCGTACATGGCTCCTGAAGATACCAACAAGGTCACAAGCAAAAGCACCGTGGTCAGGACTTTGAACTTATTTTTCCATACAAAGAAGGCTGCCAGTAAAATAACAGCCGCCAAAAGAGCAGACAAAATAAGGTTCAGGTGATGAAACGCCAGAACATTATTTTTAAATATAGAAAAAACAAGCAAACCTGAAACCAAGCTTACCAATGTCAGTAAAGCTACATTAAAGAGCCTCAGCTTCTTCCCCTTTTTAGAAGCAGGCACATTTCTCCTATGATGATTCATAATTCTCCCTTTTTCTCCCCTGAGATATAAATACATTTTATTATATCATAAATGCATTATGATAAACTAAAATATTTAAAAATATTTTAGTTTTTTCCAAAATTTGTTGACAAAAAAGGACAGTCTGTATTAATTTTCAGTAAATTCCTTCTCCCTTTTCGAAAAACCAATATTTTATACTGTTTTTGGCAACAGAAAAAGAGGTGAAACCTCTTTTATATCAGTATTTTGCTTTTTTTTAAAGCATCTTATCCCTGTCAACTTGCTCATAGGCCTGCAAGCCATCATTGAGATTCTCCCAGATGACTACCTGGCCAGACTGAAGGGACTTCTGCACATCAATGATGCGCTGATTGGAAGAACCGCGGAACTGCAGCATAAGATTCTTCTTGCTAAGGTCAAAACGGCCGTCCACTAGAATGTCAATCAAACTCAGCAGTTCCAGCTTATCCTCCGTTTCCAGCATCATCTCCTCCCAGGTGTAGCCCGTCCAGGACCAGATATCTTTGTCTGGAAGCTCTCTCCGAATCCGCTTGACCAAGGGCAGGAGAATGCCTGTATTGAGAAAAGGCTCGCCGCCTAGGAGGGTCAGCCCCTGCACATAGGGTTCCGCCAAGTCTTTCATAATCTGCTCCTCCAGCTCTTGGGTATAAGGAATGCCAGCGTTGAAAGACCAGGTTGCTGCATTATAGCAGCCCTCACAGTGAAACATACAGCCACTGACATAGAGAGAGTTACGGACACCTTCACCATCCACAAAGTTAAAGGCCTTATAGTCAATGATTCGCCCCTTACTCAGCTCCTCACTTTTCCATTCTTGAGGTTTGGGATTGTTCATCTTCATCCTCCAAATCAATCCAGTAGCGCTGACTTCTGTCGATTGTATTTTCGTAAACACCGCCAGCAGAGAGAATGGTGCGACGACTGGCTTCGTTGTCTTCATCGCAGGTAATCAGCACTCGTTCTAGTCTTTGCTTTCGAGCCTCTGCTAGTCCTAGCTCTAGCTGCATCTTAGCAAAGCCCTTTCTGCGTTGACTGGGCCGGATAGAATAGCCAATATGCCCACCCTCTACAAATAATTTGTCATTTAAGGACAGGCGTAAAGCTAAAAATCCCAGAGGCAAGCCAGTCTCATCAAAGGACAAAAATTGGATGGCAGGAACCCAACCTGCTGGCAAGTTTGCCACATCTTCCTTCTGTTCTACAATCTTTAACCAATCCTCATAATCCTTTGCTCGCTTCCAAGTGGAGCCCATGCCACCATGCATATAAGATTTTGCAGCATCGAACTCCGCAATCATCTCTAAAATCGCATCTTTATCTTCCAAAGTTGGTCGTCTTAGCTCCATATTCCCTCCTTAATTGACATCAATCCAGTAACGCTCTTTCCCGCCTCGAACATCCTCTAAAGCTCCGCTATTAGCCAGAATCACTGCCCGGCTGGCAGCATTGTCACTATCGCAAGTCACTAGGACTCGTTTTATATTTTTACTTTTGGCTACTTGCAAGCCTTGTCGCAGCTGCTCTTTTGCCAATCCTTTCCCACGCGCAGAGGGACGGATACTATAACCGATATGCCCGCCTTCTTGGAGCAAATGGTCATTGAGCCGCAAGCGCAGATTGAGAAAGCCCACAGCCTGACCATCCGCAGCAAAAGAGATTAGTTGGATGTAAGGCACAAAACCTTGCGGCAAGCCTAGACCTGCCTCGGCTAGCTGAATCGTCTCCAGCCAGTCCTCATAGACAAAATCTGCTCCGCCAAAGAAGCCGTCCTGTCGGCTACCAGCTGCTTCAAAGTCAGCCAGCATCTCTAAAATTTTTTCCTTGTCTTCTAGTTCCGGTCGTCTCAGCTCCATACTTCCTCCTGATACGAAGAGAGTGAGACCGCCTTGCGCCCCACTCTGACTTCTATTGTTTCTTGTTCTTTTCTAAAAATTGCTGACGCAGTTTGGCCAATCGCTCTTTTTTGCGGCTGCCGCCCTGCGAATGTTTTTCATGGAAACGCTGCACCTGAGCCTTTCCTTTGTCATCCAATTGATACTTTCCCATCTTAATTTCCTTCGTACTTAATAGTCGAGCCATTCATATGCTTGACCCGAGCTGATATTTCCTTGTGTCGGCCATTGACCATTGGACGGGCTTGTGGATTTCCTAAGTAACCACAGGTCCGCTTGACTACATCGACCGTCTTGGGATCGCTGTTGCCACAGTTTGGACAGGTGAAGCCCCGCTCGGTCGGCGTGAAATCCCCCTCAAAGTTACACTTGTAACAGCGGTCAATCGGTGTATTGGTTCCCAGATAGCCGACTCGGTCATAGGCATAGTCCCAGACAGCCTCCAGTGCTTTTGGATTTTGCTGCAGCACAGGATATTCACAGTAATGGATAAAGCCGCCTGAGGCTCCTACTTCAGGATAAATCTTCTCAAAGTCCAGTTTCTCAAAAGGCGTTGGATTCTTGCGCACATCGTAGTGGAAAGAATTAGTATAGTATTCCTTGTCAGTAATATCCGGAACGACCCCAAACTTCTCTGTATCCAAGCGACAGAAACGGTCGGTCAGACTTTCAGATGGCGTCGAGTAAACAGAGAAATGATAGTCATACTGCTCGGACCATTCTTCCACCCGACGCTTCATATCTTTGACAATAGCAACCGTAAAGTCCTTGGCTTCTGGATTAGTTTCCCAGTCGCCACCGTAAAAGACTGCTGCCACTTCATACAAACCGATATAGCCTAGGGAAACCGTTGCACGACGGTGAGTAAAGAGCTGGTCTACCTGATCATACTTGCCCAAGCGTTGGCCAAAAGCCCCATACTGATAAAGAATCGGTGCATTGGCTGGACTGGCTTCCTTGGTCCGCTCCACTCGGTAGACCAAAGCATCTTCAGCGATATTCATCCGCTCGTTAAAGAGTTCCCAGAATTTATCCAAATCCCCCTCGGATTCAAGCGCAATCCGCGGCAGATTGACAGTAACGACACCTAGATTCATACGGCCGGAGTTGACTTCCTGTCCATTTTCATCCTTCCAGCCTTGCAGGAAAGAACGGCAGCCCATCGGAACCTTGAAAGAGCCAGTCAAATCAATGATTTTATCATAAGAAAGGACATCTGGATACATCCGTTTCGTCGCACATTCTAGCGCCAGCTGTTTGATATCGTAGTTGGGACTTCCAGGCTCTAAATTAAGGCCACGCTTAAGAGTGAAAATCAACTTAGGAAAGATAGCCGTCCGATGTTCACTTCCCAAACCTTTGATACGGATATTGAGAATAGCCTTCTGAATCTCCCGCTCAAAACGATTGGTTCCCAGCCCGAAGCCCAGCGAAGTAAAAGGAGTCTGACCGTTAGAGGTAAAGAGAGTATTGATCTCATACTCCAGCGACTGCATGGCATCGTAGATGTCCTTCTTGGTCTTCGCCCAGGCGTACTCTTTCTGCTTATCCGGCAAGACCCATTGCTCCGCATCCTTGAGATGCTTTTGATAATTAAGCTCAGCATAAGGCGCCAAGACTTCATCAATCCGATCGGCCGAACAACCGCCGTACTGGCTGGAAGCTACATTGGCAATGATTTGCGAGATCTGAGCTGTCGCGGTCTGGATAGACTTGGGACTCTCTACTTCTGCATTCCCAATCTTGAAGCCATTTTTCAGCATGCCGTCAAAGTCAATTAGACAGCAGTTAGTCATCGGCGTATAAGGGCTATAATCCAAATCATGGTAGTGGATGTCCCCCTTCTGGTGAGCATTGGCCACATGAGGCGGCAGCATCTTAAGGCCGATGGATTTGCCGACAATCCCAGCCGTCAAATCCCGTTGGGTATTGAAAACATCACTGTCCTTATTGGCATTCTCGTTGACTACCGTGCGGTCTTTGTTGAGGAGCTTGTCAATAGTAAAGTTGATATCAGTCGCTTTTGAGCGCTCAAAATCCCGTTGGGTGCGGTAAGTGATGTAGTTCTCTGCAATGGCATATTCCTTGGCATTCAAAAGCTCATGCTCAACGATGTTCTGAATCTCATAGATTTTGACATACTTAGCGAAGCGACTGCTGATTTCTGCCACAATGCGGTCTGTGATAGCTTCTAGCTTGGCTTCCAGCATTGGATTCAGCGGACCGACTTCCTGAGCCGCCCGCACCATAGCCTTATAAATCTTTGACACATCAAAAGCCACTCTGCGGCCATCCCGCTTCTCCACATAAATCGCTGGAGCAGTTTCAAACTTCTCTTCCCTTAAAATCATCACGAACACTTCCTTTTCTCTGCCCTTAGGACAAATCAAGTCTCTTTAAACCTATCGCTTGCGAAGAAATTTCCAAGAAATCTCCGACAGCAGTTCATCCAAAGAACAGTATTTTATAAATAAGTCGATACAAGACTCATTATAGCACGTTAAAATTAAAAATCAATATGTTGTGGCAAAAAAGTTATTTTTTCTTTTTATACACAACATATTGATTTTTTACTACTTAAGTTGATAAAGCTTGAAATGGTCGAGTTTGAGGTCAGATTCCTTATAATTTTTGGAAATTAGCTGTTTCGCATCCGACAGCAGTTTGACATCATTGTTGACCAAAATATACTTGGGCTGGCTGTTTTCAAGTCCATTCTGAAGACCCAAACGATTTTCAGCCGTTCCCACATACAAAGTTGGAGACAAGAGAGAAACAGCTGATAGGCGGCCGCTCTTTTGATACAGACTAGCCGAGGTGTCCCAGGCATAGATAGTATCCCCATCCTTGGTCTTTTCCTTAATATACTGAGCCGCTTTACTTCTTTCAGCAGAGACACCGCTGGAAAGGATATACTCATTCACCAAAGGATAACCAATCAGATAAAAGATGGCTAAGAGTGGCAGAAAGAACTGGCCTGAAAGATAAGAAGTCCACATCGTAGGGCGACGGCGATCCCTGCGGTGACGCCCCGGTGCCTGCTGCTTGCCTTTATTGAACCACAAAGCAAAAAGAATCATGGCAAAAGGCAGAGCCGGAAGCAGTTGATAACTGCCTTGATCTGGCAGGATAAAAGCTGCAAAGACAGTAATGAAGAGCCCTAGCAGACCGATAAAGCGCAAGACGCGCAGGCTGGTTGCTTGCCCCTTTTCTCTTGAAAAGAGATTGGCACCCAAAGCAGAGATAAAACCCAAACCAAGAGTCAACAAGCCATAATAAATCAGATTAGAAATACTATGACTGCCAACCAAGCTGATGGAATCCCAAGCATAGGTCACCTGACTAATGGCTTGGCCAAAGGTTTGATTGGCAACAGTAAAGTAGCCGATAGGATAAAAAATCACTGAGAAGCCAAAGAGACCAGCTAAAAGCTGATAGAAGCCTCGAGCCACACGCTTAGCTACGATATTGTAGACCAAAAGCACCAGACCAGTCAAAGAATAGAAGACTAGGCTGGAAACCGGATCAATCATAAAAGCAAGAGCTCCGAAAGCCCCATAAAGAATGAACTTTTCATCCTTGATCGAATCCTGCAGATAGCGCACCAAGAAAGAAAGATTCCAAAAAATAAAGGGCAGAACAAAAATACTAGAGTAAAGGCCACCAAATCCAAGGGCAAAGACTAGCAGGTAAAAGAGCAGCAGGAGGCTGCGCGATAAATCCTGTTTAGGCTGTAAGAGCACCAAGGTCTTGTGCAGGAAAAGTCCAGCCAGCCACAGAGCCAGCGTCTGAAAGACCATCCACAAAAGCTGCCCAAAAGCTAGACTGCTGGTCCAAGCCATCAGATAGTAAAGCAGGCCACTAGTCCCATATATTTGCGAATAAGGCACCTGCCCCTGAGTCATGGCCCAGCCGGCATAGAGGTTCTGGCTTTGTAAATTCGTTGCTAGATTGGTCAAAAAAGGATTAACCACACTCAGCAGGCTGATAGCCAAACTGCACAAGAGCGTCAAAAAATAGGGCGTCGGCTCTGGCTTGGTAATTTTTTGCTCAGACCTTTCAGCCCTAGTCAGCTGCTCCTCTGAAACCTCTAAAACTTTTTCTTCCGTTGTATCATGCATATAAAATATTCTCCTTGATATCAGTCCCATCTAGTATATCAAATTCCTGTCCTCCTGTCAGCTTTCTCTTGACTCTTCTTCTGAGCATTATAGCTTCTAGCCAGCTCCTCCAATTCCCGAAAACAGCGGTATTCTCTCGTTTCATAAGCAAGCGGCTGGTTAGAAATTTTCTCCATCATCTTAAAAAATTCCTTTATTTTTTACATTCGTAAAAACAAAGCAAAAATCCGTACCTACATAAAAGCAAAAATGACAAGAACACATCTCAACACGATTAGAAAAAGCACAAGCAAAAAATCTGAGACAGAGCTCTGCCTCAGATCTTCTTTTTATTTAACTGCATAACTTGCTCAACTCTGCCATCATAGCATCGGAGCAAAGAGCTGCATGATTTCTTTGATAAAGCGACGATACCAGCTGCTATCGAGATTTTCAGGAAGAATTTCCTCAGAAGCCTCAAAAATTGCTTCAAAATCTACCTTGATAGCTGGGATACTCTCCGTATGGTACATCAGGACTGCATTTTCATAATGGTGCACCAGACTGCGGTAGTCAAAGTTAATCGTCCCTACCACAGCAAATTCATCATCGGCCACCACATTCTTGCTGTGGATAAACCCTGGCGTGTACTCAAAAATCTTAACCCCTGCTTCCATCAGATCCGGATAGGCTCCGCGGGTAACAATCTGAATCAGCTTCTTGTCCGGAATGAAAGGAGTCACGATGCGGACATCCACTCCCCGCATAGCAGCATTCTTAATATCCTCCGTCAGGTCATAGTCAATAATCAGATAAGGCGTGGTAATGTAGACATAGTCCGTAGCCTGACTGATGATATTTTGATAGACCGTTTTGCCAACCTGACCCTTATAAATAGGCTTAGGCCCGCTGCCGTAGGGAATGTAAAGCCCTTTGCCTTCGACAGCTTTATTTTCCAGATGGTACTTGTCAAAGTCTGTGATTTCCCCGCGGTTGATGTACCAGTTCATGAGAAAGAGCCGCGTCAGAGCCTTGACTGCCCGACCTTCCAAGCGTACACCGCCATCTTTCCAGTGTCCAAAACGAACAATATGATTGATATACTCGTCAGCCAGATTGATACCGCCAGTATAGCCAACCTGACCATCAATCACCAAAATCTTACGGTGGTCACGGTTATTATAGGATACCGTCATCCGCGGAATCACCTTGTTAAACTTATAAGCCTCGATGCCCATCTTGCGCAGCTTACGGGTATAATCGCCCGGCAAAGTAGCCATGCAGCCAATATCATCATAGAGCAGCTTGACTTCAACGCCCTGCGAGGCTTTTTCGACCAAGATATCCAGAACACTGTTCCACATCAGTCCTTCATCGATGATATAAAACTCCAGAAAAATGAATTTCTCAGCAGCCCGCAGATCAGCCAGCATGGCCTCAAACATCGCCTCACCGATGGGAAAATAGCGAGAAGCTGTACCGTCATAGACATCTGCATTATTGTCCATACTCAGCAGTGATTTGATAATACCGTAGGCTGACTTGTTTTTCTTTTTCAGCTGGACACGAAGATCGTAGCTGTTGTCCTCACGAAATTTCATGGAGTCCATATTTTCCAGCTGGATCATTTCTTTTTTAGACAGCCGTCGCTCGCCAAACATCAGATAGAGCAGGAAGCCAAAGATTGGCACCACCGCAATCAGGAGCCAGGTCACCTTGCTCTCCGGCGGCATATTGCGGTTGACAATGGCTAAAATGGTCCCAATATACAGGAAAACAATCATGACCACTGACAGCCAGTTGGGTGCAATCTCATTAAAATAGAAAAACGCAACAAAGACAAAGACCAGCTCCAGCAGCATAATAATAATGCTGAAACCGTATTTTGACATTAATAAGCGGAATTTCCTGAAAGTCATACACTCTCCTATCTCATTGCATATATTCTAGTATATCAGTAAAACTGCCTTAAAACAACGTTTATATCAATGCAAATCGTATTTCTGGCTGATGAAAAACCAAGAACAGTATTTGAAGACCGCTATCCTCAAAATTTCACTACAAGATTACAACTGATAAAAGGAAAAGCCCTATTCAAGACAGGGCTCTTTCATCATTGTTTCGTAAAGACCAGTGTGTCATCATCATAAGGCTCTTGGGAAAGATCCTCAATTGTCAGCTGATTGCCCTCAATGCGATAGCGCTTGACATCATCTCCAATGACCATAGTCTGGTTGGTAGCATCAATCTGAACCTGTTCAATTTCCTGATCACCATCCGCTTCGACCTTGGTTAGCTGGCCAGTAGTGCCCGAAATCTGCAAGGTCAGCTGATCGCCTTCATGACTTGTCTGGTAGCTGCCATCCAGCTCACCATTGGCTGCTTGCTCGGAAGAAGACGCTGAAGCAGATGAGCTGTTATTGGCCGCACTTGACGTGCTAGCTACCGACGAAGACTCTGCTGTCTTGCTGGAAGCGACTGACTGAGACTGAGAGGAAGGTGCCGTCTGGTTCTGATTAGAGCCGCAAGCTGCCAAGGCCAAAACAGCCGCAGCAGTTAGACCTAAAAATATTAACTTTTTAGAAATTGCCATAGTATTCTCCTTTTTCTTCTGTCTTTATTGTACCAAAGCAGGACTCTGGCGGTCAATTTATAAACTTGTCAAATAAGCTCTGACTTCCGCAATAAAATAGAGAGAGCCCGTAATGAAAAGCAGCTGATTAGTGTTTTTTCTCTCCTGAAAGTTCTGAATAAGCTGCCTATAATCCTCTATGTATAAGAAGCCTTCCGCTTCTGCTTGACCAAGGGAATCTCCATCAGAAAAGGAAGTAACCGTCAACTGAACATTTGGCAGAGCCTCTCGCAGATAAGACAGCATAGCGCTATAGTCCTTACGCTTGAGAGCACCGAAAAGAAGCAGGCACTCTTTGTCATTCTGGCTCTGGATGAACTCCACTAACCTTTCCAGTGCAGGCAGATTATGGGCCCCATCAAGATAAATACCTGGACTGACTTCTTCCAAACGCCCTGCCCATCGAGTCTCCTGCAAGGCCGTCCGAATCTTAGCAGAATCTATTTCCCAGTCTTGCTGCTGCATGAAGAGTAGGAAAGCCTGCAGAGCCAGCGCTGCATTTTCCTCCTGATAGGCTCCCTTGAGTCCCAGTTCAAGATTGGATAGGGCCATAGTAGAATTAGAAAAAGTCTGATTCGTCAGAGAAAAATCGCGACCATGCTGATAGAGTTCTATTCCTAGCTCCTGAGCTCGCTGCTCACAAACCAATCGTGCCTCTTCTGGCAGCGGCCCGATGACCGCTGGCCGCCCCGGCTTGAAAATCCCTGCCTTTTGATCTGCTATCGCCGTCAAGCTCCTTCCCAGAGTCTCCTGATGGTCCAAGCCCACAGAACTGATGACCGCAATATCTCCCGTAATGACATTAGTCGTGTCTAAGAGTCCGCCGATTCCCACCTCAATCAGGGCTATGTCCACTTCCTGCTCCTTGAAATAGAGAAAGGCAATCAAGGTCAGAATTTCAAAATAGGACAGCTGGTCATGACTTTTGAGCAGTTCTTGCTCCATCTTTTGCACCGCTTGACCCAGACGGATAAAATCAGCTGGAGCAATCGGTTGACCGTTAATACAAATCCGATCGTGAATACTAATCATATGAGGCGAGGTAAAACTCCCTGTCTTGCGACCATGCCCCGCAAACAGCTGACGCATGAAAGCAATAGTAGAGCCTTTGCCATTTGTACCAGTTACATGAATCGTTGGAAAACTCTGCTCAGGATTTCCCAAAAGAGCTACAGCCTGCTGCATCCGCCCTAGACCCGAACGAAAGTTTAGACCAATTCGGCTATTCAGCCATTCTTCAATTTCATTCATTTTTTTACCTAAAAAAGAGCAGCGAAGCAGAACTCAAATCTGAATTGCAACTCGCTCCTCTTTCTAATGTTTATGATACGAGATAGAAAATAGCCAATTCTTAGCTACTTCCTTCATCTGTCAATTTTAGCTAGCTTTTCGCCCACACTTGTCCATTTCTGGAAACGAGGCTAGATCAGTCTTACTCCTCCATAAAACTGTTGAAGACTTCTTCAATCATATCCCATTCAGCATCTGAGTCTTCTGGGATTGGCTGCAGGTCACCTTCTGTGCCATCTTCATTTTCAGTAAAGGAATAAGCTTGAATCTCTACCTCACCGTTCTCATCTTCTTCCGCATTAGCCGGAATCAAAAGAACATAATTCTTGCCAAACTCTTCCTTACCATCAATGGTCAAAAGAATTTCAAATAAAGTTTCGTTCCCCTGCTCGTCAACCAAGGTGATTAATTCACGCTCTTCATGCTCGTGGTCATGGTTATGATCATGTGTCATACTAGTGTCTCCTTCATTTCTTTTCTAAAAATTTCGATCCAGATAATTCTGCAAAATCAGCTGTGCGGCTAGCTTATCAATAACTTTCTTGCGCTTGCTGCGGCTAATATCCGCCTGCTCAACCAGCATGCGCTCGGCAGCCACCGTCGTCAGGCGCTCATCCTGATAGTCAACCGGCAGACCAAACAGCTCAGCAATCCGCTGACCATAAGCCTGACTGGCCTCCACTCGAGGCCCGCTGGTATTGTTCATATTCTTAGGCAGGCCAATGACAAACTTATCAACCTTATACTCTTTAACCAGCTCGCCCAAGCGCTCTAGGCCGAATTCGCCCTTATCTTCATGAATCGGAATAATCTCCAGTCCTTGAGCCGTAAAACCAAGAGGATCACTAATGGCAACCCCAACCGTTTTTGAGCCCACATCTAATCCCATAATTCTCATTAGAGATCGACGCCTTGTCCTTTCAAATAATAACGAACCAACTCCTCAACAATCTCATCGCGCTCATATTTGCGGATTTGATTGCGGGCGTTGTTATAGCGAGGTACGTACGCAGGATCACCACTGAGTACGTATCCCACGATTTGATTGATTGGATTGTATCCTTTTTCATTGAGCGACTTGTAGACATCGGTCAAAGTCTCGCTAATTTCCTTTTTATTTGAATCATCGAGATTAAAACGTACTGTTTCATCTGTAAATCCCACAATTACACCCTCTTTCTTTAGAATATCCCTATTATAGCATAATTATAGGCTTTTCACAAATTTAATTCACCCGAATTCTCCTAATTTTTCAATAAGCTTTAGCTAATATTTATCCGAAGTCTGGCTCTGAAATCCAGCAAAAATCCAGCTCTCTTCAGAGAACTGGATGGAAACTTCCTAATTTGAAGACGACACTTCTACACCGTCGCTTCCCTTAAACTTGTTAAGCAATTCTTCCGGACTCAGGGTCTCGATTTGCTCAAATAGCTGCGCGTAGTTTGGAAGCTTTTTGGCGGCTTTGTAGTCTAGATTCTCAGGATCGATAGTCATCTCCAGAGAAATCTCTTCCGCTGTCATATCTGTTTTCAAGTCAAGGCCGGTGATATTCACCGCCTCTTTCAGACCCAGTGCTTCCTCGATCAAAGACAGCATTTCTTTCTTCACAGTGGAAACATCCTGCTTTGACAGAGCTTCCTTGATGTTGTCAGGAATAGCCTTGCTGACATGCAGGATAACCTTATCATACTTCTGTCCGCTGTAGCTGACTGTTAAGATTCTGGTTTCTTTTCCATGTTCTAATTGCTTCTCAGTTTTATAGGACTTAGTGACAATATCTCCTTTTCCAGCTCCTCCCTGTGAGGATGAACTGTTATTTGACTGCTGACTGCAGGCTGTTAAGATTGCCAAAGCTGCCAGCAAAAAGACAATTAATTTTCTCATGTCTTATCTCCTTCAATATTGAACTGATTTTATCATATCATTATAAAAATGGCGCTGTCAAACTGATTGTCACTCTGTCATTAAAATGTAATAAAAAAGAGCAGCTTATTTCTGCTCTTCTGCTCCATTCATCAGGAGATTGTTGATATATTCTTCTGGCGTCAGCTTGATCATTTCTTTGAGCTTGAGATTTTGAAAATAAGGCATAGACGCTGCTTTTTCAATATCCAAACTCTCAAAGTCATAGGTAGAAGTCATTTTCAGTTCGTTCTCATTCAAAATTGTCACTGAACCGCTGAAGCCTTGAAGTCCACGAGCCTGCACATAGTCTGCATCCTGCTCCAGTGACTCATTGAGCGACTTCTGCGCTTCCTCCAGCCCCATTTGCTTGATGGCTTCTTTCATCTCATCATCAGTCGCAGTCAACCTTTCAACGACCAAGCGTTTGAAATGCTCTCCCTGATAAGTCACTGTCTGGCTCTGCTGGTTTCCTCGTTCATCCTTTGGAAAAACAAGCGTCCGAGTAATCATTTCCTGCTGCTTGGCATTATCAATGATAGGCAGATTATTGCTGATTTCTTTCTTGTCAGCCGCATTCGAATTCGTCTCTGTCTTTTTATGTCCACAGCCTGCTAACAGTGCTACACTCAATCCCAGTCCTACTAAAATTTTCTTCATCTTCCATCCTCCTCAGAGATATTGTATCACAGTTCTGCTCCTTGTCAATCCATCTCGTCGCCAAAGCCTCTGTCAACCCGAACAAAAAGAAGAGCCGAGATTCTCTTCCCGACTCTTTCAGTTATATTCAAAGATTAGAGAGCTGCCCGTAGACGAGCTTCTGCATTTTCAACATTGCGAACAGAACGTGGCAGAAAAGCACGGATATCATCTTCTTTGTAACCAACTTGGAGACGTTTATCATCCACTAAAATAGGACTTTTCAAAATACGCGGGGTCTCCATGATGATGTCAAGAACTTCATTGACACTTAACTCTTCAATGTCAACACCCAAACCTTTAGCATAGCGGTTTTTGGATGAAACAATGCTCGCGATACCATTTTCTGTTTTGGTTAAAATATCCAGAAGTTCCTCTTTGGTGATGCCTTCTTTGCCTAAATTTTGTTCTTTATAAGTTAATTGATGAGCGTTTAGCCAGGTTTTTGCTTTTTTACAACTAGTACAACTTGAGACAGTATAGATTGTGATCATGTAAGTACTCCTTTCGCTACACGATACTAATATCGTAGTCTATTATATCACAAAAACCATCGGTCTTGCGACCTATTTTGTAAAATTACTCTTCAATTTCGATGGCATCGTCCAAATCCAGAGTCACTTCTTCCAGCGTTTCCACAGGACTGTCAGCCTTGCTGCCAACCGCTTCTACCAACTCATCACCTTCAATCAAACCATAGCGTACACGAACCTGGCGGCCAATTTCGTCAAAGACTTCTGGATGATCAGCCAAGTACTTCTTAGCATTTTCAGATCCTTGGCCGATTTTTTCATCATTGTAGGAGTACCAAGCACCAGCTTTTTTGATGATATCCAAATCAGTCGCAATCTTGATCAGCTCACCTGTCTTAGAAATACCTTCTCCGTACATGATTTCCACAAAGGCTTCTTTGAATGGCGGAGCCACCTTATTTTTAACGACCTTGATCTTAGTCTCTTTACCAACATTGGTATCCTTCTCATCACCAGTTCCCTTGATTTGAGTATTACCACGGACATCCAAACGGACAGAAGCATAGAACTTCAGTGCACGACCACCTGGTGTTGTTTCAGGATTACCAAACATAACGCCAACTTTTTCACGCAGCTGGTTAATGAAAATCGCAATTGTCTTCGTTTTGTTGATAGAAGCAGACAGTTTGCGCATAGCCTGGCTCATCATCCGAGCCTGCAAGCCGACATGGCTGTCGCCGATATCGCCATCGATTTCTGCACGTGGTACCAGGGCTGCAACGGAGTCCACAACCACCAAGTCCACCGCACCTGAGTCAATCAGCTTACCGGCAATTTCCAGTCCCTGTTCGCCAGAGTCAGGTTGAGACAGCAGTAACTCATCAATATTAACACCCAGAGCAGCCGCGTATGACGGATCCAAAGCATGCTCAGCATCGATAAAGGCAGCGATACCACCTTCTTTTTGCGCTTGAGCAACTGCGTGAAGAGCAACGGTTGTCTTACCAGAAGACTCTGGTCCGTAAATCTCAATAATCCGTCCCTTAGGATAACCACCGGCACCAAGGGCAATATCCAAGGCCAAAGAGCCAGAACTCATAACTTGAACCTTTTGCTCTGCCCGCTCGCCAAGACGCATAATGGCTCCCTTACCAAAATCCTTTTCAATGTTTTTAAGAGCATTATCCAAGGCTTTTTGGCGCTCATCGCCGAATTTCTTTGAGATTTCGTCTAATTTTTTTTGTTTCTTTGCCATTTATTTCTCCTGTTTTTTCTAAAATGTCTTTTGGCCATCTTCATCATTATACCAAAAATCAGCTATTTAATAAAGTTTTTCGTACTAGGTTGAAGGCGTGCAGAACAGCAATTTTCCGCACATCACGACGACTGCGTCCAGCAATATTGACCTTAATAGTTTCCGTTCCTGAAGCACTAGCTAAACCGATAAAAACGGTCCCTGCAGGATGATCTTCCAGTGAATCTGGGCCTGCCACACCTGTCAAACTGACAGCTAAGTCGCTTTCGGTCAGCTTTCTAGCCTGCTCTGCCATTTTCCCTGCCGTAAAAGCTGAAACAACTCCATGCTCCTCCAAGTCTCCCAACGGAATATCCAGCATCCGGCTCTTTTCCTCCATGCTGTAGGTGACAAAGCCACCTGAAAAAATGGAAGAGGCTCCAGCAAAATCAGCCAAGGTCGCTTGAAAGAGGCCTGCTGTCAGACTCTCCGCCGCCGAAATCGTCTTCCCTTGACTCTTCAGCAACTCAAAAGCCACCTGTGCCAAGGAATTGTCATCCCCGTAACCATAGAAAATCTCTGACAGTGATTGCCCCTCAAAAGTCTTATGTTCCAAAATTTCCTTTTCCACAGCCTCAAACTTGGTGTCAGCTTCTACCTGACTCAGAGCCTTGGTGGACAGTCGTAGGGTAACTTCCCCTGTCTTTGCATAAGGAGCAATGGTGGGGTCACTCTGCTGCTCAATCATCTCTGACAAAATAGTCACTAGCTGACTCTCGCCGATACCAAAGAAACGCAGCACCCGTGAATATAATTTCTGGCCTGTGGATAAGAGGGGAACCAACTCATTATTAACCATAGGCTTAAGCTCACTAGGCGGGCCAGGCAGGACTACATAGGTCACTCCGTCTGCTTCTAACAATCCTCCGACAGCTAAACCAGTCGCATTTGGTAACGGAGTCGAACCTTCGACCAGCTGGGCCTGACGCTCATTATTGGGCGTTCGAGCATAATCTGGCCGGCTAGCAAAAAAGCGATCCAGCTTTTCCACAGCCTGTGAGTCAAAAATGAGCTCACGTCCTAAGAACTTAGCCAAGGTCTGCTTGGTCAAATCATCCTCTGTTGGCCCCAAGCCTCCTGTTAGGATAATCAGATTATTGCGCCCTTGAGCAATTTCCAAAACAGATAGGAGACGATTTTCATTGTCCCCTACTGCTGTCTGAAAATAAACATCAATCCCCAGACTCGCAAGTTTTTCAGATAAAAATTGGGCATTGGTATTGACAATCTGACCCGTCAGAATCTCAGTGCCCACAGCAATAATTTCTGCTTTCATAGAACCTCCTACCTTACTATTCGGAATTGGCTTTATTTTATCACAAAAAATCTTAAAAAAGTTGATTTTCATTTCAGGAAATAAAAAGAGCTGTCAAGTTCCTTGACAAACTTGTCAACATGCTGTGGAAAACTTTTAAGAATGACTGGTGTTATGCAGAATAACTAGATTGTTAGGGAAATGCTATTGGCAAATGGTTTGAATCTTTTTATAATGGAGAGATAAATTCCAATAAAAAGAGTTTGGGACAAAAAGATTTCAATTTTTAAAAATCTTAATTATTAAGCCCTTCAAATCTATAATTAAATACGAAAAGCGAACAAAGCAGAATTCTGATTACCAGAAAACTAGTTTTGTTCGCTTTTTATATTTGAGGTTGGACTTTTGTCCCAGGTTCTTTTAAATACAACTAAAACCAGCTAAAAAAACTAATCCAGCCCCTGTAAAAATTACTTTCCCTTTGCAAGAAGGTCTGTAAGTCTACTAATTCTTTTGAAGGGGCAGACAATAGATACTGATTTAAAAAAGGGATTAGACGGACACACTCAATTGAAGCATTCTTACCATTTTCAATCTTATAAACAGTAGATAAGATTAGCTGTGAAAATTTCTCATCCTTTTTAGTCGTATCTAAATGGTATACTTCTTGCAATAGATGTAAAAGCTCTTTTTCTTTAGCTTTTCTCACAGCAGCTACCTCCTTATCTATAAACACGCGGTACCCACGGTCCGTATCTAGCCCAACCATCAAACATAACATTTACCATGTGCTGTAAAGTGGGTATTACTTGAACCATTTTCCACTCACCTGTATAAGGATTATAATAAAAATCATAAGGTTTCGCTGTATATCTATAGTAAAACTGATTGGCCGGGTCAGTATATCGTGGAACCTCTCCTTGTATTTTTACCTCTCCGCTGTTCACTATATCAGCTCTGATACTTGCTACAGGTGCAAATAAAACAAATACCAACAAAACAACGGAATAAAACCATTTTATTCTGCTTTTCCTCATTTTTAGTACCTCACTGACTACTTGTTTTCAAAGGTAATATAATTTAATGTAAAGTCTTATTTAGCCTTTTGGGCTCACCCTCCTCTCTTTCATATTTAGACCTATTCCCAAGGCCACCACCATGGAAATACATTAACAATAATCATTACTAGCAAAATAAATTTGCGCTTTGTTTTTCCCACCTTTGCCCTCCTTTCTATTTCATGATATACTATTTTAAAACATTTTTTCAAAACGTAGCTTTTAGTAACATTTTCAAAGAGGGTTCTTATGCGCTGGGATTATGGAAAAATCTATAAAGAAATTAGAAAATCAAAAGGGCTGACTCAAGAAGAAATTTGTGGGGATTTTTTAGCTCGCTCAACTTTGGCACGAATTGAAAGTGGACAAGTCGTGCCAAAGTTCGATACCATGATTTTTTTACTTCGCCAGATAGATATGACACTAGAAGAATTTAAATACATTTGTGATTATTATCAACCTAGTCAGAGACAGAAAATTTTAAATTCTCTTTATAACCAAGGTGAGACTATTGTAGGGACGAAAGGTTTGTTACAATTAAAGAGAGAATGCGAGGCATATCTATGTAAACATTCCGATATTCCGATTAAACATGCTTTAGATATCATCAATATTACTATTCATCTGAGACAAAATGGAATTTCTGAGACAAAAGAAATTAATGCTACTACCAATAAAATTTGGGCGTATTTAGAAAAACAGGACACTTGGTATGAAAGTGATTTTCAACTTCTTTCTACTATCCTTTATTTCTTCCCTTTAGAAAATATCAAACAATTTACCCAAAAGATTTTAAATAGTATAAAGAAATACCAATCATTTCGCTATGGGAATAATGTACAAATCGGTCTTTTAGTCAACCTTTCTACCATCTATCTTTATAATGGATTAAAGAGAGAATGCGCTGAAATTACTAAGTACATTTACGATTTGTCAAAAAAAGAAAAACGTTATGATTCCCTCGGGCTTTCACAGATTCGACTTGGAATTTGCAAAAATGATAACGAATTAATAAAAAAAGGGATTGCTCTACTACAACTTACCGATGAAAAAGAGCTAGTAAAATCTCTAAAAGAAGAAATTGAAAAATACCGTTGAGAATCTTTCTCAAACGGTATTTCTATGTGGATTAAAGTCACAATCATTTTCATGATCATTGATAAGGCCAGCGGCTTCTAGGAATGAATAGACACAAACGGGACCGACAAATTTGAAGCCTTGCTTTTTCAGCGCCTTGGACATGCTTTCTGACAGCTCTGTCTTAGCTGGCGCTTCCTTGTAGTTCGTAATTTGATTGTCAATCGTTTTGAAATCTACAAAGGACCAGACAAAGTCATTAAAAGAGCCAAACTGCTTTTGAACAGCCAAAAAAGCTTGGGCATTAGCCCTAGTTGCATAAATCTTCATCTTGTTACGGATGATGTCGGGATTATCCAACAAACCATCCAGATCTGCATCTGTCATCTGAGCAATTTTCTGGGCATCATAGAAATGAAAAGCTTCCCGAAAAGCCTGACGTTTATTCAGAATGGTCTCCCAAGAAAGTCCAGCCTGATAGGTCTCCATGCAGAGCAATTCAAATAATTTCTGATTATCATGGAGGGGTTTGCCCCACTCCTCATCATGATAGGCTACATACAAGGAGTTGTTCATTTTTACCCAGCCGCATCGTTTGGTCATAACTTTCTCCTATTTCACCAACATCTTAAGGGCTGACTTGATATAGTTTTCTGCTGTATCCGTCGTTCCTTCAAAGAATTTCTTGATTTTCTTGAGCTCAGCAGCTTTGTAGCCCAGAGCCAGCATGGCTTCCATGGCTTCTTCCAGCTCCTGATTATCCACAGTCTGGACAGGTGCCTTGCTTTCTGCCAGACCATCCGCCGCCACTACCTTGCCTTCCAAGTCCAGCACCATCTGCTGGGCTGTTTTCTTGCCAATTTTAGGAAACTTGGTCAGGTAGGTGATATTTTTCTGCTCAATGGCTTGCACTAAGCCAGCATTATCATCCGCCGCAATAATTGCCAGGGCAGACACTGGGCCGATACCTGAGACTGAAATCAAGCTGAGAAAGAGTTGCTTCTCCTCCTCAGTCGCAAAACCGTACAGGAGCTCCGCGTCTTCCCTCACCACCTGGTGCACATAGACCTTAGCTTCCTGATGAAGACGCCCTGAGTATGCATAGGGGTTGGCCACATGAAGAATATAGCCGATAGAGTTGACTTCCAATACGATGTACTTGGCTGTAATTTTACTGATGATTCCTTTAAAATATTCGTACATAATCTTCCTTCTTTTTGTATCATTTTGCCTATCTAGTATATCATATTTTCTGTCTGGAAACTGCAAATAGAAGTGCAACCAGCGGTTGACAAAATGTACAGGAAGCTGTATTCTCAAGATAAATAAAAGCTGTTAGGATAGAGATAGAAAAAAAGGAGGCTGTGATGATGAAACTCGCTGATAAATTATTTGAACTAAGAAAAGAAAAAGGCTGGTCACAAGAAAAGCTGGCAGAACAAATCAATGTCTCTCGCCAAAGCATTTCCAAGTGGGAATCTGGCCAAGCACTGCCAGAGCTGGAAAAAATTGTAGAGCTGAGCAAGATTTTCCAGGTGACGACAGATTATCTGCTTTTAGAAGAAAGTGACAAACCAGAAATAAAACCTGTCCTCTCAGAAGACGAAAAAGATCGCTACTATAAGGAAGTGAAATCTTATGGTTTCTGGCAGGTTCTGTATATTTTTATATCAGCTCTGGCTATTTTTCTCTTCTTCGCAGGTTCCAGCTTTCCAGCAACATTCACTGCCCTGGTCTGGTTGACTTTCTTCCTCTTAATCGCATCAGCAATGGCTATTAACAAGGCACTAAAGATTAAGAAAAAGTATCTGGACAAGGTTATAGGCCTTGATGATTCTGAGAAAGAAGGTGCTCAAGATGAAACTAAAAACTGACAATCCCATACCTGTCAAAACTCGTCTGAAAGAGCTGCTTGGAGACTGGCTCTTCATCTCATTCTATCTCATTTCTCTTTTTTTACTAGCTATGGGCTTTTACAATCTGGTTCTAGGAGGCATTCCTTCATTCACTGAAGCTCAGAGCCAACTTCTGGCTTTTTCTAGCTCCGTCCTGCCTCTAACTATCATCTTTGCTTGGCTAGACTATCGAAAAGGAAGTCTTGGCAAGCGTTGGGCAGGTTTACAGTTGGTTTACAAACATAGGAGCCTTTCCCACAGCCTTTTGCGCTCTGCTATCAAATTTTTCCCTTGGCAGCTGGGACATATGGGAGCTATCCGTAGTGCTTATCAAGCAGATGCCCTGTCAATTTTCTTGTCAACTTCAGCAGGGATTCTCTTCTTGATCTTTCTGCTGATGGGACTGCTTCGCAAGGACAAACGCCATCCAGCTGATTTGCTTGCTAGAACACAAGTTCAGGTCAAACATCAAAAACAGCTCTAGTTCTATGACTAGGGCTGTTTGATCTTCTATACAGTTTAGTATTTCCCTAACTCCCGCAGGCTAGTATGATTTTCCTGAATGCGGCGGAACATTTTTTCCATATCCGACTTGGTAAAATTGACTAAGACCGGTCGGCCGTGTGGGCAGTTGTAAGGATTGTCACACTGGGACAGCTGAAAGAGCAAGTCACGCGCAGAGTAGTCATCCAGACTGTGATTGGCCTTGATGGAGCGTTTGCAGCTCATCATAATGGCTAGCTCTGCTCGATATTTCTTGATGGAAACTTCCTTGGTCAGGAGAAGCATATCACACATTTCATAGATGCCGGCCTCAATCTCCTCTTCCTTGAACCAAATGGGATGCTCACGGAGGATAAACTGATTGGCTCCGTACTCTTCTAAAAAGATGCCAGCATCTTCTAACAGCTCCATCCGCTGCTTGATTCGCAGCATATCGTCTGCTGGAAATTCAAAGATATAGGGCACCAAGAGCTGCTGCTGGCTATTGTCCACATCCCCTATCTTCTCCCGATAATACTCATACTTGACCCGCTCTTGGGCAGCATGCTGGTCAATAATGTAAAGACCACCCTTGCCCTGAGCAAAGAGATAAGTGCCATGCATCTGGCCGAAATATTCTAACTCTGGGAAGCTTGACTTCTCTTCCTGTTCCAACTTATCCACAGCCCGCTCCAGACTGGCCTGATCTAGCTCTGGATGATCTAGTTGGTCATAGCTGGCTAGCTTTCTCTCTGCAAATTTGACTGAAGTTGGTTGTGGCTCTGCTTTTTCATTTGTCGCTTCATGAACAGGCCCTGCTGATTCTTCAAAGGATAGCTGCTGCTCGGCCACCTGTGGCTTGAGGAAAAAGTCATTCTGCTCCTTATCGTAGTAGAGGCGATTTTCTTTCAGCGGAAGACTGGTCTGTTCGGGCTTAGTCGCACGCTTAACAGTTGATTTGGCTAGATTTTCCAAAGCATCCGGGATAAGATCCTGCTCCTTGAGACTGGTTGCAATAGCTTGCGAAATCAAGGCCATGAGTTCCCGCTCTTTAGAAATTCGCACCTCTTGCTTGGTCGGATGGACATTGACATCTGCCAGATAGGGATCAATCTGGATATTGATGACCGCTAGTGGGAAGCGGCCTACCATCAGCTTGCTGCCGTAGCCGTCCAAAATAGCACGATTGAGTAGGAAATTCTTAATGTAGCGGCCGTTAATGAGGATCGTAATATAATTACGATTCGCACGAGTCAACTCAGGCAGGCTGACATAGCCACTCACTTCAAAGTCCAAATCTGAAGCAGAGATTTCCACCATTTTCTTAGCTGTTGCCAAACCATAGATTCCTGAAATAGCCTGACGCAGATTACCACTGCCGGCAGTCCGTGTCATTTCGCGGCCGTCACTGATAAGGGTGAAAGCTACTTCCGGATGGGCCAGACTGAGCCGATTAATCACATCAACGATATGGGACAGCTCAGCCTGCTGGCTCTTCATATACTTGAGCCGGGCCGGAGTATTGAAGAAGAGATCTTCTATCTTGATTTTCGTTCCCACCGGACTGCTGGTAGGCACATGCTCTTCGATCTCACCGCCTTGGGCAACCAGCAGGGTCCCGTGCTGGCCGGCTTCCGTTGCTGTTTCAATGGTAAAACGCGAGACAGAAGCAATGGAAGGAATGGCCTCACCACGAAAACCCAATGTCCGAATCCGAAAGAGATCCGCCTGCTTCTTGATTTTGCTGGTAGCATGGCGGCGAAGTGCCAGAGGGACATCTTGGTGCTCTATGCCCTCGCCATTGTCCGTTACCTGAATGCTCTTGAGTCCGGCCTCCTCGATTTCGATAGTAATCTGACTTGCACCCGCATCAATTGAATTTTCCACCAGCTCCTTGACCACGCTGCTAGGTCGCTCAATGACCTCACCTGCCGCAATCTGATTGGCCAGAATTTCTGGAAGTTCGATAATTTTTGACATCTTTTTCTCCGTATTTGTTCTGCTATCTATTATAACACATTGGGCTTTTTCTATCAGAAGGGAGCCTTATCTCGACCACTCTGCTCACCATTCAAACCAAATAGACACAGATAGCTGCCACATAGACACAAGGGCTTGTTTTCGCTACTAAGTTGCGGTTTAATAAAGATGAAAGGAGGAAGTTATGAAAGTTAAGCTAAGAATCGATTCTCAAGTCACCGAAGACTCCGTCAGCATTGAGGCTCGCCTTATGACAGAAAGCATTCAGGAATTGGTCCACTTTGCTCAACATCTAGGCAAAGAGGACAAGATTCATGTCAAGAAAGAAGACGACATCTATCTGCTGGACGCTAAGGAAATCCACCGAATCTATACAGAAAATCGTCAGGTTCGGGTCCGAACGGCAAAAGACAGCTATCGAACTCAACAAGCTCTTTATCAATTGCTGCAGATCCTACCGGACTATTTCCTGCAGATTTCTCAGTCGGAGATTATCAACAGCCAACAAATCAGCCACCTCAAGCTGACTCCAAATGGTCTGATTCAAATATTTCTGAAAAACGGCGATCAGACATACTCGTCCCGCCGCTATCTCAAATCCATTAAAGAAAGGTTGCAATTATGAAAACTCGTCTTAAAGAACTCTTTTTCGGAGGGATTGGAGGGATTTTCATCGGTCTCTTCTTCTCCATGATTGTTTCTTATTTTTACAATCCAGCTTATCTACCGCTTCACCCTCGCTCTCCTATCGGCCACTTCTTTTTGAGCCAGCATGTCCATGTTTCCCTCATCATGCTCTACTGCATGCTTATCTGGTTTAACATGGGAGCTGTTTTCAGATGGAGTGGAAGCTTCTTCCAAAGAGATTGGAGCATCCTGCGCTCCGTCGTCAGCCACTATGGAGTGATGATTCTGAGCTTTGCACTTTTGGCTAATCTAGCTGGATTTTTCCCAAGAGAAAAACTACTCAGCCTGACACTGACTGCCGTCGGGGAATTCACCCTCATCTATCTAATCATTTCAGGTGCCATCTACTACCGCACTTACCGCAACATTCAAAAAATCAATAGCCGTTTGTCTAGAAAATCGTGAGAAACAAAAAGAACAGACTTGAGGCATTAACAAGTCTGTTCTTTGCTTTTACAGCTTTTTCTTGAGATCGGCCACTGCTGCCATGACTTCCAGAGGAGTCATATTATAGATGTCCAAGTCTCGTAGTTCAGTCAGGACTGGATTTCCCGATCCTTCTGCGAAAAGAGACATCTGCTCCGCCACTTGCGAACGTGTTTGTCTAGATTCAGCAGGAAGCTCTGAGCCTAGCCCTGTATCCTGACTTTCCAAATGACTCAAAATGCTATCCGCCCGCTCCAGTAATTTCTCAGGAAGTCCGGCAATCTTCGCCACATGAATTCCGTAGGACTTGTCAGCCGGACCCGGCTCAATCTTATGCAGGAAAGTCACCTGCCCGTCCTTTTCCAAGGTTGCCACATGGACATTTTCCAAATGCTCCAAGCTGTCCTCTAAGGCTGTCAGCTCATGATAGTGGGTGGCAAAGAGGGTTTTGGCCCCAGTATAGTGATGAATGTGCTCGATAATAGCCTGAGCCAAGGCCATCCCATCATAAGTCGCCGTCCCACGACCCAGCTCATCAAAGAGGATGAGCGAACGATCGCTGGCCTGCCGAATGGCCCGATTGGCCTCCATCATCTCCACCATAAAGGTGGACTGGCCGGACACCAAATCATCCGCTGCGCCGATGCGAGTGAAAATCGCATCGAATAGCGGCAGACTGGCAGACTGAGCGGGCACATAAGATCCCATCTGTGCCATGATGACGATGATAGCCAACTGGCGCATATAGGTCGATTTCCCGCTCATATTAGGCCCGGTAATCAGCTGGATGTCCGTTTCCTGATCTAGCAGAATACTATTTGGAATGTAGCTTTGGGCACCCATGACCTTTTCCACAACAGCATGCCGACCTTTTTCAATCTGCAGACGGCGCTCCGCAGTAAAGACAGGGCGCACCAAATGCAGTTGTTCTGCCACCGCAGCAAAGCTCTGCAAGACATCTACAGCTGCCAGCGTTTGTGCCAAGGCCTGCAAGCGCTGGATGTATTTGCCAGCTTCCTCGCGAATCCGCATGAAAATCTCGTATTCCAGATTAGCAGATTTTTCACGCGCCTCCAACATCTCTCCCTCAATCCGGGCCAGCTCCTCCGTTCCGAAACGCTCAGAATTTTTCAGGGTCGCCTTGCGAAAGAAATGACTAGGCACATGAGCCAGTTGGGAATTGGTCACGTGGAAATAGTAACCATCTTTTTTATTGTAATCAATCTTCAAATTGCTGATGCCGCTGTTGGCACGTTCTTTAACTTCCAGCTCCGCAATCCATCCGGTTCCCTCCCTCAGCACAAGCCGATACTGATCCAAGGTCTCATCAAAACCGGTCCGAATGATATTGCCCTCAGTAATGACATGGGGCGCATCCGGTGAAATAGCTGAGCTAATCAAGCCTGCCAACTCTGGAATAGGGTCCAATCCCTCAATCAAACGAGCTAGATGCGGGCTGCCAATCCCTTGCAGAATAGCCTTAATCTGAGGCACATTGCCCAATGTTGCTGCCAGCTGCAGCAGATCTTTAGGATTGGTCTTGCCAAAAGAAACCCGACTAGCCAGCCGCTCGATATCATAGACTCCCTTGAGACTTTCTGTCAAATCACTTCGCTCAAAGAAATGATCCAGAAAGACCTCGACGACATTCTGCCGCTGGATGATTCGCGCTTCATCAATCAGCGGACGCTGAATCCAAGAGCGCAGCATGCGGCCGCCCATGGCCGTCTTGGTCTCGTCCATCAGCCAATAAAGACTGCCGTGCTTCTTGCCCGAACGAGCATTTTCTGTCAAATCCAGACTCGCCTTAGTGGCATAATCCATTTGCAGAAAGTCCTTGATTTCATAATGCTGAGCCTTCTTCAAATGGCTGAGCTCCCTCATCTGGGTCCGGTGCACATACTCCAGCAATTTCCCTGCTGCCTGACGCTCCATAGGAGACAGCTCCTCGCCCAGCAGCTGGACATCGTCCAAGGCCGTCTGTACATAGGACAGTAAAAGGTTCATCTGTCCAGCCAAGACCTGCTCCTCAGCTTCTGGCAAGGCATAGCCCAACACCACTTCCCTAGCTTTCAAATTGCGGATTTCCCCGCAGACCAAGGCAAAGTCCTCTAGACTGGTCACCTGAAACTCACCGGTCACCAAGTCCATATAAGCCAGACCATAGAGGCCCTCTGAGTAATCCAGAGCCACCAGAAAGTTATTAGCAGAGTCCGGCTTACTGGAGTCCACCACCGTTCCCGGCGTGATAACCTGAACAACCTCCCGCTTAACAACCCCCTTGGCTTCCTTGGGATCTTCCATCTGCTCCGCAATTGCTACCTTATAGCCTGATTCGACCAAAACATCAATATACTGCTGTGCCGAATGATAGGGAACTCCAGCCATGGGAATGGGATTTTCTGCATTTTTATTGCGGCTAGTGAGAGAAATCTCTAAAATCTGGGCGGCATTGACCGCATCATCATAAAACAACTCATAGAAATCCCCCATCCGAAAGAGCAAGAAAGCATCTGGATAGTCCTTTTTGATATCCAAATACTGCTGCATGCCTGGCGATAACTTTTCTACTGCCATCTCTATCCTTTCTAAAAACAAACGAGGTCAGGACTTCCGTCTCAAACCTCTCCATTTTTCCTGAAAAAACTGTGATTCTTACATTACTTCCTGTATTTGCTCCTCAATCTCCTGAGCAGCTGCTTGATCCCGGCAAACTACTAAAAGAGTATTGGCACCTGCAACGGTTCCCAAAATACGGCTATCCAGCGAGCTATCCACGACATTGGCCAGCACTGTTGCCTCGCCCAGCACAGTACGAAGAACCAGACTAAACTCGGCCCTGGCTACACTCTCCACATGCTTGGCTAAAAACTCTATAAAATCAATCTCTTCAGTCTCATGCGCCAAAACATAATAAGTCAGCCCCTTCTTCTTAACTTTAGTCAGGCCGATTTCACGGAGGTCACGCGACAGGGTAGTCTGTGTTACATAAATCCCTTGCGCTTCCAGACGATCCTGAATCTCCTTTTGCGTTCCTAGCTTTTCTTCCTTAATCATCGTTTTGACTAACTGATGACGGTCATTCTTTCTCATTTTTACCTCATTATTGAATAATTAGAAGCTGCATTCATGAAGGGCACCTCATCCGATCAAAGGCTGCTTCTCCATCAATCTAGGCAAAGATTTGCAGGAATACTGAGAATAAACAAAAAACTTTAACCAAGAGTGTCAGGGAAGGAAGCATTTAGATGGAAAACTCATCTATAAATACAGGTTCTTATCCCTCTTATTATATCAGAAAAATTCCTATTAGCCCAAAAATTATTCCCAAAAAAATTGAAGATTCCTTGAAAAATGTGATAAAATAATAACAAAAGACACAAAGGAGCAAATATGGATAACAAACAGTTGATTGCCGGCGAATTGGCCAAGGTTATTGACAGCCTTGATCAAGACGCTATTTTAAATTTATTGGAGCAGCCAAAGAGCTCTGAACTTGGTGATATCGCCTTCCCAGCCTTTTCTCTGGCAAAGACTGAGCGCAAAGCTCCTCAAATCATCGCTGCTGACATCGCTGAAAAGATTGACACGGCGCATTTTGATAAAGTCGTTGCGACTGGTCCTTATGTCAACTTTTTCCTCAGCAAGGCTGAAATTTCTGGCCAAGTTATCAAAGAAGTCATCAAAGACGGAGCTGACTACGGCCAGCAGAACGAAGGAAATAATCAGAATATCACCATTGACCTGTCCAGTCCAAACATTGCCAAGCCTTTCTCAGTCGGCCACTTGCGCTCTACTGTTATCGGTGACGCTCTTTCCAATATCTTCCGTAAAATAGGCTACAATACCATTAAAGTCAACCACTTGGGAGACTGGGGCAAACAGTTCGGCCTCCTGATGGTAGCTTATAAGAAGTGGGGAAGCCAGGAAGCTGTTGAAGCCAACCCTATCGATGAGCTCCTCAAACTCTATGTGCGTATCAATGCTGAGATCGAAAACGACCCATCTCTGGATGAAGAAGGCCGCCTTTGGTTCAAGAAGCTGGAAGACGGTGACCCAGAAGCGACTGAGCTCTGGCAATGGTTCCGCGATGAAAGTCTGACAGAATTCAACCGTATCTACGAACTCCTAGGTGTCGAATTTGACAGCCTAAACGGTGAAGCCTTCTACAATGACAAGATGGACGAAGGGATTCAAATCCTTGAAGACAAGGGTCTCCTGCAGGAATCCAAAGGAGCTAGCATTGTAGACTTGGAAGACTTTAACCTTCCGCCTGCTATGATTAAAAAATCAGACGGCGCTACCCTCTACATTACACGGGATATCGCAACAGCCATCTACCGGGCTCGCACTTACAACTTTGTCAAAAATGTCTATGTTGTAGGTCAAGAGCAGGCCAACCACTTCAGACAGCTCAAGGCCGTTCTGAAAAAGATGGGCTTTGACTGGAGCGATGACATGATTCACGTTGACTTTGGTCTGGTGACTAAAAACCGTCAAAAGCTGTCTACACGTAAAGGAAATATCATCCTTCTCGAACCAACTCTGTTAGAAGCTATCAGCCGGGCTAAGAGCCAGATTGAAGCTAAAAACCCAGATTTGGAAGACAAGGAAGCTGTTGCTCGTGCAGTTGGGGTAGGAGCAGTTAAGTTCTACGACCTCAAAACTGACCGCCGCAATGGTTACGACTTTGATCTGGAAGCTATGGTTTCCTTCGAGGGAGAAACAGGCCCTTACATCCAGTATGCCTATGCTCGTATCCAGTCTATCCTGCGCAAGGCGAACTTCCAGCCTGATGCAGAGGCTACATACAGCCTGAACGATCCAGAAAGCTGGGAAATTATCAAGCTGCTTCAAGACTTCGGTCGCGTTGTCAAGCGTGCTGCTGATAACTATGAGCCATCACTGATTGCCAAATACGCTATTAGCTTGGCTCAAGCCTTTAACAAATATTATGCGCACACGCGGATTCTGGATGAAAGCCCTGAACGCGACAGCCGTCTGGCTCTCAGCTACTCAACAGCTGTTGTCCTCAAAGAAGCTCTACGTCTGCTAGGAGTAGAAGCGCCAGAAAAGATGTAAGCTTAATTTAGAACATCAAAAAACGAAAACCTCACTGGTTTTCGTTTTTTTCAATATGATAGAGCTCCTCAATAATCCCCGCAACCTTCTTAATGTCTCCCAACATGCCGCGCATTTCAAAATCAGCCAAAACCGGAAATCCGAACCGCTCTGAGTATTGCTTGGCTGTCAGACAGTATTGGTTGTTAAAGTTACGATTGCCGCTGCCAATGACCCCCAGACACTTGCTGGCATTCTGACCAAAGGCGATAAAATCCCCTACATCGGTTGTCAGAATTTCTACATCGCCATTGTCCACACCATTGCCACCCTCCAGATAAGTCGGCAGAAAAGCGATAAAAGGATTGTCCATTTCAAAAAAGGGAATTCCTTCCTTTACCAGGTCTTTGATATGAATCTTCTCTACTTCTAGGCTTGGATGCTGCTCCAGCAAATAGTCTGTCAGCCGACGGACGAAACTCTCTGTATTGCCGCTCAGGCTGATGTAAACCAAGGAAACCTTTGTCATTTTACTCTCCATTCTAAAAAATAACAGATATTGCTTCTTAAAATTGTAAGCACTTATCTGTTATTTGTCAAATCTTATTCGTTTGCAGCTAGTTCTGCTTTTTCAGCCTCTTTTTGCTGCTGGATTAGCTTAAAGACGACGATGGAAAGATAAATTAAACTGATAATAAAGCCCAGCACTGTTCCTAAAAGAAGACTGTTTGAATGCGTTGCAATGTTCTCAGGGCTTGTAAATACCTTGCCAACAATCCCTTTCGATGAAATATAGACGTAAACTTGAGATAACAAACTGACTAGTATATAAACGATATAGCTAATATTAGCCATCTGCAGATTTTTTCTAACCAAAAAGACGATAGATGCTATTAACAGAGCCGTCATAACGAAAAAAATCAGCATATTCATTCCATTACGAAGAAATTCAAAATAAAGTCTATTAAACTGATTTGTCTGATCGCTCAATTCTTTTGAGAAATTTATTTTTGTATAATCTACCTCAGAAAACTTGGAGAAAAAACGACTCCATACTCCCAGTAAAGTTCCGATTGCTGACAAGCCCAGCAAAACATAAAGATAAATTGGTTTCTTTTTCATGAACGCCTCCTGTAAAGAAATATTTTCACTTATTATACACCGAAAAGAAAAAGCTGACAAGACCGAGAGGTTTTCACCTTGCCAGAAGCCCACACAATAGCTAAATCCTTATTCATTTCTTCGACTAAAAAATCAAAGCCGAAACACTGCTGTCTCGGCTTTTGTTTTGATTTAAAGAATATTAGCTATTCAAGTGCCATACTTCTTCTTCGTATTGAGCGATAGTACGGTCAGATGAGAAGAAACCAGCTTTGGCGATATTGACGATAACTTTGTCCATCCAAGCATCGCGGTCTTCATAGTCAGCCAGCATGCGCTCTTTGACTTGGATATAGTCTTCTAGATCCAGCAGGGTCATGAACCAGTCCTTGCTGATCAGTTCATTGTAAAGACGTTCCAAGCGTTCAGCTTTACCAACTGCCAATACTTCATCGCTGACGATAAAGTCAACCAATGGCTTGATAGCTTCACGTGCATAGTACTCACTAGATTTGTAAGCAGATTTTGCGTAGAGGTCAATAACAGTCTCAGAATCTTCACCGAAGATGTAGATGTTGTCTTCGCCAACCAACTCTGCAATCTCAACGTTTGCTCCGTCCATTGTACCAAGAGTCAAAGCACCGTTAAGCATGAACTTCATGTTACCAGTACCAGATGCTTCCTTAGAAGCCAGGGAAATCTGCTCAGAAATGTCACCAGCTGCAATCAAGAAGCTAGACGCTGTAACGTTGTAGTTTTCTACCATAACTACTTGCAGATGTGGAGCCACTTTAGGGTCATTAGCAATCACTTCTGACAAGCAAAGGATGAGGTGGATGATGTCCTGTGCAATCGTGTAAGCAGGAGCAGCCTTACCACCGAAGAAGACAGTGATTGGACGAGCAGGGATGTTGCCAGCCTTGATATCCAGATACTTGTGGATAACGTACAGAGCGTTCATTTGTTGGCGCTTGTACTCATGCAGACGCTTGATTTGGATATCAAAGATAGATTCTGGATTGATTTCCACACCTTGGGCTTCCTTCAAGTGACGAGCCAATTTACGCTTGTTGTGAGCCTTGATACCTTCCAATTTTTCTTTAACATTTGCAGCACCAGTGAATTCCAACAAGCCTTCGAGCTTAGTTGCATCATGGTGCCAGTCGCGGCCCAGCAACTCATCTAGGTAATGAGATAGACGTGGGTTGGCATGCATGAGCCAGCGGCGGAAAGTAATACCGTTGGTCTTGTTATTGAATTTTTCAGGGTAGATATCGTAGAAGGCTTTAAGCTCAGAGTTTTTCAGGATTTCTGTATGCAGAGCAGCAACCCCATTGACACTGTATCCGTAGTGGATATCCATGTGAGCCATGTGCACACGATCGTCCTCATCAATGATTTGCACTGCTGGATCTGCGTATTTAGCTTTCACGCGCTTGTCAAGCTCTTTGATGATTGGTACCAGATGCGGTACTACTTCTTTCAAGAATTCCAAAGGCCATTTTTCAAGAGCTTCTGCCAAAATCGTGTGATTCGTATAAGCAGTCATCTTCTGTACGATGGCAATTGCTTCATCCAAATCCAAACCACGCTCTGTCAAGAGACGAATCATTTCTGGGATAACCAGAGATGGGTGGGTATCATTGATTTGGATGACAGCGTAGTCTGCCAAATCATGCAGGTTGCTGCCTTTTTCAATCGCTTCGTCAATAATCAGCTGAGCACCATTTGAAACCATGAAATACTGTTGGAAGATACGGAGCAATTCCCCTTGCTTGTCACTATCATCTGGATAGAGGAAGAGGGTCAAGTTGCGAGCGATATCTGTCTTATCAAAGTCAATACCGTCTGTGATGATATCCGCATCCACTGAGTCCAAATCAAAGAGACGAAGACGGTTCTTAGTTTCTGTCTTGTAACCTGGCACATCAATATCATAAAGAGTAGATGTCAGGGTGAAGTGAGCAAATGGCACTTGGTAGCTGCGACTAGAGCGAACCAACCAGTTTTGCTCTGTCAGCCAGAAGTTAGGAATTGTGGTCTGTTCGTTGTTTTTCAAAACCTGTTGGAAGAGACCGAAGTGGTAGTTCAGTCCTACACCATCACCATTGAGACCAAGTGTCGCAATAGAGTCCAAGAAGCAGGCAGCCAGACGGCCCAAGCCTCCGTTACCCAGAGACGGCTCCAACTCAACTTCTTCTACTTCAATCAAGTCTTTACCAGCATCTGCCAACTCTTGCTTCACATCATCGTAAAGTCCAAGGTTGATCAAGTTGTTAGACAAAAGTTTACCAATCAGGAATTCAGCTGAAATGTAGTAAAGTTTTTTCTTACCAGTATTAACTGGCTTTTGAGCGCTGGCTAATTTAGTGTAGTTCAAAAGAGCCAGGTAGAGTTCTTCGTTGCTGCAATCAGCAAGATTTTTTGAATAAGTATTTTTGATATAAGTTTGTAAGTTTGACATGATTACTCCCTTCAAGTCTAATTAGCTGTTCTTTATTTGTTAATTAAATCGGTATTCATACGACGGTAAGTCTTAGTCAAGCTATAAAGCTCACCTTCGACGATTGGATTCAGCTCTTCAGCTGTCATCCGCCAAGTCCAGTTCCCACCAATTGTGGATGGATAGTTCATCCGTGCTGCACTGTCTAATTCCAGCAGGTCTTGCATGGTTGCAATGGCCATAAAGCTGACTGAAGCAAAGATTGTGCGCAGCATTGCATGAGGTACTGTTTCGTACTCCTTACGGTTGGTGTACTGAGCCATGTACTGGCGAGTAGCGTCGTCAATCTCATCCTTGTACCAGCCCAGAACAGTATTGTTATCATGGGTTCCTGTATACATGACTGAGTTGTTTGGCGCTAGATGCGGGCTGTCGATGCTTTCATCATCAGGATTGAAGGCAAATTGTAAGATTTTCATTCCTGGGAAACCAGTGCGCTCGCGCAACTCGATCACTTCATCCGTCATAAAGCCTAGGTCTTCTGCGATGATATTCAAATCACCCAAGGCTTCCTTAACCGCTGCAAAAAGCTTGTAGTCTGGACCTTTGACCCACTTACCAGAAGCAGATGTTTCTGAGCCAGCAGGTACTTCCCAGTAAGATTCAAAGCCGCGGAAGTGGTCGATACGGACAATGTCGTAAATCTTGAAGCTTTCGCGCAGGCGTTCAATCCACCAAGCATAACCATCCTTATCCATAGCTTCCCAGTCATAGATAGGATTGCCCCAAAGCTGGCCAGTTTCTGAAAATTCATCTGGCGGACAGCCTGCCACACAAGTCGGCTTACCAACAGCATCTGTCTTAAAGAAGTGCGGCTGTGCCCACACATCAGCACTATCAGCTGCCACATAGATTGGCATATCACCGACAATCTCGATGTGATGTTCATTAGCATAGGCTTTTAATCTTAACCACTGCTTAAAGAAGAGATACTGGGTCACACGATGGTAGGTCAGCTTGTCAGCCAGCTTCTCACGATAAGAAGCGAGACTAGCAGCCTCACGGCGACGGATCGCTTCATCCGGCCACTCAGTCCAAGCTAGATTATCAAAATGCTCTTTGATAGCCATGTACTCAGCGAAAACTTCCAGCCAAGCTGCATTTTGCTCCACAAAGCTCTCATAGTCAGACAGATCGTCTGCTTTCAAGAAGCGAGCTACTGCTTTTTCCATGATTGGACGGCGAGCATCGAAAATCTTTGCATAATCCACTTTTCTAGGATCATCTCCAAATTCAGCTCCCTTGACATCCGCCTCGTTCAGCAAACCTTCTTCTATCAGAATATCAAAATCGATAAAGTAGGTATTCCCCGCAAAAGCAGAGAAAGACTGATAAGGAGAATCACCATAACTGGTCGTTCCCAGTGGCAAAATCTGCCAATAGCGCTGCTTGGTGCGAACCAAGAAGTCTACAAAATCATAAGCACTTTGGCCAAAAGATCCGATACCGTACTTGCCCGGAAGGGATGAAATGTGCATGAGCACGCCGCTTTGACGTTTTTTCATTTTGTCACCTCGTTATTTTTTCCTCTACGCCTTTTCATTTTTACTTAATGCAAACGTTTGCGTCGACTTGATTATAACCTATTTTTTTTTTTAGTGCAAGGGGTTTTTGAGATTTTTTTCAATTTATTGGTTAATGGATATAATGCTCTTTTAGGACTCTCCTACTGCCCCAATTGTTTACCGTTTTTCTCTTCTTGCAAGCGTTCTCTTTTTGTGTTAAAATGTTCTTACAAACAGAAAACGTTTGCGTTTGCGGAGAAACTGCTTCATACTTGCTTTTTTGACCACAATAGTTAAGCAAAATCACTGGCTACGATGGCTATTTTTGGCACAGGTTTGCATGACTCTTAGAAAGCAAGTGCTTCTACTACTAGATTTAAAATAGTTGATGTTATAGAAAGGATTTCCAGCAAATGCAGGCCTTTAGGAGGTTTTTATGCGAGTTACTATCAAAGAAGTCGCAAAACTAGCAGGCGTGTCGCCCTCTACCGTGACCCGCGTCGTACAAAACAAATCAACCATCAGTGAAGAAACTAAAAAACGGGTCCGTGCCGCTATGAAAGAGCTGGACTATCATCCCAACCTCAATGCCAGAAGTCTGGTCAGCCAGTCCAGCCAGGTCATCGGCTTGGTCCTGCCGGACGACTCAGATGTCTTCTATCAAAACCCTTTTTTCCCAACTGTATTACGGGGGATTTCTCAGATTGCTTCTGACTATGACTATGCCATCCAGATCAGCACGGGGCAAGACGAAGAACATCGCTTGGAAAATATGAAGCAGATGATTTTGGGCAAGCGAGTTGACGGACTGATTTTCCTTTACTCCAAGCAGGACGATCCTTTGGTCGACTTTGCAGTCAGGAACAACTTCCCTTTCCTTATCCTAGGGAAAGCTGTCTCACCTTTCATCTCTCTAGTGGACAACGACAATATCAAGGCTGGCTATGACGCAACCAGATATTTCCTTGACAAGGGCTATCAGAAAATTGCCTTTCTGGCTGGGAATAAGGAGCTGGTTGTTTCTCAAGATCGTTACACAGGCTACAAGCAAGCCCTGAATGAAGCAGAACGGCCTTTGGATGAACGCATTATCAAATTTGCCTTCGGTTTCCTTCTGGAAGACAACAGTTACAAGATTATGGAGGAGCTGCCGCTGGATGAGATTGAAGCTATCGTAACCTCTGATACCTTGGTAGCAGAAGGAGCCCTGCACTATCTCAAAGATCAGGACTACCAGATTCCCATTATCACCTTTGATTCTATCAAACCGCGCATTGATGTGGATGCCTATATCGATATCAATGCCCTCGAGCTTGGGAAAGAGTCTTTCCGGACCCTCTTCCAGATCATCAAGGACAATAAAGAAGACAAGCAGATCTGCTATCGCCAGCTGATTCCGCATAGCATCAGCACTCGCTAATCCGAGTGCTTTTGCTCATTCATCAACGATTCACATATCGGCCTTGTCCTAACCTAGGGAAGAGCCTAAACTCAAAACAATTACACGAATAGAAACTGACAAAGAAAGAGGAAAAACATGGCCTTTCGTATTTTTCAAGCCTATTTAGATGACGAAAATATCATCACCATCGAACTGGAAAAGAGCTTTGAAGCCTACTCCATCCACTTTACACTGGAAGACAAGCACAGCTCCAGCCCTTTGACCATCAAAAATATCAACAATCAGGAAGAGCGGATTATCTACACCGTGTCGGCTAATGAGCCCATTGACCTGACGCAGTCCTACAAGGTCTATGACCAGGATCGCAACCATACTGACCTGCAGTACCGCCATATCGTGAAAAAGCCTATTTTCGATGAAATTTTTGACTATGCAGGCGACGATTTGGGAGCTCAATACAGTCCCCAAGCCACCGATTTCAAACTCTGGGCGCCGATTTCCGAAAAAGTCCTCCTGCATCTCAAAGACCAGGTTCACCATCTCAAACGTCTGGATAAGGGAGTCTGGCATACCCGGATTGAGGGAGATTTAGAGGGAGCCTCCTATTCTTATCTCCATAAGATTAATGGCAAATGGATTGAAGTCCACGATTCCTACGCCCTATCCTCAGATGTCAATTCGGGCAACAGCTATGTCATTGATTTAGAAAAGATTAAAAAGCCTATCAAACGAGCAAAAACACAGTTGGATCCGACAGAAGCCGTCATTTATGAAATGAGCGTCCGCGATTTCTCTATGCAGAAAGAAGCTAGCTTCTCCTATCCTGGGAAGTTTGCCTCGCTGAGCGAATCTCCAGTCGTCCACGGTCAGAAGTTCGGTCTGGACTATCTGAAAGAGCTAGGCATCAGCCACGTGCAACTTATGCCTGTCTACGATTTTGGCAGCGTTGATGAAAAGCATCCTGAGCTCGTCTACAACTGGGGCTACGACCCTGTCCAATATAATGTCCCAGACGGCAGTTTTGCCAGTGACCCACGAGACCCTTATGCCCGCATCTTAGAGCTACAGGCGGCCATTACTGCCTTCCACAATGCTGATATCAGCGTCATCATGGACGTGGTCTACAATCATGTCTATGATGCCAATAGCTATGCTTTTGAAAAAATCGTGCCCGGCTATTTTTTCCGGCTCAATGATATGGGCTACCGGACCAACGGGACCTTCTGTGGCAATGATGTAGCCAGTGAGAAAGCCATGGTTCGCCGCTATATCAAGCAGTCGGTCAAGCAATGGGTCAGCATCTATGGCTTTGACGGTTTCCGCTTTGATCTGATGGGGATTTTAGATATCCAAACCATGCAGCAGATAGCTGACGAACTCAAGACGCTCTATCCTAACATCTACCTCTACGGCGAAGGCTGGCAGATGGATACTGGGCTGGCAAGTGAGCAATTGGCCCATCAGTACAATGCTTCCCAGCTGCCAGATTATGGATTTTTCAGCGATCATTTCCGCGACAGTCTCAAGCAGACCATCGCTCAAGGCCGGCAAATCGAGAGCAAGACTCCTGCCAGTCAGCTTGAAAACGTCCTGACAGCCAATGTCGGACTAAAAGGCGAGGCTCACTTCATAGCGCCCCAGCAGGCTATTAATTATGTGGAGTGCCATGACAATGCAACGGTTTTTGATTACTTTGATATCGTCAACCCTGCTATCACCTTGCGGGATCGGCTGGCCAATTCGCGGCTGGCTCTCCAACTCGTCCTGCTGGCTCAAGGTGTTCCCTTTATCCACAGCGGTCAGGAATTTTTCCGGACTAAAAATCTGATTGACAACACCTACAATATGCCCGACGAGATCAATAAACTAGACTGGCTGCGCTCCCTGCATTACACAGAGGATATTGCTTTTCTTAAAAAGCTGATTTCCTTTCGCAGGGCACATCCGCTGCTGCATCTAAAGACCAGCGCCGCTATCAAGCAAGCCTGTCAGGTCAACTGGCTGACAGACAGTCTATTGGAGTACAAAATTCAAGACAGCAAAGCGAGCATGACCATCGTCATCAACTTCAGCAGCCAAGAGGCTGTCTACGAAAACAAAAACAAGCAAAAGCTGCACCTTCAATATCCAGCCATTGATGTCCAAAAACCAATTGCACCGCTAGCTGACAGTTACAACCTAGCTGGCAAGCAGTTGATTGTTTTGAAATAGATTATAAAACATCAGCCAATGAATAAGCTGATGTTTTTGTTTTTTATAATCCCAAGTAATCCTCGACTGCTGCCTGCATTTGGTCTGCAGCGACCGTCGTTTTGTGGCGCACTGGGGCTGTTTCTAAGCCGTCCACAGCTGGTGGCAGGGCTACGCCAGAAAGTTCGTGCAGTTGCTCCAAAGCCTCGAAGTCACTAAGTCCTGACTGACCAGTCACAGCCTCAACAGCCACGACTGGGAATTTATAAGGGCTAGCGGTAGACGCGATAACAGTCTTGCGCTGATCACCTGTCTCTGCCAAGTATTTTTGATAGACAGCGGACGCAACGGCTGTATGAGGGTCTTCGATGTAGTCAGATGCTTGATAGACCCGCTTGATTTCAGTTACTGTTTCTTCTTCTGTCGCATAATCAGCCGCAAATAGTTCCAAAATCTCAGCGTCAAAGTCCGTTAGTTCATACTGTCCATGCTCATTCAGGGCCGCCATCAAGGCCGCTGTTTTCTCAGCGCTGTTACCAGACAGATGGAAAATCAAGCGCTCCAAGTTAGAGGAAACCAGAATATCCATGGACGGACTAGACGTCACCTTGAAGCTTCGCTTCTTGTCATAAACCTTAGTCTTGAAGAAGTCAGTCAGGACATTGTTTTCATTTGATGCGCAAATCAGCTTGCCAACCGGCAGACCGATTTGCTTGGCATAGTAGGCCGCCAAGATATTGCCAAAGTTCCCTGTCGGAACGGTAAAGTTGACCTTGTCTCCTGCTGTGATTTCTCCTGTCTTCACCAGCTGAGCATAGGCATAGACATAGTAAACAATCTGCGGCACCAAACGGCCGATATTCATGGAATTAGCAGATGACAACTGCAGCTTATGCTCCAAGAGACGAGCTCGTAGGTCTGTGTCATTGAACATGTGCTTGACATTGGTCTGGGCATCGTCAAAGTTGCCATCAATGGCAACCACATGCGTATTGGCACCTGTCTGGGTCGTCATTTGCAGCTCTTGGACCTTGCTGACACCATCTTTCGGATAAAAGACGATAATCTCAGTCCCAGGAACATCCGCAAAGCCTGCCATAGCCGCCTTGCCTGTGTCGCCAGAAGTCGCCGTCAAAATGACAATTTTGTTTTCCAAGCCGTGCTTTTTAGCTGCAGTTGTCATCAACTGAGGCAGGATAGACAAAGCCATGTCCTTGAAGGCAATGGTCGCTCCGTGGAAAAGCTCTAGATTGTACTGACCATCCAGCTTAACCAAGGGAGCGATAGCCGCATCATCAAACTTGCTGTCATAGGCATGGTTGATACAGTAGTCCAGCTCTTCTTCAGAAAAATCGTCCAAAAAAGCAGACAAAACCAGCTTGGCTACTTCCTGATAAGAAGCGTCTTTGAGCTTGGCAAAGTCCAAATCGACCTGCGGATAGGTAATGGGCGTAAAGAGCCCGCCATCTGTTGCCAAGCCTTGTAGAATCGCCTGGCTGGCTGTTACTCTATTCTTTTCGTCGCGTGTTGATTGATAAACTAAGGTCATTCTCTCTCATCCTTTATCTGTAGTTCGCTTTATTATACCAAAATTTATCAGAAAATTCTCGCCTTTTCACAGAGAATATCAGAAAAAGCCCATTTCTGGGCTTGTATCCATCTTATTCATTCATAGATACGTGAACGTGGTCGTAGTGATTTTCAGTTACACTACCACGATCTGGCATTTGGTTCCAAGTATTAGCTGGTCCATAAATGCTTTCAAATGGTGCATAGAACTGCTGCTGCCAGATAACATAAGAGATTCCTCTTTCAGTCATGTTAGAAGTAACATCTGCTGCGACCTGGTTTCCTAATTCAGTATTGTCACCAACGATAAAGTCAGCTGCCAAGCCCTTACCATGATCTCCGCTATCGCCTGGACGATAGAGACTAAATTCTGTAATGCCATATTTAGCTGCTATCTCTTCTTTCAGAGCTGCAGTTTGTGGCTGAAGACCTTCATTAGCAGGATTGTTAGTCGTCACGCTTGCAGCATCTGTTACAGCTGGAGCATTGTAAGTTGTTGGCTCAACAGCGGCAGTTGCTTGACTGACTTGATTTTGTCCTAATTCAGTCGCTTCTGGAGCTGCCTCTGCTGGTGCTTCTGGACTTGCAGTTACTGCTGGCAGTGGCGCTGCTTCTACAGGAGCGGCTGCATTTGCTTCCGCAGCTGGGGCTGCTTCACTTGCAACTTCTGCTACTGGTGCAGGAGCTTCTTCAGCAGGCGCTGGTGCTTGGTCTGCTGGAGCTGCAACAGCTTCCTCAACAGCCGGAGCTGGAGTTTCTGCTGCTTGAGCAGGTGCCGCTGGAGCGGCTTGTTCAGTACCAAAAATCTCACTTGCTGTATAATCTTCCGTTACCAATCCTGCATTATTTCCTGCTTGGTAGCTTTGGATTTCTACAGAGGTGATTTCGTTGTGTCCATTTGTTGTAATAGTCAAAACAGTACCTGGGAAAATCAAGTCAGCATTGGCAATTTGATTGATTTTAGCCAAATCAACAAGATCAATGTTCATCGCTTGAGCGATATTTCCCAAAGTGTCACCATATTGAACAGTGTAAGTTTGTTGGTTTTCATTGCTCGTAATATCCGCTTTAATTTGCTCAACTGTTCTGGCAGTCCAGTTTTGTGGCTGCTCCTCAGCTCGCGTTGTCAACAAAGGCAATGCTGACAAAGCAACAGTTGAAGCCAAAAGTAATTTCTTATTCATTTTCATATGCAAAATGCACCTTCCTAATCATTCATGATACGAAAACCATCTTACCATAAATCTTCTAAGAAAAAAGCCTTTTTCGACCTATTTAACAAAACTGTCTGCCCCCTGTAATATGGAGATTTGTTTGTAACATATAAAAACAGGCAACAAGCAAAAGAACCCCATTTAGAGAGGTTCTGTTTTTTCTTTTGGGCTTATTTGAATTTTTTCTACTCTGGTGAACTGAACCCGACCTAAGCTCTGGGCAAAAAAGATAAAATCTCCTAGAAGCTGTCACTTCTTCGTCTATTTTCCTATTTTTGCTGTGAATAGATCTATTCAGTCTAGGTTAGCTCAGCTAAATCGAGCTACAGCTAAAAACTCGAAAAAAAGAGAACTGGCTCGGATTCATCGAATCCATCGTCCAGTTCCTGTTTTTCAGTCGTTTTTTAACGCCTACACATCTTATTTCACCTTCATCATTCGGACGAGGCTGGCTCGTTCGGCTTCTTCTAGCTTCATCTCGATGTAGTAGATAGTTTCTTTGAGGTCAGGGATGGTAGCATACTCTAGTCCGTTGACCCGACGGCGGGTTTTCTCGATTTCATCCGCCATGAGCTGGCAGCTTTTCTCAATTTCAGCCAGTCGCAGCAGGTCAGGAAGCAGATCGCTCATGCTTTCAATGGTTTCATCCATCTGGCTGTTAGACGCCACATAGCTATAAACCACGTCTCCCTCGTCATCAGTATGCGGATTGTCAATATGGGCGTACATCTTGGGCACGCGCACACTCATGATATTCTCAGTCTCCACATGCAGATTGACTTCCCGCATGGGCACAGCGAAAATTTCCTTGACCATGAGATCGCTCTCCAGCGCCTTGGCCATGACAAAATCCTGCAGATGGCCAACCAGAGCGGATTCGACCTTTTGGCGAAGCTGATTGTTCTCACGGACAGACTCAATGAAGCGCCGCATCAGCTCATCCCGCTTGTCCTTGAGCAATTTATGCCCACGGACAGCCGTTTTGAGACGGGCTTTTAAGTTATTTAGCTCCATCCGAGTCGGCTTGACATTGAGTCGCGTCATCTTTCTTCCTCCTTGGTCTGCGGCAGGTATTGGTCAATCATATCGTCCTTGATCCGCTTAAGCTCCGTTCTAGGTAAGATGGACAGGAGTTCCCAGCCCAGATCCAAGCTTTCCTCGATGGTTCGGTTGGTCTGGAAACCTTGATTGATGTATTCCTGCTCGAAGCGGTCGGTAAAGCGGACATAGAGCTTGTCCGTTTCGGACAGGGCGGATTCCCCCAGAACGACAGCCAACTCCTTGGCCTGCTTGCCTTGCGCATAGGCAGCAAATAATTGGTTCATAGTTGCGGCATGGTCTCCCCTAGTCTTACCCTCACCTGAGCCCTTGTCCTTGAGACGAGACAGAGATGGCAGGACATTGATTGGCGGACGATAGCCACTGTTGTAAAGGTCGCGTGAAAGGATAATCTGACCTTCCGTAATATAACCCGTCAAGTCTGGAATCGGATGGGTAATGTCATCCTCTGGCATGGACAGGATCGGAATCTGCGTCACCGAGCCTTTCTTGCCGACCAGACGTCCAGCCCGCTCATAAAGGGTGGATAGGTTAGTATAGAGGTAACCCGGATACCCACGACGGCCCGGCACCTCACGACGAGCTGCGGAAACTTCCCGCAGGGCTTCACAGTAGTTGGTCATGTCAGTCATGATGACCAGAACGTGCATGTCCTTTTCATAAGCTAGGTACTCGGCTGCTGTCAGGGCAATCCGCGGCGTTGCAATCCGCTCGATAGCCGGATCATTAGCCAGATTGATAAAGAGCACCGAGCGGTCAATGGCTCCCGTCTCCCGGAGGTCATTCATGAAGAACTCGGCTTCTTCAAAGGTAATACCCATGGCCGCAAAGACCACGGCGAAGTTTTCATCAGAGTTGAGCACAGTTGCCTGACGGGCGATTTGAGCAGCTAATTCCTTGTGGGGCAGACCAGAGCCAGAAAATACTGGCAATTTTTGTCCCCGAACCAAGGTATTGAGGTGGTCGATGGCCGAAATTCCAGTCTGAATAAACTCATCCGGATAATCGCGAGCTACTGGATTGATGGCTTGACCGTCAATATCCAGATATTTTTCTGGCAAAATAGCTGGGCCGCCATCAATTGGCTTGCCCATTCCATTGAAAATCCGTCCCACCATGTCTTCTGACACTGGCAGCTCTAGCGGTCGACCGGTAAAGCGGACCTTGGCTTTTTCCAGATTGATACCGCTTGATCCCTCAAAAAGCTGGACCATAGCCTTGTCTTCTTGGACTTCCAGAACCTGGCCCTGACGCTTGCTGCCGTCATGCAGCTGGATTTCTACCAATTCATTGAAATGCACGCCAGCGACTTGGTCGACAATCATCAGAGGGCCGACAACTTCACTGACGGTGCGGTATTCTTTAATGACGCTCATTGTCTAGTCCTCCTTGGGCAAGAATCTGGTGCAGGGTTTCCTCGATAGTCTGACTGAGAGCCTGAATTTTTTCCAGCTGGTCTTCATGAATAAACTTGCTGCGGGCAATTCGGTCACGCAGCTCCACCGTTCCTTCCATGATTTCCCGGAAATAAGCTCCCAGCTCCAAGGCACGATTGGCCTCCGCATCGAAGGTCAGGATATTGCTCAATAAAGCCACCTGTTTTTTGAAAGAAGTATAGGTGTCCACATCATCAAAGGCATTCTGCTGCAGATAGTCCTCGCGGATCATCTTGGCTGCATTCATGGTCAGCCGGTCCTTCTCAGACAAGGAATCTAAGCCCACCAAACGCACGATTTCCTGCAGTTCGCTTTCCTTTTGCAGGATATTCATGGCCTTGGTCACCTTTTCCGCCCAAGCAATCTTCTCATGCTGGTCGATATATGCTCCCACTTCGTCTAGATAGAGTGAGTATGAGCTCAGCCAGTTGATAGCTGGGAAATGCCGGCGTTGAGCCAGCTGGGCATCCAAGCCCCAGAAGACCTTGACAATTCGCAGGGTATTTTGCGTCACCGGCTCAGAAATATCGCCGCCCGGAGGTGATACGGCTCCGATAGCGGTTATAGAGCCTTCGCGCGCAGTTGAACCGAGTGTCTTGACCCGGCCTGCCCGCTCATAGTACTCAGCAATCCGGCTGCCAAGATAGGCTGGATAGCCTTCGTCACCCGGCATTTCTTCCAGACGGCCGGACATTTCCCGCAGGGCTTCTGCCCAGCGAGAGGTGGAGTCCGCCATGATGGCCACAGAATAACCCATGTCACGGAAGTATTCTGCGATAGTAATCCCTGTGTAAATCGACGCTTCCCGGGCTGCCACCGGCATATTGGAGGTGTTGGCAATCAGCACCGTTCGCTGCATGATGGACTGGCCTGTCGCCGGGTCGATTAGTTCTGGAAATTCATTAAGTACGTCAGTCATCTCATTGCCACGCTCACCGCAGCCGACATAGATAACGATGTCAACATTGGCAAACTTGGCCACCTGGTGCTGAACCACAGTCTTACCAGCCCCGAATGGTCCTGGTACAGCAGCTGCTCCGCCCTTGGTCACTGGGAAGAAGGTATCAATGACCCGCTGACCTGTCACCAAAGGCTCAACCGGAATCAGCTTCTGAGCAAAAGGACGCCCACGACGGACCGGCCATTTTTGCATGAGAGTCCCTTTAAAGACAGAACCGTCCGCCTGCTCAATCTCATAAACAGTCTCTTCAACAGTGAAACTGTCAGCTGAGATATTAGCCAATCGTCCACTGACGCCGACTGGCACCATGATGCGGTGCTCCACCAGATTGGTCTCCTGCACCGTGCCCAGAATATCGCCAGCCTCAACTGCATCTCCAACAGACAGACTTGGAACAAAATCCCACTTAGCCTCTCGGTCTAGATTTGGCAGTTGGACACCGCGAACGAGGAAGTCGCTTGCCGTGATGGTCTGGAAACGCTCCAAAGGCCGCTGAATCCCGTCAAACATCTGAGAAATCAGACCTGGTCCCAGCTCAACGGACAGAGGACTTCCAGTCGTGATGACCGGCTCTCCCGGACCCAAGCCAGAAGTTTCTTCATAAACCTGAATAGAGGCTTGGTCCCGCCGCATTTCAATAATTTCACCGATCAGCCCCAAATCGCCAACCCGGCAGATATCCTGAATATTCGCTTCCTGCATCCCTGATGCCAGCACCAGAGGACCAGAAACTTTGATAATCTTTCCTTGACTCACAATCTTCCTCCATTCTTGGGAGATTTTTCTTAATTCTCCATGAAAATCAAAGCTCAAACTAAGTAACAGTTTGAAATTCATTTCCAAAGAGTATTTTTTGATTCTTGCCGCGAGTTTGAAATTCTTCTTAGCTAGCTCTAGGGCAAGGATTGTTACTTTTTATTTTAAAAATCAGATAAGGCTTTTATTTGCTGGCCCTTTTCGTCGAAATTGTCTGGGCTCAACCATTTTTCTAGACGGCTCTTGACGACCGGCCAATCCTTGTCAATCATAGACAGCCAGTCAGTATCTCGGTTGCGCCCCTTATAGACAATAGCCTGACGAAACCTACCTTCATAAGTGAAACCAAGCCGCTCTGCTGCCCGCCTTGAAGGCTGATTGAGGGAGTCGCATTTCCATTCATAGCGACGATACTCCAGCTCTTCAAAGACATAGCGTGCTAGTAAGTACTGGGCTTCTGTAGCCAGTCTGGTGCGCTTCAGCTTAGGCGAATAGGTCACAGCTCCCACTTCGATAACGCGGTTATTTCGGTCAATCCTCATCAAGGCAAAAGTTCCTAAAGTCTTACCGCTCTCCTTATCCACAATCGCATAGTGAAAACGATCCTGTGCTGCCAGCATCTGTTCTAGCTTCTGGGACCATTCTTCCTGATTTTGAGCAGGATTTTGAAATAGATAGGTCCACATATCCGCAGGAGAATCTGGGCCATACACTTCATACAAATCCGCCCCATGCTTGTCCTTGGACAAACGCTCGATAATAACATACTGGCCTTCGATTCGCTCCAAGTTAGGCAAGTCCCCCGGCTGAAAATCCGGCAGAGCATTCCCAATGGGTTGACCTAGTTGATTGATTCGCATAAAAACCTCACAATATATCCTGTCCAACAGCCTTTTCGACATTTTCATGAATCCGCGAAAGAGCCAGTCCCGTGCTCCCCTTATGAGTAGGAATGAGCACAAGAGCAGGAATCTCCAGCTGATCATAGTAGGCCAGGGTTTCTGGAATATCCGCAGCCATATCCTCCGTCAGATAGATAATGCCGAAATCTTCACGAGCGAGCCGACGCAGGGTATTGACCGTCTCCTGAGCTTCCTTCACCGGAAAGGTCTGAAAACCAATCAGCTTAAAAGGGAGAATGGTATCACGATTCCCCACGACAGCAATCTTGTAGCTAGTCTTGTCCATAAATCGATCGCATCCTTTCTCTGATAAGCTCTACTGGCAGCTGATTGTCCATACCGGTCAAAATCAGCCGCAGATTCTTGACTTCCAACTCCTTGCCCAGCAGATAGCGGGCCAGAGGAAGCGGGCCATCTGTCTCAAACTGACCAGTCGCCAGCAACTTGGCCTGCAAGAGGTCCGCTAGATATTCTAGCTCTACTGTCGTCAAGGTCTGGTTCCTCATTTTCTCCTCATAGGAGCGCAGATCCAAATCGTAACCACAGGGATTGATCTGGCTGAACCATGTCAAGAAATCTCCCTGCTCTGCCATGGCAATCCAGTTGGCAGCAGAGAGGCTCCCTTCATCAGACAGGAGCTGCCTCATAAAGCTGCGCGGTTTTCCCAAGTCAACAGCCCGCTTAACGGTGATGGCATTATAAAAATCAATAGTCAGATTCACCAGCTGCAGCAGGCTCTCATCTTCCAACTCCTGTGTCAGGCGCTTGAGATGCTGGAAATAAGCCATATCCATGCCAATCTCCAAGACGCGCACATCCTGATAATCCTGGTATTCCTGCCAGGTCGCAAGCACCTCGTCCAGCATGAAATCTGGACAATACTCAGCCGAAAAGGCCATGACCAGGTGCTCTAAAACCTCCAACGAATAGGTCCCCACCGGCATCAGCAAATGCTCCAATGACTGACCTGTCGCCCGACCCTTGAGAAAAACTTTGAGATTGTGGTAGGTATAGCGGAGCGTGAAAATCTCCACTAACTCCTTACTTGGACTGATCTCAAGCGCCCAATTATAAACAGAATACAAATGCTTCATCAGTACTTGCTCAATGGCATTGAGATCCTTGATCGCTTCAGCATCCATGGCATAGACCGTTCCCTGCAGAAGAGCCGAACGACTGGCAGGATCGTCAGCCTGCAGCAACTGATCATATTGCTGGGGCGTCAAAAAGGAAGCCTCCTGCACACTAATGGCTGTATTGACTTGAGAGAAGCTTGTTTCACTCATGGTCCGCCTCCTATTCTGCCTGGTCTTTGAAAATGTCCTGAGCCAGACGGTAGCTTTCCTCCTGCCAGACAGAGTCCAGCAAGTCGCGATAGAGATAACTATCATCCACTCGTCCTTGGCTCAATACAAAGCCTGCCTGACCGGCTATGGACTGGTCTGAAAAGTGTACTTGCGGAAAGGCTTTTTTCAAGTCTTCTAACTGGCTGGAGCTGAATTTCTCAGCTGATAGAGCACCGAAAACTAGTGCCATCTCTTCCTCTGGGTATTTGGCCAGGACACTCTTTAGAAAATGCTCTTCTTCAGCTGGTGGCCAAGCCGCCATCTGAGCATAGGCCTCCTCAAAAAGCTCTCTGAGAACCCGCTGCTTTATGACCAGAGTAGACTGGCGCTTTTGATTTTCCAGCTGCTGAATATCGCGCTGACTGCGCCGACTGATTTCTTTCAGCTGCTGCTCCCTCTGTCCAAGCTTTTGCCGAACTAGCTGGGCCTCACGTTCCTTGGCTTCCTGTTCTATTTTCTCAGTAGCCTCGGCCAAAAGCAGACGCCCCTTTTCGTGAGCTTGCTCCAAGACAGAAACTTTGAGATCTGACATGTCAGACATAAAAGCCTCCTTACTTCACATTCAGAACCATGATGAAGGATACAACGAAGGCCAAGATCGCGTAGGTTTCAACCATAGCCGCTAGGATAACCCCTTTCATGACCTCTTCCGGACGCTTGGCCAAAATCTGAATACCAGCTGTCGCCACTCGTCCTTGATGCTTGGCTGAAAAGTAACCAACAATCGCAACTGGCAGAGCTGCTAGGAAATAAGCCACGCCTGATTGCAGAGCCAATTCCGGCTTGATATTAAAGAAGACGGTAATCCCGATAACAAAGCCGTAGAGACCTTGGGTACCTGGCAAAAGCTGCAGAATCAGAGCTTGAGCGAATTTTTCTGGCTGCTCTTTCAAGAGGGCTGCCGCTGCCTGACCAGTGCTTCCAACACCCAGAGCTGAGCCCATTCCGCTGAGAAAGACCGCCAAAGCTACTCCCAGACCTGCAAAAAAGGCGCCGCCGTAAGTTCCAAAATATGATGCTAAATGTTCCATGATTTACTCCTATGAAAATGCTGTAATCATCGTAAAATCAACAGCTAATTGAATGAATAATGCTTGTTTTGATGTTGTAGAAAGTGTTTTTCTAAAGATGAGCTTCTCATCTCTTACCATAGTTCCTAATCTTTATTTCTTGCTTTGCTGAACGTATTTCTCACTAGGCTTGAGCGGAGTGAAAGGCTTGCCGCCGCCGTCGTAGAATTTCCCGAAAAATTCCACGAAAATCAAACGCGCTCCGTGCACATAACCGGACAGAAAAGATAGAAACATATTGACCAAATGCAGGGCAATAAAGAGCAGAATACCGATGCTGAAGCGAGCGACAGGTGGAAAGAGGCTGACAATCAAGTTAAAAGCCGAGCCAATGCTGGCCCCCGAAAGCCCTAGAGCCATCAGCCGCGTAAAGCTGACAAGGTCTCCTACATAGCCACTGACATTGTAAAGATTAAAGAGACCTGACCCTAAGCCTGCCAAACTCTTAGCACTGACAATGGATACTGCCAGTATACCCAGAGCATTGATGATGGCCAGCCACTGACCAATCGTTGCAGCAAAGGCCAAGGATGGGAAGAAATTTCCCAGGGCCAAGAGTAGCAGCCCCAGCAAAATCAGTACCCAAGCAAAGCCTGCATTATAAGCTTCTGCATAATCCTTGAGACGCATATTTTTCAGACCACTGAGGAAGAGGCCCGCCAGCACTGTAACAAAGCCAAAGACAACAGAAATAACCAGAATCGTCATGGCATCAGAGCTGGTACTGATCAGAGCAAAGGGCAGTTCAAAGCCAAAGAAAGAGCCATAAACCAGCCCCCAGATGATGACTGCCACACCCAACAGGCGGAAGAATCGCAGATTCTTAGCCAGTCCCGACTTGACATGCAAGAAGTGCAGCGCCAGACTGGTGCCTACAAAGAGCAAGAGGCCGTAGCCAATGTCGGCAACCATCATGCCAAAGAATACAAAATAAAATAGGGAAACGACAGGGGTAGGATCCTTGTCACCATATTTAGGCAGGGAATACATCTCCGTCACTAGCTCGAAGGGCTCCACCAAGGCATTGTTTTTAAGCTTGGTCGGAACCTTATCTTCCTCGTCCTGTCGAATCTCTCTGGTCTGGATGAGAATGCTCTGGCCGAACTGCTCCGTCAAGCAAGCCTCAAGAGCTTGAACCTGATTGCTTTCGATCCAGCCTTCCAAGGCTGCCAGATTTTGCGTGCTGGCTAACTGATTTTTACTTTCTTGGCGAGAGGAGAGATTGCAGAGATAGTCCAGCTGAACCTTGAGTTGATCCAGTTCATTCTTGGAAGCTGCCAGACTCTTGGTCATAACATCTGCCACCGCCTCCTGCTGTCGAATATTGGCCTTGAGCTGGGCTACCCGCTCAGCAGGTAGCTCCTCACGGTCATACTCAAAAGGCTTAAAGCCATACTCTTTCAAGATTTTGCGTACTTCTTCCAGAGAGCCTGTCTTGTAAAAAATAAGAACCCCATGCTCCGTATCATCGGTAAAGACTTCCTGAAACTTCAGGTCAGGATGTGCTCCCAGAGCCAAGCGCAGAGCATCGTCGTCGGTATTAGGAATCGTCCCAATCAAAGCTCCCAGATGGCTGAAAGTCGCAGCTGCTTGCGGTGTTAGCTCCAGTGGCTCCCACTTCTCCAGCGCAGCCACTTCTAAGCGATCAGCTTCTATCTGACCCTTGGCCTCTTGCAAGACCTTGAGCTGCTTGCTGATTCCTTCCAGCAGTGCCTCCTCATCTCGGGCCTTCCCTGCCTGCTCCAAAGCAGCAAAGGACAGCTCCAAAGGCTCTTCTTTTAAGGATTCCAGCAGTTTCTTTTTGGGCATAAAAGACTCTAGCTCTGCAATTAGCCTCTCGAGCTTTTCCTGACGACTGAGCAAATCCTGCTGAGATAGCTGCTGATCCGGTCGGCCGACTAAAGTCTGCTCAAAGGCTGCCTGCCAGTCCTCTTCCTGCCGCAAGTCATGAATCTGAACCGACTCTAAACCCTGTAGGTAAAAGAGAAGCTGATCCAGCAGTTCCTTGGGCAGAAGCAGAGACAACTGCCGCATTTGACTAATGGCCATAGGCTTCTACCACCTTCTCTACAATGACTCGCGCCAAGTCTGCTTTCTTATCTGTCAGCGCAGCCGCAACCTTGTCCTCATTCTGCTGGGTTGTCTGCTCCAAGTCTTGCTGCAGGTGCACCAACTTTTGCTGAGAAGTCGCGGTTAATTCCTCAGCCAGCTTCTGCGTTTCATCGTCATAAGTCAGACCTAGCTGTCTGAGATTTTCATCTACCTGCTGTCGCAGCTCCTGAGCCTGTGTCCTGGAGCCCATCAAAACTTCTTCTGCAGCAGTTTCAATTTCCTGCATTTTTTCAAGTGTTTCATTGGCCATCTATTCACCCCCTCGTTTTCAAAAACCTTCGAAAACGGATTTTAAAATCTGCATTCCTGGCTGACTGTCCAACCATCTGGCAAACTCATCTTCTGGAATACAGCTTCGTACTTGCATAAATTATAACATATTTTCAGAAAAACAGTCAGAGATTGCTAAACATCTATCTCAAACTGATAGGAAAAGCCCATATAGATTTGATTCATTTCAATACTTACAAATCAGTCTCAGCTGTACACTCTTGATAAGTTTCAGTCTTGCAAACGGTTTATTTGTCTATAACTATGTTATAATATAAACAAATTCTAAGACAAATATAGAATGGCAGAATAGTAAAAGTGGCTTCAAATGTACCTTCCAGCCAGAACAGCCCTAAACTTTTAATAAACATTATCCCATGAAGAAAGTGATTTTATGAGTCAGCAAAATATCTTGGCTATCATTGAGAGCCATCTTGACAAGATGACCGACTTGGAACAGAGGATTGGTCACTATTTTTTGAATCCAAATAGTATTCAAGAGGATTTACCCTCTTTGCAAGTCGCTCAAACCTTGCACATTTCTCAAGCAGCCTTGACCCGTTTCGCCAAAAAATGTGGCTTTAAAGGTTATCGGGAATTTAGCTTTCAATATTTACAGGACCTACAAAAGTCGCAAATCGAGGCGGATAATATGCAAAGCAGCTTATCACGTCATGTCTTGTACAACTACAATCAAATCCACCAGCAGACAAAAGAACTGATAGATGAGGAAAAGCTGAAGCGAGTGGCTCAAATCATAGAAGAGGCCGACCGTGTTTATTTCTTTGGAACAGGGAGCTCAGGCTTAGTAGCACGTGATATGAAGCTGCGCTTCATGAGACTGGGAGTCGTTTGTGAAGCCCTAACCGACCAAGATGGCTTCGCTTGGACAACTAGTATTCTGGACAAGAACTGCCTCGTTATCGGATTTTCTCTATCCGGACAGACCCAGTCCATCATTGACAGCTTGATTGACGCTAAAAATATGGGAGCAAAAACCATCTTGGTGACTGGACAACCTGAAAAGATTCAAGAAGACTTCACTGAAGTCGTTCCTGTTGCCCTTCAAAGCAAGCCTGAGTTTATCCTACGGATTTCCGCACAATTCCCCATGCTTCTCATGATTGACCTCATCTATGCCTTTTTCCTCGAGATTAACCGCGAGAAGAAAGAAAGAATCTTTAACAGCTTTTGGGAGAATCAGAAATTGAATGGTTATTATCGGAGAAGATAACAAGAAAATAAATATTGAAATAATTTTACAAATTATATTATTGTCCTACTTGTTATGTTATACTCTAACTAAAAGGTTAAAAGGAGCTTATTATGAAAAAATTAGGAATTTATCTTTCTTGCGGTTTATTATTAACTTCATTACAAACTGCTTATGTTGTCAACGCGAATTCTACGGATTCCATTAAGGTAACTATTTCCAGTAAAGAAGCTAAATATCAAGAATATCAAAACGTTATCAAAAAGTTAAACGATGCAGGTTTTACTAATATAAAAACCAATGAAATTAAGGATTTACCACTCGGAGTTTTTACTAAAGAAGGGGACATTGAAAATGGTGATGTTGAAGAAGTTAAAATTGACGGAAAAACAAAATTCAACAGTAGTGATAAATTTCGAAAGGATTCCTTAATTACTATCTCATATCACTCTTTTGCTTCCAACGAAGCGGATGAGAATTTAATTAGTCTCCCCTTTTCTTCTAAAGAAATTTCAAAACAAAATTATAAAGATATTGTTAAAAAACTGAAAAAAGCTGGATTCACTAACATAAAAACTGAAAAAATTGATGATTTGGTATTTGGGTGGTTAAAAAAAGATGGAACAATTGATCAAGTTAAAGTAGATGGAATAACAGATTTCAAGAAAAATGAAAAAATTAATAAAGATACTGAAATAATTGTTTCTTACCACACTTTTCCTGAACAGACAACTGAAGAAAAATCACCTGTGAGTGATGTTGAAAATTCCAGTGCAGCCGCTTCAACTGAAAAGAACATACAAAACTCTAGTTCTTCTACTCAAGAAGTAATAACTACCGAAAACAATGCCGAATTTGCATCCATTCTACAAACTGATGAAGAGGGAAAAATAAAAGAATTTACAAAGAAATATTCTGGGAAAGTTGTTGAATTTGATGGATATATCGCGGACATCCAACGCCTTACGAATACAAAATATAATGCTGATGTACTGATTTATGCAGGCGATACAGGAGCACTCACAGGTCCAGCTTTCCAACTTCATAGAGTTAGTCTTACCAATCTATCTAAACAAGGAGTCACTGGAATAAATCAAAATGTCCATATTAAAGCTACAATTGTTCCTAGAGATAATTATTTATTTGGCCTTGACCCTATTGAAGTGAAACCCCGATAGACTTCAACCTACTACCGCCGCAATACCCACAAACGATAAAAACGAATCAGGATTTTCTGACTCGTTTTCTTTTTTGGTCTAAATTTTTCCTCTTTCTTTCACAAGGGGAGGATTGGCCCATAGATTTCTAATTGGGGCTGAACTTTTTCCATATGAAAGGCATCGTAGGCACGCCACTTTTGATAAGTAGGCTGATCCAGTTTGAGGCTACTAAGACCAATTAAAAAACTAGCACTTTTATGGAAGCTTTCAAGAGCAATGAGAAGACGGTTATCCAGGGCCTTGGTTTTCTCCAAGCTCCTTAAAACTTCTGCTAAGCACTCGTAAAAGCGGATTTCATCTCTTGACCGAATTGCCTTCTTTTGAAAATCTTCCATCAAAGAACCTAGAAGCTGAGCAGCTTCCTGAATGAAACTTCTTTCTGCCATTTGATTTTCCTCTTAAAAGACAAGGAACCTGAGAAAAATCTCAGGTTAAACTTGTCTATTTTTGAAATGATAGTAGGCTCCAAACATACCCGCAGTATTTTGATGATGAGCAAAGGCCAGTTTGGTTTTGTCAGCAATGCTTGGAACCAAAGCATCCTGCAAAGCCGCCTGAATACGCGGTCTAAGGATAGCTTCTTGTCCCATGATGCCTCCGCCTAGAATAACAACTTCTGGATTAACGACATAGCAGATATTGGCAATTCCTTGACCCAGATAGCCAACCATGCGATCGATGCCTTCGATACAGAGTTTATTGCCCTCAGTTGCTTCTTTGAAAATCCGACGGCCATTCCAATACTCTGCGTCTTCTCCATGTAGCTCAGCCACATAATTGACCAGAGCTGTTGTAGATGCCACATCTTGGAAAGCTCCGTCTGGTAGATGCAGGTATCCGACCTCACAAGCAGAGTTACTAAAGCCATGGAAGACCTGACCATCTACGACCAGACAGCCTCCAATACCTGTACCGATTGTCAAACAAAGGGCAATCTTCGCTCCCTTGCCACTACCCGACATAGCCTCCGCCAGACCAGCACAGTTGACATCATTTTCAATCTCACAAGGCAGGGAGAATGTTTCTTCCAGCACTTTTTTGAACTGGGTCCCAGCGTAATTAGGAATCTGTGGCCCAGCATAGAAAATTTCACCCTTGTCTGGATCCACCATACCAGCCGAAGAAATACAAATCCCAGCCAGAGGTCCTTTTTCTAAATAGGCTGCAACAATCGCTTCAACCTTTTGCATAATTCCCGGACCACCTTTGTGGGCCTCTGTCGGCATTTCATGTGCTTCCACCAAGGTCTCAGCCTCGTTGATCAAGCCATACTTGATATTGGTACCGCCAATATCAATGGCAACATAGTGTTTCATAGCACACCTTCTCTCTAGTGTTTATCCTGTTGCTTATAAAAATTGCTCCTTGGTTTGTCTAATCAATTGAGCAGCTTCTTCCACAATTGGCCGATCACTTTCGTGTAGCGGTGTTAGAGGAGAACGGACAGATCCGATGGTCAAGCCTTCATTAATTTCCAAAACACCCTTTATAACAGCGTACATATTGCCGCGGGCACTGGTTAATTTTCCGATGATTGCATTTATCGCATATTGCAATTCTTTAGCCCGTTCCAATTCCTTGTCAGCAATCAATTGATTGAGTTTGAGAAAGAGCTCTGGCATAGCCCCGTATGTACCACCGATACCGGCTGCAGCACCCATAAGACGGCCACCTAAGAATTGCTCATCTGGACCATTAAAGACCACATGATCTTCTCCCCCAAGAGCTACAAAGGTCTGAATATCCTGCACTGGCATTGAAGAGTTCTTCACACCAATCACGCGCTCATTCTTGAGCATTTCCTTGTAAAGGCTAGGAGTTAAGGCTACACCAGCCAGCTGAGGGATATTATAAATCACGAAATCAGTATTAGGCGCCGCCGCACTGATGTCATTCCAATATTGGGCAACCGAATACTCTGGCAAACGGAAATAAATCGGCGGAATAGCTGCAATAGCATCGACTCCCAAACTTTCCGCATGACGAGCCAGCTCCACGCTGTCTTTAGTATTGTTGCAAGCCACATGGGCAATGATAGTCAGACGCCCCTTAGCAACTTTCATCACTTCTTCTAGAACCCGTTTTCGGTCTTCTACACTCAGATAGATACACTCGCCCGAAGAACCGTTGACATAAAGACCTTGTACGCTCTTGGCGATGAAATATTCCACTAAAGCGCGAGTCCGCTCCGGGCTGATTTCACCTTCCTCGTCATAGCAAGCGTAGAAAGCAGGAATGACACCTTGGTATTTGGTCATATTTTTCATTTTCTTTTATCTCCAAATCTAGAATTTCTATAAATTAAGGCTTTTCGTATTTGGCAAAAATCTTCTCTAAAACAGTAATCTGCGTGAAGGCCAATCCAGCAAAACCGATTAAAACAAAGAGCGATAGCCCTAGTAAAAGTAAAAGTCCTGAACTAAGAAGCACTGTCAAAATAGCTACTAGAATAGCTATCATCAGGAAAAACCAAGGAAAGTTAAGACTGAGCAAAACTAGACTAGTCTGTAACCCACCTATAAGAGACTGCTCAAATCGGCCAGCCAGTGGATAAACACACAGAAAAAGCGCTGTTGTAAAGATAAGAAGAGCAAAGCAGGCAACTTTCAGTATTTGAAAAGGTAGAGCCTCCTGACCCCAGATAAGAAGAAGGTCAAAAATACTGATAGCAGACAGCATCAGCTCCAGCAGGCCCAACTTGAAGCCCAACTGCCAATTTTCTCGGAAGGCCTTGATATAGACAGCCGTTACTTTTACACGACGACCGCCTTTGATCTCAAAAAGAGTTTGATAGAGGCTTAGCTTCGCAATACCGATGGTTAGAAGAGGCAGAGATGTCAGCAGAAAAAGCAAGTTTACTGTCGCTAAATCAAGGATTTTCTCACAAATCTGCATAAAGAAATTATCCGTATCAAAAATAGTCTCTATCAATCGAGCACCTCTTTTATCCATTGCTAGCCTCCTTTTCAAATATTAATCCAACAAAACTTTAAATACACACTTTTTAACTGTCTCTTCTCTGCCAGCAAATTGATTAGGCTGGTGGGCTTCTTCTGGCAAAAAAGCAGCAAAATTGAAACCGTCTAACAAGAGCGGATAAGTCTGTTTGCAAACAACAAAACCAATATCTCGCCCTTCATCATAGGCTTCCTGAACTTCTCTAATCTGACAGCCATATTGGATCAGTTCATGCCCTTCCAAAAGAAAGTGCAGGTCCAAGTATCTCTGGTGAAATTCAAAGCTTTCCTCTTGCTGCTGACTGAGAGTATTTTCCTGCAAAAAGAAGAAGACCCTATCACCATCTACTTCATAGCGCCCTGAGTTTAGATTAGATACATCGTGACTCAGGAGATAATCAATGGCTGTATCGATATTTTCGTGAATCCCTCGATAGCGAACAAGATTCTCTAATTGATCAAAAATCATATTTCTATCCCTTAACAGCTCCCATCGTGATTCCTTGTGTGAAGGATTTTTGGAAGATGAGGAAGACTGCCACAATTGGCACTGCAGCCAAAGCTGCTCCAGCCATAATGAGGCCATAGTTGGTTGCCATTTCAGCCTGCATAGTCGCAACCCCGAGCGAGATTGTCAGATTCTGACGAGATGTCAACATAACCAGCTGCATAAAGTAGTCGTTCCAGGTATTGATAAAGGTGAAAATAGCTAGAGCCGCAAAGCCCGGTTTGACAATCGGGAAAGCAACACTCCAGAAAGTCCGAATTTCGCCACAACCGTCGATCTTTGCAGACTCAAGAAGCTCTGTCGGGATATTTTCACTGAACTGCTTCATTAGAAAAACTCCGAAAGGCCAGCCAACCAACGGTAAGATTACTGCAGCCAAGGTATCGTGAATTCCCATGAAATTAACAATACGCACTAATGGTACCAGTACTACTTGCTTAGGCAAAGCCATGGCCGCAATGAAGATGGCAAAAAGAATCCGTTGACCATAGAACCGCTTCTTGGCCAAAACATATCCTGCCAAAGAAGAAGTAGCACAGACCAGAAACATGGTCGCAAGCGAAATGAAAACACTATTCCACATCCATTGCATGGCTGGATTTTGCACCATCAATTGCTGGAAGTTTTCAACCGTTGGCATTTTTGGCCACCATTCTGGCGGAATGACAATCGTTGCTGGTTGAGACTTGAAAGCTCCTGTCAAAATCCAATAGAAAGGAAAGACAAAGAGGATGGTTAATATGGCCAAAACAAAGCCTGATACCACCTTAAAAACGTTCATTTTTTTAGTTTGCATCTTCTTTCTCCTTTCTCTAGTATTCTACATCGTTTCCAAGAATCTTGAATTGGGCAAAGCTGATGATGGCAATCATGACTGCTAAAAAGACTCCCATGGTATTAGCATAGCCGTATTCAGATAACTTGAAGGCTTTTTCATACAGATAGTACATGAGCGTACTGGTTGAGTAATTAGGTCCGCCTGATGTCAAGAGCTGAATCAAGGCAAAACACTGGAATGAGTTAATCGTAGTAATGATAGCAATGTAAAGGGTTGTTGGAAGCAGGCTAGGCCATTTGATCTTCCAGAAGACTTGCATTTCTGTTGCACCATCCACTCGCGCAGCCTCAACTAGAGAATTGTCAATATTTCCCATAGCTGCGATATAGAGAATGATAGGCTGGCCCACAGAAGTTGTTAAGAGAATAATGATAATCGCTAGCAATGCCCAATGTTTATCCCCAAGCCAAGAAATATTTTGATTGATGACATGGCCTGACTTCAAAACAAAGTTCAAAATACCAGACAGCGGATCGTAGATCCATTTCCATACGACCGTCACAGCTACGCTCCCTGTAACAACTGGCAGGAAGAATACAAAACGGTAAAAGGAACGAGAGACAGCATTCATCTCATAAGTCTGCGAAGCCACAAACAAAGAGAAGAGAACTACAATCGGCACAGAGCCGACCACGATAATGACCGTATTAATCAGCGATTTCATAAAGACCGGATCTTTAAACATCCGAATATAATTATCAAATCCGACAAAAGTAAAGGAGGTCATCGTATAGTTAAAAAAACTAGTAACAAAACCCATAATCATAGGTGCCAAGACAAATACCGTGAAAAATATCAGTATTGGAGCTAAAAACGCGTATGATACTAGGGTTTCTTTCATTCTGATTTTATTGACTTTCACAATGAGGTACCCCTCTTTCAAGATTTTCTAACAAAATCCCCCTTTTTCTACCTCTAGAAACTGTCAACAGAAAAAGGGGAGGATTTCACATTTGCTTATTTTTTAGTAATTGTTTCGTTTGCTTTTTCTGTAAATGTCTTCAAAGCAGGTTCAACCTTTTCATCACCATTGGATACAGATTGGAGCATTGGGAACCAAAGGGTTCTCATTTCCGCAAAGCCATCAATCGTGTTGTAATATGGTGAATAGTACTGAGTCCAACCACTGATGGTTTCCATACGTTTATCATCATAGAGTTTTCCAAATGAAGTACGAACTGGGAAAGCACCTGTGCGAACTACATTCTTAGGTCCCCACTCTTTGTCATCAGCGATAAATTGGACGAACTTCTTAGAAGCTGCTACTTTCTTTTCATCTTTATTGTTAAAGACTGCAAATCCGTTTACAAGATATTCAAGAGCTGGTTTACCAGATTCTGATGGGAACGGTACTTCCACTACATCAACTTTACTGGCTTCTAAAAGTTGTGCTTGAATACCATTTTGAGAAGGAGCCCAAAGAAGAGTGTAGGATGTTTGGCCGTTAGCAAAGTTTTGAATATCTGCTCCACCATCATATTGAGAGCCGTTCATCATCAAACCGTCGTTAATCCAGCCAACTGCTTTTTCCAGCCCTTTGACAAACTTAGGATCGTCAGTTGTGTATTTGGTAACTTTTTCGTCTGTAATAGATCCGCCGTAAAGATTAGCGATGAAGGCACGAGTTCCTTGGTCACCACCTTGACCATTACTAAAGAGGGAACCTGGAGTATAGCCTTTATCTTTCAGAGCTTTCAGCACTTTTTCAAAATCAGATGTTGTCCAGCCCTCCTTGACAAGATTTGCTACACCAGCATCTTCCAACATTTTCTTATTGAAAGCCATATAGAATGGAGCAGAGCTGATAGGATACATGTAAGCTTTGTCTCCTGCCTTGCTGGCTTGGATAATGTTATCATTATTGACATCTTTGACAAAGTCATCAGTAAAGAGATCATTCAAATCAGCTAATTTACCATTTTTTCCATACTGGATAATCCGACCTGGTGCATCAAATAAAACATCTGGTGCTGTGCCTGCTTCGATAGCGGTCGTAATCTTTTCAGGACCAGATTTAAAGTCAATAGTTTCTAGATTGACATGAATATCTGGGTTCGCTTTTTCAAAAGCCTCGATAATTGATTTTTCATAAGTTCCAACACCATCGTTGGCATTTTCCTGTGTGAAGACTGGGAAAGCCCACCAAGTAATCTCTGTTTTGCCAGAATTACTGCCAGAGCTAGCTGTTTTATCTGATCCGCCACTGTTTCCACAAGCTGCTAAAGAAACAATTGCAGCACCTGTCAATAACGATGCGAATATTTTTCCGAATTTCATATTCTTTTCTCCTTAAAAATGAATTTCTCTTAAATCTAGTCCTTTTCTTTACAAAAACTGAGAGACTTATCTGTCTTTATTTTTCCAGTTTAAAGTAAAGATTGGACCTGGTGACAGACATGGACCTGTTGGTCCTTCTTGTTTTACTGCTTCTTCAGAACAGTAAATAAGTATTTTTAGAACCTTAACTCGATAAATTCACTCCCTTTTAATAATTTTCTTTTTATAGATAGCGTTTTCATTTTTATTTAAAATTCTTAGATTTTGATTCTCTCCTGACTATCAAAGTCAAATATATGAGCCTTAGGCATCTTAAAGGTAAAGCGAATCTTAGAGCCAGGCTCCAAATAGTTAGAAGCTTCCACTTTGGCTGAAAATTCTTGTACGCCAGCCTTACAATAGAGAACAGACTCGCTGCCTAGCAACTCAGAAACGGTGACTTCAGCATCTACAGTACTATCTGGAAAAGTATCTTCTACTATCAACTCAGCTGAGATATCCTCTGGTCGAATGCCCAGTATCACTTTCTTCCCTTGATAACCTTTTTCTTCTAGGATTTTACGTTGACCGTCTGGAAGTCCAACAGCAAAGCCTTGTCCATCTGTAAGCTGATCGCCCTCTAAGTTCACTTCAAAGAAATTCATGGCTGGACTACCGATAAAACCTGCCACAAATTTATTAGCTGGTTCGTTATAAAGTTCCTGCGGCGTACCGATTTGCTCGATTCGACCGATAGTACCTGTTCCTGCTTCATTCTTAGTAGCTGACATGATAACGATGCGGTCAGCCAAAGTCATGGCCTCGGTCTGGTCGTGGGTTACATAGATTGTCGTCGCTCCGATACGGCGGTGAATTTTTGCGATTTCTGCCCGCATGGACACGCGCAGTTTAGCATCCAAGTTAGATAAAGGCTCATCCATGAGGAAGACTTTGGCATCACGGACAATCGCCCGCCCCATAGCTACCCGCTGACGCTGGCCACCTGACAAGTCGGCTGGTTTACGATCCAGCAACTCTTTCAGCCCAAGGATTTCCGCCGCTTCCTGAACTCTTTTGTCAATATCAGCCTTGTCATACTTGCGAAGCTTGAGTCCGAATGCCATATTGTCATAAACAGTCATGTGAGGATAAAGGGCATAATTTTGGAAAACCATGGCGATATCCCGATCTTTAGGAGCAATGTCATTGACAAGATTTTGATCAATATAGAGCTCCCCTTCTGTGATATCCTCAAGGCCTGCAATCATCCGTAAGGTTGTTGATTTTCCACAACCGGAAGGTCCTACAAAAACGATAAACTCCTTATCCTTAATATCCAAATCAAAATTCTCAACAGAGTAAAAATCACTATTAGGATATTTTTTATATAGTTTATTTAGTGTTAAGGTTGTCATTCATCTACCTCACTTATTTTAATCCTGCAACAAAGCGCTCTGTAATTTCTTTAGGCCGAGTAATGGCTCCGCCGACAACGATACCTCTTACACCCAAATCATGTATCTGCTTGGCTTGACTTGGATAGTGAATCTTTCCTTCAGCGATGACATCAAAGCCTGCTTGGCACAAGCGGCGGATAAGCTCAATGTCTGGTCCGTCAACCTTGGGACTGTAAGAAGTGTAGCCCGATAAGGTAGTGCCGACAAAGTCTACACCAGCTTCTACAGCAGCAGCAGCTTCCTCATAGGTACTAATATCTGCCATCAATAGCTGATGAGGATACTTGGCCTTAACCTGCTTGATGAAATCCGCAATTGTCAGGCCATCATGGCGTTCCCGCTTGGTACAGTCCAGAGCAATGACTTCAATATCCAGAGCAGCCAACTCATCCACTTCCCGCATGGTAGCCGTGATAAAAGGCTCTTGTGGCGGATAGTCGCGTTTGATAATTCCGATGATGGGCAGAGAAGTTACTTCCTTGATCTCCCGAATATCGCGAACACTATTAGCTCGAATACCAACAGCACCGCCCTGCTCAGCAGCCTTAACCAAGAGAGGAATGACTCCTCCAGCTTCCGTATAAAGCGGCTCCTGGGGCAAGGCTTGACAGGAAACAATGATGCCGTCTTTAATCTTGGCTATCAAGTCATCTTTTAAAATCTGTGACATGAATATACAATCTCCTTTCGTAAGACGTCGGTCTGATCAGATAGTCTAACAACTACCTAGAACCTCAGGTGGAGCAGAGAAGAAGGCCGCAAACAAATATTTTTACTTCCTTATCCTGGACTCCGTTTTTTAACTCGAGTATTTCATAATGTTATTATAAATAATTTTTAAAGCGCTTTCAATATTGTTTGAGATTTAGATTTTAGTTTCCGAATTTTCCAGAAAAACAGAAATTTCTGAAACTACTTTCAGAAATCCGTTTTGTAGAAAAGTCAATGAAAGAGCAAGCAAACTTCTAAAAAGATTCTCACTTTCTATACTCCCTCAGGCAAGTAAAAAGGGCTAGGCCTTTACCTAGCCCCAAAGGGGGGGACGAATATTATCTCTCGGATTTCAAGTCCGAAACGAGAGAAAGTCTTTTTATTTTGGTTCCGCAGAGCCAGTTAAAGACAGTATCGCTGACACGGACATTCATAGCCTCATGCCCATACTCAGGCAGGAGATGATACTCTTTTTCTCCAGCCAAGCTGTTATAGATGGCAAACTGCGTGATAGGATAGCAAACATCATCCTCTAGGCCAATAATCATCTGCACTGGACAGCTAATACGATGGGCCAGATTTTTCACGTCAATATAAGCAAGTGTCCGCAACAACTGCTCTTCTGTCTCATGAAAAGGATCATGGAATTTGAAATAACGAAAGAGCTCATCATAGGCTTCACTGGTATTGCCAATCTCCAAAACCCGTCTAAAGTCAGCAAGGAAGGGATAGATGGCTACAGTCTGCTTGATCCGAGAATTTAATGCAGCTGCTGCCAAAGCCAAGGCTCCGCCCTGTGAGCCTCCAAAACTAGACAAACGGTTTTCATCCACGAAGTCCAAACCAGCCACTAGCTCGACCAAGGTGTAAACATCCAGATAGACATCCTTGAAAAAGAGCTGATCCGGTCCATCTAGAGCCCCGCGGATAATATGTCCTTTAACAGTATTGCCGCGGACTTCTCTATCACCATCCAGTGAATATCCTGACTGACCACGAACATCCATCGACACCACACCCCAGCCCGCTGCCGTATAGGCCAGCATATCAGACCAATCCCATCCCTGCCCCATATAACCATGAAAATGAAACAATACCGGAACTTTTTCTGATAACTTAGGCACAACTAGCTTAGCGTAGATTTGTCCACCGTTTCCAGACTTGAAGGTTAGCTCATAGCAAGTCGCATATGCAATTTGAAAATCTTTTTCCAGCAACTGGTAGTCCTGAGGCACTTCCAACTCCGCCACGTATTGATTCCAAAAGGTATCAAAATCGTCGGGCATTTCATCTCTTCCGCGATAATCTAACATTTCTTTAAGTAAAGTAGGGTTTTTCATGTCTTATCCTCCCAACGATTCTTGAAACCTCTTTCATCATACCATAGAAAGAGGAAATCTTCAATAGGTTAATATATAGATTTTCTATTTTTTCTGAAATTTTACCGATTCACTGCCTAAGAACCTATATGAAGCAGGAGCAGTAAATAGAACAAACTAAATCCTATGTTTAGGCCAGCTCCGTTAAGGTAGGGGCGTCCGATTCTCAGCTTTTCTACCAGTAAGATAGTCAGCAGACTGAGAGGTAAAGGCGTCAGCAGCCCCAGATAAGCAGGCAATATTGTCTGACCGGTAACTATTAGCAGCGAGTAAACGAGCCATCCTAGACCTGTCAGAGCGATAGCTGTCCGCCAGGTTATATCTAGAAAGAGCACTGCTTCATTGATAAGCCCGCTATCTTCGTCTGAGCAAACTAGTCCGCCGCTTTGTTTATAAGCCTTTTTGCTGATGATCCCAACGTAGTAAAAGGCCACATGTGCCACGGGTGACAGGGCAAATCCAATTCCTAACAAGGCTATTGACAGATAGGCCCACAAGCCCTTATTTGTCAAACCAAAGAGAGCATAAAGCGAAACTAACATAAGAGGGATTGAGAAGTTAGCCACCAAAGCGCCCAGGCGCAGCCGACCGACAGAGCCAGACAGCATCAGCATAGCCAGCTTCTTATTGCCAATCCGACTCTGCTCCGTAAAAGAGTCATAACTCTCCTTATCTACCTCAAAGCCAACCAGCAGAATATCCCCCAATAACCAGCAAAGACCACTCAACAGCCCAGCCCATAAAGATAAAACAATCACATTACTCTCCTTTTTCCATTGTCCTCTTATCTTAGCACAAAAGCTCACTTAATCACAAGTAATCAGAAGGTTTAAGTCTTTTTACCCCAGCAAGCGCCTTTCGTTAAGAGACCTAGAGCTCACATCGCTCCGCTCCTCAGCATCCATGTCTCTAAGCTCAGCTTCGACCAGAGGTCTTGCCTCGCTAAGACACATAAAAAAATCCCCTACCAAAGGGCAGGGGATGACCGACAAACTGTCTTATTTTTAATTGAGGAAGCTGCTCGCTTATTTGCGGCGTCCTGGGCGTTCCTTGTAGCCATAGTATGCGTCTTCGATGATTTCCTGCATGTGGTCAACCATTGGAAGGCGTGGGTTAGCTGGCGAACATTGATCTTCATAGGCAAGGAAGGCCAATTCGCGTGAATGTTCTTTCCATTCTTTTTCGTCAATACCTTGAGCCTTGAAGTTCATTTCGATACCGACACGTTCTCCCAGTTCATAAACAGCTTTCGCAAATGATTCAACACCTTCTTCTGGAGTAGAAGCTGGCAAGCCGAGCATGCGAGCGATGTCTTGGTATTTCTCATCCGCACGGTAGTAGTTGTACTTAGGCCATGTCGCTGTCTTAGCTGGACGTGTACCATTGTAGCGGATTACATATGGCAGTAAGATCGCATTGGTACGACCGTGGATCGTGTGGAACTGAGCACCAATCTTATGGGCCATAGAGTGGGAAATTCCCAGGAAGGCATTGGCAAAGGCCATACCAGCGATAGTAGAGGCATTGTGCATCTTTTCGCGAGAGTGGAAGTCAGCATTCTTAACAGAGTTTTCCAGATTTTCAAAGACTAGTTTGATCGCTTGGAGAGCCAAACCATCCGTAAAGTCGCTGGCCATCTGAGATACATAAGCTTCTGTTGCGTGAGTCAGAACATCCATACCAGTGTCTGCTGCAACAAATCCTGGAACAGTCAGTACCAGAGCTGGGTCTACGATGGCTACAGTTGGAGTCAGAGAGTAGTCAGCAATTGGGTACTTACGGTTGTTAGCCTTGTCAGAGATAACGGCAAATGGTGTTACTTCTGATCCTGTACCAGATGTTGTAGGGATTGCGATAAACTTAGTCTTCTTACCAAGCAACGGGAATTTGAAGGCACGTTTACGGATATCCATGAATTTTTGCACAAGGTCACGGAAGTCCACTTCTGGTTGTTCATAGAAGAGCCACATGACTTTGGCTGCGTCCATTGGTGAACCACCACCAAGCGCAATAATTGTATCAGGTTTGAAGGTACGCATAATCTCTGTACCACGTTCAACAGTTGTGATATCTGGATCTGGTTCTACGTCTGCAAAGATTTGGTAAACAACCTTATTACGACGAAGATCGAGTTGTTCGATGATACGATCTAGGAAACCAAGCTCTACCATAGCATGGTCTGTTACAATCATGACACGTTCCACATCACGACATTTTTGCAGGTATTGGATAGAGTCACGCTCGAAGTAAGTTTTTGAAGGGAGTTTCATCCATTGCATATTATTTCTACGTCTTCCTACTTTTTTGATGTTCAAGAGATTCACAGCACTAACGTTATCACCAACTGAGTTGCGACCATAAGATCCACAGCCCAGAGTCAGTGATGGCAGGAAGGCATTATAAACATCCCCGATACCACCGAAAGTAGAAGGTGAGTTGCAAATAACACGGATGGCACGAACAGCCTTACCAAATTCCTTAGTCAACTCTTCGTCCGCTGTATGGATAGCAGCTGAGTGGCCAAGACCATGGAATTCTACCATTTGACGGGCCTTTTCAACACCGTCTTCACGGGATTCAGACTTGAGAACAGCGATGACAGGTGACAGTTTTTCACGTGTCAATGGCTCTTTTTCCCCAACTTCTTTACACTCTGCAGCCAAGATATTCGTATCTTCTGGCACGCTGAAGCCTGCTTGCTCTGCAATCCAAGTAGCTGGCTTACCAACGATATCCGGATTGAGCTTAGCACCAGCACAGTTCTTGCTGTTTGCCTTAGCGCCGAAGCAGAATTCTTCCAACAGAGCTTTTTCTTTCTTATTTACAAAGTAAGTATGGTAAGATTTGAACTCTTCTACAAACTCATCATAAACTTCCTTGTCAATGATAACGGCTTGCTCAGAAGCACAGACCATACCATTGTCAAAGGACTTAGACATAACGATATCGTGCGCTGCTTGACGGATATTAGCTGATTTTTCCACATAAGCTGGTACGTTTCCGGCACCAACCCCAAGAGCTGGCTTACCACATGAGTAAGCTGCCTTCACCATTGCATTACCACCTGTCGCAAGGATTGTTGCAATCCCTTCGTGGTTCATAAGTGCAGAAGTTGCTTCCATAGATGGTTGTGTAATCCATTGCACACAGTTTTCAGGCGCACCTGCTGCAATCGCAGCATCACGCACGATTTGTGCTGCATGAGCAGATGATTCTTGAGCAGATGGATGGAAAGCAAAGATAATCGGATTACGTGTTTTTAAGGAAATCAAAGCCTTAAAAATAGCGGTTGAAGTTGGGTTAGTTGTTGGAGTAATTCCGCAGACAACACCCACTGGCTCCGCAATCAAGGTCAAACCAGTCACATCATCTTCCTGAATAACACCGACAGTTTTCGTGTGGCGCATATTATTCACAACGTGCTCACAGGCAAATAAGTTTTTAGTCGCCTTATCTTCAAAAACTCCGCGACCCGTTTCTTCATAAGCATGCAGAGCCAACTCACCATGGGCATCCAAAGCTGCTACAGAGGCCTTGGCTACGATGTAGTCCACCTGTTCCTGATTCAGCTTTCTCATTTCCTCCAGTGCAACCAGACCTTTTTGCACCAATTCATCGACATGCTTTTGCGCTGCCAAAGCCTTGTCTTCTTGTTCTACCGTTTTCTTCTTTTCAGCCATTCTATTCCTCCAATGGTTTTGCCTTAGGTTAGACGAAGAACTCCAACCTTTGTTAAATATTTCACAATTCAATTATAACTTATTTAACGATTTTTGTAAACACTTTCACTTAACATTCACAAACTTTTCTCTATTAATTTGTGAAATACATAACAAATTCACTTATTTTACAGCCTATTCTTTTAGTCATTGTGAAAAAATTTTTTATTTTTTAGAGATTTCACATACTTTTACTTTCACATAATATATGAAAGCGCTTTCTTTATTTAAATATAAAAAGCTCGGACGAACCGAGCTGATCTTTACTTTATAAACTTATAAAAGATGAACCTTAATTCCCATTTTTAATAATCTCAATCGTCATCATAAACACGTTCACCATGTATTTTGATATATTCTTCGCGTTTTCTATCCAACTCTTCCCAGATGGGATCGTCAATAGCATCAATCGTCTGAATTTCTTCCAGGCTCATCTCATTTGCTTCATCAAAGGTTAGAGATAAGATATCTTGGTGCTTTTCCTTGAATTCCTCGACTGTTAGCCATGTTTTCTTATCATCTTCACTGATTTGTCCATCAATAGCAATCGCAATTTCAAGCGCCATAATATACATAGCACGCTTATCAACTGTTAAAACATCCAAATAATTAGAAGCGATTCTTAGATATTTTCCCTTTTCTCTACCGTCGCTTTCATAACTTCCCTCATAATCCAAATCAATATTTTCATATTTTTGGGAATTTATTGCACTGCCACCTTTAACCTTGGCATCTTTCCAACAGGAGCCACTTGCTCCCCACTTATCTAACCGCAAAGATAAATAGAAGTCATTTTGCAACATCTCGTCATTCCCAACATTTGAGAAACTTATTTTTTGGCCATTTCTTTCTTTAAACCACATTTTCCATGCGAGTTCTCTGTAGCCAAATGGCACTTTTCTAGTATAATCACCTTTAATATATAGTCTCATAAATCTGAGATATCGCCTCCATGTGCTAGTATATATTCTTTTCGACTATTGGCTTCTTCCTCCCAAAGAGGATCGTCTACAACATCCATCGTTTGAATTTCTGTCAAACTTAGTTCATTTGCTTCTTCAAAAGTTAGAGATAGAATAGTCTCATGTTTTCTTTTAAACTCCTCAATTGTCAACCAGCTATTCTTGCCATCCTCGCTAATTTGCCCGTCAATAACCTTTGCAATCTCAAGCGCCATAATGTACATGGCTCGTTTATCTATTGTCAAAACTTCCAGATGGCTGGTTAAAATTCGGAGATAGTCTCCCTTTTCGTTAAAATCTGTAGCAACTGCATCTTCAAAATTGATTTCAATACATTCCTCAATATGTGAAAAGAGACTTCTTACGCCTTCCTTTAGGGGGACACTAGACCATCTCTTATCAGCAGTGCCTTTCCTCAAGGATAAATTTGAGAAAAAATCTTCTTGTAATGCATCATTGTTCCCAGCATTTGAGTAAGAAATTTGCTCATCTTCTGGAAACCACATTTTGCCAGCTAGTTCTAAATAACCATAAGGTATCTTTTTTGTATAATCGCCTTTTAAGTATAATTTCATTCGTCCTCGTCATCCAACTCCACTTCTCCATGGATTTTGATGTATTCTTCATTCCTGCGGTCGTCTTCTTCCCAAACTGGATCTCGAACATCATCCATAAACGGAATTTCTCCAAGACTCATCTCATTAGCCTGTTCATAACTCATCGAAAGGATATCTTCATGCCTTTTTTTAAATTCCTCCACACTTAACCAGCTCTCTTTATCATCTTCGCTAATCTGACCATCAATAGCAGTCGCAATTTCAATCGCCATAATATAGAAGGCACGTTTATCAACGGTGAGAAGTTCAAGGTGGGTAGAAGCTAAACGTAGACAGTCTCCTTTTTCTCGATAGTCTGTTGCTGGATTATCTTCGTAATCTAATTCAAGATTTTCATATACATGACTCCCAAATTTGTTGGTAATCCCTTCTTTCAACTGAACATTATTCCATCTATTATCATGCATCCACTTATTCAATTTCAAGTGAATAGTTGGGTCTGTTTTAAATGGGCGAGTATTTCCAAAATAAGAAAAATCTACTCGCTTACCATCTTTAGTATCAAACCACATTCTCTTCGCTAGTTCTAAGTAATCAAATGGAATTTCTTTGGTGTAATCGCCTTTTATATAAATTCTCACTCGCCTTCCTCATCATCGTCCAACTCTACCTCTCCATGAATTCGGATATACTCCTCGCGCTTCCTATCCAATTCTTCCCAGAGTGGCTCGTCAATGGCTTTCATAACCTTCATCTCTTCTAAACTAATATCGACTGCTTCGTCGTAGGTCAAATTCAGTAGGTCTTTATGTTTTGTTTTGAATTCTTCAACACTCAGCCATGTTTCTTTGTCGTCTTCGCTGATTTGACCGTCAATAGCAGATGCTACTTCAATCGCCATGATACAGAGAGCTCGCTTATCAACCGCTAGAATATCCTTATGAGTCGTGATGATTCGAAGATAGTCTCCTTTTTCTCGCCCATCACTTTCATAAGAATCTTCAAAATTTAGATTTAAATTTTCACGCTTAAAAGTCGCCCAAGAGTCTTTTCCTATTCTAAAATCAGCCATTCCCCAACGCTCATCATTTGAAGAAAATTTGTCCAAACTAACGCTAAAATAAAAATCATCATCACATGCGTAAGAAAAACCAACTTTCACTCCCTTACGTTCCTTGAACCACATTTTCCAAGGATATTCCATACTAGCTTGATAGATATTAGCTTCGTAGTTGCCTTTAATGTATAGTCTCACTCATCTTCCTCATCGTCATAAACTCGTTCACCATGGATTTTGATGTATTCTTCATGAAGCCGTTCCTCTTCATCCCACAAAAGGTCCTCTACAGGTTTCATACTTTTCAGTTCCTCCACACTGATATCAGTTGCTTGATCGTAGGTTAGTGATAAGACGTCCTTGTGCAACTCCTTAAAAGTCTCTACATCAATCCAGGTCTCTTTGTCATCCTCACTAATCTGCCCATCAATAGCAGAAGCTATCTCGACTGCCATGATATACATAGCACGTTTATCAACCGTTAAAATATCTGTATGTGTCGTAGCAATCCTAAGGTTTTCTCCACGTTCTCTCCCATCAGTAATAAAATCATTTTCAAATTCCAATTGAATATTTTCATCAGAAAACGAATTCCAAGGATCGCTCTTGTCGTATGGTATATGATTCCATCGTTTATCATTAAATCGCCATTTATCAAATTGAACTCCAAAAAAGAAATCATCTTGTAACATCTCATTATCACCCACATTAGAAGTAGTAATCAAATGGCCATTCCATTCTTTAAACCACATCTTCCAAACAAGCTCTCTAGTAGTAAATGTTATTTTTTTCTTAAAATCACTTTTGATATATAGTCTCATGTTCTCTCCTAATTTCAGTAATTATTTTGAAAAGTTTTCCAAATTCTATCTACAATTTCATTTTTGACACTCTCATTAAGATTTTTCAGTCTCCTTGTTTTATTTACCCAATTCATTACTGAATTTCTATCTGATATTTTTCCTATATCAATATGCTCATCGATAGAATACCCCGACTTTCCACTTCCAGATTGAACCTGGAACACTCCATCACCATTAGTACCACTAGTTGGCTCCCAATCCACACGAAGCTTCACTTTTCGATTTCCTACTCGGGCTTCAATTAGTTTACCACCTCTGCCGGAAATGGTCTTACTCGTCGGTTTATTTGCCTGCCAGCTGTTATAGTTACTAGCTGCACTGAGGGTAACTCCTAAATTCGCTGTATCAATTTCATAAAGAGTTCTAGCAACTGACAAAGTCCCATCTACAACTAGGCCTTCTGCAGTAATATACCCTGCTTCTACAGCTGCTGCTGCTACTAGCGCCGAGCCACCTCCAGTTAGTGGAGCCCACTCCAAAGCAAAAGCTGCTCCTAGAGAAGTACCAGCATAAATACCAAGACCAGCTAAAATTTCTACTACTCCCTTAGCCAAGTCAACAGAATTAGCTTCAAAATTTTCTTGAATAAGTTCTTGGTATTTTTCATTGACCATTCTCGTATAAGCACTATCATACTTTCCATTTTTTAGTACAGAAAAGTTATCATCTTTTTGATAATGACGATCCTTATAAGCTCTAAAATCAAAAATATCAATTATATTGCCTTCATTGTCAATCTTTAGAGTATGATTATAATCATCAACAATCTTATCCCATTCTGAACGCGGTTTCCCCTTTAACTTTTCCTTGAGTTGACTACGATAATAGGCATCCCCTTCATCCGATAGCATCATATTCCGAGAAGCTTCTTGAATCAATCGTTCTTTAGGCTCTAGATATTTTTTCTTCGAAATAGTCTGAATCTTCTGAGCCTTCATCTTAGTAGACCAACTCATATCTATACCATCAGTAGAGTAATTACCCTCACTGTCTACCAATACCTGACTAAGCTGCGTCGCTCCTTGGATAGCTAAACCCAAAACCTGCAGACTATCTGTGAAATACTGGGACACCTGATCCACAAACCATTCCAGTTTGTCTATTTTTTCTTGAATTTCTCGAATACCGATATTTAGTTGAGTTTCAACTTCCATTAAAGCAGATGTCTGAGATAAAAGCTCTCCCAACTTACCTGTCAGCAGAGCTCCTGCATTACGGAAAAAATCTTGATTATCTGCAATCTGCTTTTCTACTTTTGCCAGTTGCTCATTTTTTATTTTCAGCTGTTCCTTCAGTAGATCCAAGTCCAATTCGCCATATCCAGCCACCTCGGAATCAGCACTTTTATAGGAAGCAAGCTCTCCCTGAATATCATCAATAGCCTCTTGCAACTTCTTGATGGCAGGGATGATTACCTCAGTAAATAAGCCTTTCCCCGCTGTATAAGCCGCTCCCTGCAGCTCACCCGACTCCAAAGAGGCAATCAGATGGTCGCAGCCACTAGATAGACGATCGGTCACTTGATTGGCTACTTGAAGGTTGCTGGTCATCGCTTGGATAAGCTGGGCTGAATCTGCTGCACTATATTTTACTCCCATGGCAGACTATTCCTTTCTTTGGTCAGTTTGTCTCGCTCTTCTTCCATAGTCTTTCTTGTTTGACGACTGAGCTTTCCAAGTTCATCCATCTGAACATCCACATAGTTCTTAACCTGTCGGTTAAGATACTGAGTTTCTGATAAATCACGACTGAGGGCAGCAGAGCTTTGAGGGTGTTCATAAAGTAGATGTTCCATTCGGGTCGTCAAGTATTGGAAATCCGTCGCAAAATTCGCCAGGGAAATCTCGTATTGACGTTTCATCGTCATAAATTCGTCTTCTTTTTGGTCGACTTTGAGGATTTTTTCGTAAAGTGCCTGGCGTTCTTTTTCGCTTTTATCTGCCTTCATCTCAACTCTCCCAGCGCTTGGCTTCCTCTATATCGCGTTTCTCAATTTTTGCAGCAATTTCTGGAAATTTATTGGCCTGAGTCAGAACAGCTGAGCTGAAGTCACTGACAGCCTGTAGCATTTGATTGCAGGCCTGACGGCCAGCTTCCATCCCAGCAATCCCTGTTGTATAGGAAAATTCGACTTGTTGATTTTGTGCATTGCTAGTATCAACTCCAACTAGCTCACTGATAGCAGAGCCAGCTGAAATGGCGCTTGATTTAATTTGTCCCATTGTTGCTTCTCCTTTTGGAATTTATGGTTTCACATTGCCAGAATTTGCTTCATCTATGGCTTGCTTAATGGTATTGGCATAGAGAGTTCCCCCCTCAATGATGGACTCTGAGTTTGAGCCAAAGTGGACATAGTCTGTCCCTTCCCAAATCTGCGGATTTTCGATAGCAGTTTGATGCCAGTCAGCCACAAAGACATAGTCGTACTTTTTGGCTAATTCCAGCTCATACTCCCGCTGCTGGGCTAAAACACCGCCCTCTGAGCGACCGTCATAAGGGGTCACGAGGATCAGTTGATGTCCCTTAGGCAGGCTGGAAACATACTCATCCAAAAGCTCATTCGAATAACCAGACGAATTGGTCCCGAGAGCCAGGACAACCTGCTTCTTCAGTACTCTATTAGCAATATCTGTCTTGTAGACCTCTAAGCCTGTGCTCAGACTGCGGCTAACGACAGTATCTAGCTCGATTCCTGGCAAGATCTGCTGCAATTGATCGCTTGAGCGCAGGGCAACCGAGTCACCAATCATGGTAATTCCGTCCGCCACATTATACTCAGTCGCCTTGGACTGATCAACCTGACTGCGAGTTGTCTGCATCTTAGTGTCTGCTTGATTCAGAGCATTGACAATCAAACTTTCCTCAAAAGCTCCTACCTTGGGTGCTGTCACCGAGATAAAGAACATAATCAAAGTCAGCGGAATCATGCTGTAAAAGATTGGCCTAGTAAGAGACGATAGATCCATCTTGGTCCCCATGATAACTGGCTGACGACCAGCAAGAGTTGGCTCCAAGATATAGAAAGACAAGGCTGCAAAGGTAAGAGACAGCAGCGTGGTCAAGAGAACAGCCAAACCGTTACTCATCAGCTGGCTAAAGATAATATAGAATGGCCAGTGGAAGAGATAAACACCATAGCTAGTATCTGCGATAAAGTTGATAAGGCTAGGTTCCTTCACATCTGGGAGCTTGTCATGCAGCATCCTGGCAGCCAAAATCATCAGACAGGCCAAGATAGTCGAAATCAAGAATCCTACCAGGTAGGTCCAAAGGTTATCAAACTTGAGTAGGAAGCTGAGCAAAAGCAAAACAGCTGCACTGCCACCCATAATTCCTAGCACTTGCTTGAGAGCCAGCTTTTCTTCCAGCATCTTAAAGCGACTGCTGACATGGCCGACGCCAGATAAGGTTGCTAGGATGCTTCCTGCAAAGAAAGGAAAGACGTGGGTCAAACTTGAGAAATAAATGTCAGAGTAATTCTTAGTGGTCAAAGCACCAGCAAACATTGATACAAAGCTGAGCAAAAAGAGACCTGCAGAAACTAGTGCAATCATGCCGCGATAGCGGGCCGTTGACTTGGCAACCTTGCCCAAGCCCCAAGCAGCCAGCCCCCAAAGAACATAATAGTGCACTTCTAAAGCCAGACTCCAAGTGTGGATCAGGATGTGCGGCACAAATTGACTCTCATAACTGCCGCCTGAGAGCATTTCATAAAAGTTGGTCACAAAGCCCAAAGCAGCCGCAATCTGCGTCCCAATCCCAGCCACAAAATCCTTACGGATTAAGAAAGTAAAGGGCATAACGACTAAAATCATAAAGACCAGAGGCGGTACAATCCGATAAAAACGCCGTTTGAAAAAGCCTTGGATATCGATTTCTTTCTTCTTGGCAAACTCGTCAATAAGCAGAGATGTAATCAAGAATCCAGAAAAGGTAAAGAAGATATCCACGCCAATAAAACCGCCAGGGAAAACGCCCTGGAAGTAATGATAAAGCAGAACTAGAAGCAGCCCCGTGATTCTGACGAGCGAAAACCATTTAATGCGCATTTTGATAAATTCCTTGTTTAAACGTTCCTTCATAAACGACATTGCCTTCTGTCGTTAGCTTTCCTTGTCCGTCGGCCTGACCCTTGCTGAAGTCCCCTTCATATTTCCAGCCAGCCTGCGAGGTAAAAGTCCCTTTGCCGTCAAAGATGCCATTGCGAAATTGACCGGTATAACTATCCCCATTTTGAAAAGTCATAGTCCCCTGACCGTTCATCTTCCCGCGAACCAAGGTCCCGTCATACTTGATCTTGCCCTGATCCAGCGTTAAAACGCCCTTACCAGGAATCCCCGAGGTAAAGACCAGAATAGCTGACAGCACAATAACCGTTACAGCCAAAAGTTCTAAATTCTGCCGGGTCAGATAGACCTTGTATTTATCGTAAAATTCTTTTACTTTATCCATATTCCTATCCATCCAAACGCTCCAGCCACTTCTTGCAGCCAGCCAAGACCAAATCATAGGTTTGATCAAAATCTCCTGTGTACCAAGGATCTGGCACACTTTCTTCCTCAAACTGATAAATTTTATACTGAAAATCCTCGGGCGCCATCCGCTTCAAATCTCGGACATTGCTTTCATCCATACCGATGACGTAGTCAAAATCCGCAAAATCCGCTGCCGAAATCTGCTGAGAAGTCTTGTCCCTATCATAAGAAATGGCATATTTCTCAAAAATAGCCTGTGTTCCCTGATGAATGGGATTGCCGTGCTCCCAGCTTGAAGTTGCCCGGCTCTCGATTTTCAACTGGTCTGTTAAACTCTTCATGACAAACTCTGCCATCGGACTGCGGCAGATGTTGCCCAAACATACAAATACAATTTTCTTCATAGAATACCTCGCTATCTATTATAACAAAATAATGGCAAAAACTAGCCCTGAATCGTTTACAGTTTCCTGATTCTCGTTGAAAACTGGCAAGCCCTACTCCTATTATGTCTGAAAATAGCAAAAAACCACCGTTTGGTGGCTTTTTGTAGGGAGATTATTTTTTAAAAAGAAAAAAGTTTTAGGAGTTAAGTTAATTTCTTAACTTGGTTATAGTATAATATCCATTTCTTAAAACTTCCTTAAAATAACTTAAACATTTTACTCTTAGCTTATACCTATTTATCAGGATAGTGATATTCCAGCTGCGGCCAGCGTTTCTGCCAGTTCTTCTTAGCCAAGCGCTCAGCATAGACACGCTGACGCTCCTTATTTTCAAGAAAATGAGGAGTCGGTCTGACCTGAAAGTTTAAGATATCCTTCAAACCATAGGGAGCAAAAAGTTCCAGTTTATCATTTGCCAGCAAGCGCAGTCCGATAGTCGTGCAGCGCTCAGGATACTTACTCATGGCTTCGCGAGCATTTTTATAAGGCGCCGTTCCAGGACTATGGCGGTGCATATAGGCTTGATTTCTCAGCTCCCATCGATACTGTGGCCAGTCTGCCTTGAGCTTGGCTTCCAGCTCTATCCTCTCTGCCTCAGCATAAGTCGGATCAAAGAAAATGACATCTACATCCGTGTCAGAATCAAAACCTGGTCGCTCTGACAGCATATTCCAGATAAAATTCCTCACACATCCAGCCGCTAACCAAGAATCCTTGAGCTCCAGACTGCGAATAATTTCCAAAATTCCTCGGATGTCTGGAGCTTGACCTAGTCGGTCTAAAATCTCCTTTTCTGTCATCATTCCTTCATATACTCATATCCTAAATGCTCATAGGCTTTGCGGGTAGCCACGCGCCCAGTCCGTGTCCGCATGACAAAGCCTTTCTGAATTAGGTAAGGCTCATACATGTCCTCCACTGTTTCACGCTCCTCAGCAATATTGACCGAGAGGGTTCCCAGCCCTACCGGACCGCCACCATAGACCTCAATCATAGTCTTCAAAATCTTCTGATCCACATAGTCCAGCCCTTCCTGGTCCACATCCAGCATGGAGAGAGCCTGATCGGTTATCTTATCATCAATCAGGCCATTGCCCATAATCTGCGCGTAATCCCGCACCCGCTTGAGCAAACGATTGGCAATCCGCGGAGTGCCTCGACTACGCAGAGCCAGCTCCTTCGCAGCCTCGTGGGTAATATCCATCTCAAAAATCTCTGCAGTCCGCTCGACAATTTCCGTCAAGTCGCCAGTTTCATAATACTCCATATGACCAGTAATTCCAAAGCGAGCCCGCAGAGGATTGGACAGCATGCCTGCCCGAGTGGTCGCCCCAATCAGAGTGAAAGGCGGCAAATCCAGATGGACGCTGCGACTGGTCTCACCTGAGCCAATCATAATGTCGATGTAAAAGTCTTCCATAGCGCTGTACAGCACTTCCTCTACTGCCATTGGCAAGCGGTGAATCTCATCTATAAAGAGGACATCACCCGGTTCAAGGTCATTTAAGATCGCAACCAAATCACCGGACTTTTCAATCACCGGACCAGAAGTCTGCTTGAGATTTACGCCTAGTTCATTGGCAATGACAAAGGCCATGGTCGTCTTCCCCAGACCTGGAGGGCCAAAAAGCAGGGTGTGGTCCAGCGCCTCATCCCTTAGCTTAGCCGCTTCAATAAAAATCTTCAGCTGGTTCTTGACCTTGTCCTGACCGATATACTCCTGTAAATACTGGGGACGCAAGGTGCGCTCCACTAATTCCTCATCGCCCATTAATTCATTATCTAAAATTCTACTCATAGAACTATTATAGCAGAAAATAAAGCCGAGGAAGCAAATCTAATTCGCGTCTGAACACAAAAAAAGACCACCGGATTGGGTGGCCTTTATGGGAGATTATTATGAAAAAGTTTAGGATTTCTATCAAATAAAGTTAGGAGGTCTTCATTTGATACTCATAGTATACTGCCCCTAACTTAAAGAAACCTTAACTTTGTATAACGTATCCTTTAAAATTTAACATTTGAGTTACAATCCGATAAACATCCTGTCTTATTCTAAAATTTGAGCAAAAAAAGACCACCGGATTGGGTGGCCTTTATGGGAGATTATTATGAAAAAGTTTAGGATTATCAAACAAAGTTAGGGGGCTTCATTTGATAAGAATAAGTATAGCAGCCTTAGCTTAAGAAAAACTTAAAGTAAAATTCAGTTAGCAAAAAAGATTTTGCTTTTGATAGTGGAGCCTTTTTCCTTGCTTAAGATTAGCTACTTATGAAAACATAGTCTCTGAAAACTGGACCAAGAAAAACGGCAGAAGGAGGTACTGCCGTTTTTTGTGCTCTTTCGCGATTGTTTCTTTATAAAGTTGCTGGTACATCAGCAAAATACACCGTCCTGCTGGTAAAAATCTGACCGGCCTTGAGAATGACATCTGACTGCTGGCTGCTGTGAATGGCATCCGGCAGGGCCTGGGCTTCCAGAGCCAAGCCATTATGCTGAATCATAGGCTGGCCGTCAAACTGAACCGAATCATCCACACAATTCGCTGAATAAATCACTAAGCAGGGCGCCTGAGTCTCAATAGTCAGGCGGCGGCCCGATGCTGGATAATAGAGCGTCCCTGCCTGATCTCGGCTTGGGTTTAGAGCAAAAGGATGATCCAAGCCAGATACTAGCCGAATTTGCTCATCGGTCGCAGCGAAAATTTCTTTAAGGGAAGCGCCCTTGGTCAGCTTCTTGACAAAGTCACGCTCTGCATCAGCCTTTTTTTCAGGAAGACCGTCAGCTGCGATAGGATAGACACCACCAGTATTGAGCTGCAGGATATGGTCATCAATGGGCTGATTGAAACGACCTGACAGGTTGAAATAGCTGTGGTTGGTCGGATTGACCAAGGTATCTTGATCTGTCTGGACTTGATAGGAGATTTCCAGCTTGCCCTTCTCTGTCAGGGTATAGGAAATCCAGATTTTCAGATTGCCCGGGAAGCCGCCAGTTCCGTCAGTCCGCTCTGTATAAAAGGTAAGTCCGTCATTACTGACTTCCTCTACTTCAAAAACGCTACTGTCCCAGCCGCTGGATCCACTATGGTTGCAGTTTAAGCCATTATTGGCCTCTAGCTGAAAGGTCTGACCATTCAGATCAAATGTTGCACCAGCAATACGTCCAGCAACTGGACCAATGCTGGCTCCGTGCTTAGGGCTGTTCCCAATATAGTCCTCAAACTGATCAAAGCCAACGACGATATTGTCAAAGTGATTATTTTTATCAGGAGTGACATACTGGATGACGGTCGCTCCGTAGTTCATGACTGTCAGTCGATAACCTCGATCGTTTTCAAAAGTATAAGCCAGAATCTCCTGACCGCCCAGCTTGCCAAAAATGGATTCTCGGTAAGATTTCATACAAAACCTCTTTTATCTATCCTGCTAAAAATCACGAACTTGCCAAGTCCTGTCTTCAAAAGGCAGGTCAAGCTTGTCCACCCAAGACACCGCTGTTTGGCGCAAGACTTGATTAAGATCCTCGATATTCTGACGGCCTGTCTCGTCCAGCCACGCTTGAGCTGCTGCAGCTCCCTCTTGGGCAAAGACTGAGACTGCATCCTTCCAGGTAGCCCGTCCACACAGAACGCCGTTAAACTGTGAGCCCGCTTCATGGGCTAGCCGCAGCGTTTCTTGGAAAAGCTCGGCACTGACACCAGCGCTGAGGAAAATGAAAGGCAAGTGCGTCGCATCTGACTGTTCTTTAAAGAAAGCTCGGGCTTCCGTCACGCTGTAGACTGGCTGAACTCCTTCTTTTGTGAAGCCCTCGACAAAGTTCATATTGACCGGCACTTCAACCTTTAAGACATCTACATGATAGCGGGAATCTGAAAAGAGTTTGACTGCCTCGTTGACCTTATGCGGCTTAAGCTTGGCATAGTTAGCGTCCAAGACACTGTCACTCTTAGCGTCATAGGTCAAAATCTCCAGAAAATAGGGAATATCCTCAGCTAAGCATTCACTGCCCACGCGCTCAACCCAGGCCTGCTTGATATCGTTGATTTCTGGCTTGTCGTCCACATCATAGTAAATCAAGACCTTAACGGCATCTGCGCCCATGTCTCGGATGCGACTAGCTGACCAGTTAGGCAGCAAGTCCGGCAGGCGGCCCTCGGCTGTCGCATCATAGCCGGTCTTCTCGTAGGCCACTATTAGCCCACAGGACGCAGCTCGCAGCTCGGCTGCTGGCAGACCGAACTCCAGATCCAACAGGATGGAGCTGGCATAGGGCGTCAGCTGACTAGAGATTAATTCTTTAAACTGAACCAGAGCTTGGTCACCAGATGGCGCATCTTCTCCGCTGGCCAGCATTTTCTTGAGCGAGCCACGCTGGTCAATGGCCAAAGCCCCGATAATCCCCTGCTCGTTTGATAGTTTTTTCAAATGGCTCACTTTTTTGTGACTGATTTGTAATTTCTCCATAACTTTTCCTTTTCTTACTGCCCAAAAGGGTGAATGATAACTCCCTGTACTACACGATTGACCGTGCCTGTCGGAGACGGTGTATCTGGACGGTTTTTGACCTTGAGCGAGGACAAGAGGGCAAAGAGCTGAGCGTAAACAATGTAAGGGAAGATGCGATAGCTATCTCCCAGAGGCTCTTGGGTACTTAGCACTACTTGCTCGACTCCTTCCAACTGCTCCTCCCGGTCAGTCAGCATCACCAGCCTGCGGACAATCCCGTCACCAGCCACTTCCCGCACCAAATCCAAATCATAAGCCTTGGTATAGGCATCTGCCGAACCAAAGACCAGAACGACGGTGTCTTGGTTAATCAGCGACTTAGGTCCATGCCGGAAACCGACTGGGCTTTCGTACATGGTCGCAATTTGGCCGGCTGTCAACTCTAAAATCTTAAGCTGGGCTTCATGTGCCAAACCAAAGAAATGCCCTACCCCCAGATAAATGACCCGACTGAAATCCAAATCAACCAGCTGCTGCACATCTGCAACGCGGCCTAAAACATCTTGACTGAGCTGAATCAAAGCCGCAACCTTAGCTTCCTTCTGGTCTAGTTCAGCCCGGTCAAAGACCAAAAGGGCTGTCAGCATCATAGAGCTGAAGCTAGAGGTCATGGCAAAGCCAGCATCATTAGAAGCTTCCGGCTGCAGGAGCAAAAGATTCTTTTCATCACCTTGGGCCTGCTGGGCTAGCTTGCCTTGGACAGCACAAGTAATGGTAATCTGGTACAAGTCATCTACCAACTGCTTGGCCAAGTCCACGGTCGCTACACTTTCTGGGGAATTTCCGCTGCGGGCAAAGGAAACCAGTACCGTCGGTACTTCTCTCTTCAGATGCACCAAGGGGTTGGCCACGATATCTGTCGTTGCAATGGCGTTGAAATTCCATTTGCGCTCATCATAAATCTGCCTAAAATAAGGAGTCAAAGTATCTCCGACATAGGCTGATGAGCCAGCTCCGGAAAAAATGACCTTGATGTAGTCATGTTTGTTCTCGATTTTTTTCAGAAAAGCAGCGATAGCTGTGGCTTGAGCCTTGTAACTGTCAAAGGCTTCCTGCCAAACCTCAGGCTGCTGATAGATTTCTCTCGTTGTGATGTCAGCCCCCAGACGCTGCAATTCTTCCTGTGAATAATCTAACATTCTCTTTCTCATTCCTTTCCATTATTTTGAAAAAAGGGGGAGCGAGACAGAAATCCAGAAAATCCAAGATTTTCGGCTCGCTGTCCCACCCCCGCGACGATGGCTAGGCTTGAAATATGCTTTTAACAAGCTTTTTCAAACCAGACAGCGACTGCATTTTGCAATGCTGAACCATCCATTTCCCTAGGCCAAGAGGCATCTCCCAAATTCCTCTTAGACCAGTATGCTTGAATCAACCACTGTGGTCAATCCTCAGCTATCATCAGTCTCCCATCTGCTGACAGCGCAAGGACTTGACCTAACTAGAAGTGGCTGTTCAAGCTTTTATTCATCTTCATCATCCATTAGATCAGCCAAGACATCATTGACCTTAACAATATTCTCTGCTGCCTTGGATGGATAGCTAACTTCTGCTCCTGTCAAAGAAGAGTTAATAAACTCAATGACCATGGGCAGATTGACCCCCGCATAAAGCTCGATATCCTGTCCTTCCATAATGAAACGGCTGACTACATTACAAGGAGTGCCCCCCAAGAGATCCGCAAAGACCAAGTAATCCTCAAAATCTTTGACCGTCTCTAAGAATTTAGCTACGAAGTCTTCTGGACCTTCCTCCGGAAGCAGGGCTACTGCATGGATATCTTCCTGAGGCCCCATAATCATTTCCGTAGTGGTTTTCAGTTCTTCACAAAAGCGACCATGACTGACTAAAACTAATTTCTTACTCATAAATCACTCCATTATTCTGGCACTTGTCCCAGCAGGAAGTAGCCGATAGCAGAGAAGCTTACTGCCATGATAATGATAATGAAGATAGCCTTGGTAGAGTTCATTCCTTTCTTGCCCAAGAGCCAGAAGATAAAGCCTGTAAAGACTGCTGGAATCAAACGTGGGAAAATCAGATTCATCATGTCTTGGAAATCAATAGCTTTTTCACCGATGTTCCATACCCAGGATACTTCAAAGTTGATCATAGTAGCAATCAAACCACCCACCATAAAGATACCCAATACAGAAGCCGCTTCAACAAGAGCTGTCAAAGTACTTTGCATGTTGGTGATGAGATTGACCCCTTCTTTGTAGGCGAATTCTAACTGTTTCCAACGGAAAATGTCATAAGCAACTGCTACAGCAATCCAAAGGAAAATTCCCCAAGGCTGGCCTGCAATAGCCATGGTAGCAGCGATAGATCCCATGATGGCTGGCACAAGAGAGCCAAAGATGGAGTCTCCAAGAGGAGCAAATGGTCCCATAAGACCTGTCTTGATACCATTGACCGCATCTTTTGATTTAACACCGTCTTTTTCTTCCATAGCTAGGTCAAAACCTGCAATAATGGTGTGGAAGAAAGGTGATGTATTGAAGAATTGCGTATGCAATTTCATCATTTCTTGCAATTCTGGAGTGCCATCTCCGTACATTTTGCGCAGCTGAGGCAAGAGCATGTAGAGATAACCTGACCCTTGCATCCGCTCGTAGTTCCAGCCTAATTGGAAAGTGAACAAGCTGCGTTTATTGATTTGTTTAAAATCTTCTTTTGTTAATTTATAATTAGAGTTCGTCATCTTCAATTTCCTCACTTTCTGATTTTGTGCTAGCAGCTGGCGCAGCAACTACTGTTCTTTGGCTGTATTTGAAATGCTGTACTGCAAGGAAGATACCAAAGATAGCTACACCAATCATAGACAAACCTTTGAAGTTGTTGGCAAATGTGATCGCAGCATCTTTTGGAAGAGTCCCAACAATACTAGATACAGCCCCACCCAAAGTTTGAATGTTTGAGTAAAGCACAGTCAGCATAGCCGTCAAGCCAAAACCAAGAGCTAAGTAGTGAAGATTACGTTTAACTGGAAGGTAACGAAGCAAGATAGCAAATCCAAGTCCTGGTAACATACGACCAGCCAGTGTCAATCCTGCAGCCAGCCATTTCACACCAGCAACACCATCTACTATCGCTTGTACAAATGCTCCACCAAATGCCAGAGCCAGAAAGACTGGGAGGGCACGAGACAGAGCCCAAGGAAGGGCACCTAAGAGATAGTTGCGTTCAATACCTTTATAGTCGAAGCGTTCAACTGCTGCATCCACACGGTGCGCGAAATAAGTCGTTGTCATACGGCCTAAGATATCAAAGTAAGTTAGCAAAGTTGCTACCGGTACTGCGATTGTCGCGATAGCCAACTCTGGCTTAATGCCTTGTGCTACGGAGAAGGCTGTCGCCAAAACGGCACCTGATGTCGCATCAATACGAGAAGCTCCACCAAATGTCCCCACACCAAGAACGAACAATTGCAGGCTACCACCAATAAACAAACCGGTCGTCAAATCGCCCATAATCAAGCCAGTAATGAAACCAGCAAATACAGGAGATCCTGCTGACGAAACGATGGTCAACTCATCACAGATTTGATAAGCTGAGTACAAAGTGAGTAGTAAAATTTGCCACCATTGTATCATAACAATGTCCTCCTAAAATTTTGTCTTATTTTAATAACTTCATGAAGTCCTCAACCGGATCGTTGGGAACCATTTGCGCTGTCAGTTTTACTCCTTTTTCATGAAGCTTGTGAAAGGCTTCAACATCTGCATCTACCACATTGATAGAGCGAGTAATAGAGCGAGTTTCGTCTGACTGAGACATATTGCCGACGTTCAGCGTTTCCAGCGGAACACCAGCTTCGACCAACCGCAGGAAGCGGTCTGGCTTGCGAGCAACAATCAAGAGTCGCTGCGAATCATACTTGCCAGCCAAGATATTTTCTGCTGCCTTAGCAATCGGCAAGACACTGAGTTTCACGCCAGCTGGCGTTGCAAGCTTGAGCCCGCTCTTTTCGATAGCATTTTCAGCTACCTCATCGTCAATCACCATAATGCGTGAAATGTTGAGCTTGGTAGTCCAAAGATTGGCTACCTGTCCATGGATCAAACGTCCATCGATACGTGCACCTACTATTGTCATAGATTTTCCCCCTTTATTGTTTTAAATGTAGGTTGGTTAACTAAGTGAATGGTTTCGCTATAGATCCCTTCTGTCTCAAAGATAATGATGCGATTGTCGCCTTCTCTGAGCAGGCTGTGCGGGATATAAAGCGATAAGGTCGGTCCGACATTCCAGAAGCGGCCAATGCTGACACCGTTGACAAAGACGACGCCCTTGCCAAAGTCGGACAGTTCCAGATAAGTATCTTTAAGCGCTTTCATTTTAAAGTCAAAAGCGTAGAAAGCTGGTTGATTTTCCTGCCACTCTTTTGAAAAGTCGATCTTTTCTGGATGGTCCAGTGGCAGTGGATAATGCTGCCAGTCAAGCAGGAAGTGCAGATCCTTGCAGACACCGGTACGAATGCCCTTCTGCTGGGTATCTGCCAAGAGTTTGTGCCCATAATTGACCCGGCCCATATTTTCCATCAGAATGTCAAGCTGGTGCTCTGCCTTTTTCTGGCCGTCCACCATAATATCCTGACCGATTTCTGTCTGGTACTGGGTTGCAATGTGCTGACCGTCCACATAGAGCTGCATCCGGTCGCGGCCGTCAATGACACGGAGCCTTTCCTGATCAGCATCCCAACTAGCCCAAGTCCGATATAGCAAGTAGCCGACATTTTGCCCCAGCTCCTCCATCTTCATTGGATAGAGACTTTCGATAGGCTCTGCCAAGTCAGGCAGTGTCTCAAAGAGACTGACCTTCTGACTGAGCGGAATATTCCTGAGTTCAAAAGCCTCTTTCACCAGCGGCTCCATCTGCGGATACTCTGGATAATGCTCTTTCAGCATCCTCTGGACTGCATAGTACTTATCCGTCGGATTGCCTCGCTCATCAAGTAGAGCATCATAGTCATAGGAAGTTACCTGTGGCAGGTCAATGACACCTCTGGCCGAACAGCCGTTCATAAAGCCAAAGTTGGTACCGCCATGAAACATATAGAGATTGATTGAGCCCTGCTGGAGCACTTCGTGAACAGCTTGAGCCAGTTCGTCTGGATCTCGCTTGATGACAGGCTCTTTCCAGCGATTGAACCAGCCATCCCAGAACTCCATACACATGAGCGGCCACTTTTTGCCATGCTCGTCAAAGAATTCCTGCAGCTGGGCAAAATTGTAATCTGCCTTGGAGCCGAAATTTCCTGTCACAAAGACATCGTCATCAATCAGCGTACCCGCTCGAAGCGTAGCCCGCCAAGGCCCGTCTGAAGTAAAGAGCGGACAGGTTACACCTCGTTCTTCCATGAGCTGTCTGATTGCTCTCAGGTAGGCCTTGTCTTCCCCATAAGAACCGTACTCATTTTCCACCTGCATCATGAGGATATTTCCCCCATTGTCCAGCAGCCTTGGAGTCAGTCGCGGCAGCAGCTCGTCATAATAGCTGGCTACAGCCTGCAGAAAGGCCTCATTTGATGAGCGGATGCGCATATTTTCATTGAGCAGCCAGGCCGGCAGACCACCGAACTCCCACTCCGCGCAGATAAAAGGCGAAGGGCGGATAATGGCATAAAGTTCCAAATCCTGAGCCGTCTGTAAAAATGCCTCAATATCTAAAATCCCTTGGAAATCAAAGACACCTTTTTGGGGTTCGTGCATATTCCAGGGAAGATAGGTCTCCACTGTATTAAAGCCCAGAGCTTTGAGATTATAAAGGGAATGATACCAATCCTCAGGCTGTACCCGAAAATAGTGAATGGCTCCCGATAAAATCTTAAACTCCCGATCATCCAAACAGAAAGAATGACCAATTTTGAATCTTGCCATCTGATGTTCCCTTCGGTGTAAAACCGCTTTCATCTCTTATTAATATTAATATAATAAATTTTTGCATAAATGTCAACATTTTTTTTAAAAATATGTTAAAATCTTAAGTAAGAAAAGTAAAAAAAGAGAGGTGAACAAAATGGCTATTCCAAAATACCAACAAATCAAAGATGAGCTCAAGCAGCAAATCATTTCTGGCAAATTTGAAAATGGCGATAAGTTTTACACAGAGGCTGAGCTGATTCAGATGTTTAATGTCAGCTCCATTACTGTTGTCCGCGCTTTGAATGAACTGGCCAACGATGGCTACATCATCCGCCAGCAAGGCAAGGGAACCTTCGTTTCACGTGCAAGAAAGCACAAGCTGGTGGAATTTTCTGACGTTGAGACCTTCCCTATCCAAAAAGATAAGGTGACTGTTCTCTCCATCAAGCGTGGGAATGACCTGAAAATCTTGGATAAGCTAGAACTGGCACCAACGCAGTTCTACTATAAGATTGACCGGATCAGACGGACTGGCGATAAAGTCTATATCTATCACCAAACCTATATCCCTGAGCAATACATCAATCCTAACTATCCAGATATGGACTACTACAGCTCTATCTACAATCGCTTCAAAACTGACTACCACATTCACATGAATGATGAGCATTTTGAAGAGACCAATGAAATTGTCTTCCCAACACCAAAAGATGTTGCGAAAGTACTGGAAGTTGATACCAACTTCCCGACTGTTCATCAGGTGAAGATTACCCAGCTGGAAAGCACTGGCCAGATCTTAGAGTACAGCGAAACTTACAAACGCGGTGACTTCTTCAAGATTAAGTTCATTTCCTGCAATCGGGACCACTAAGATTGAAAACGATGGCTTCTAATCGGCTGTCGTTTTTTCTTTCATCTTGTGTACTTATATCTATTATAAGTCTATCTATACCAATTTGCAATCCATTCTAGTAATTTTTGTTCATTAAAAGGTGAATTCTGTCAAAAAGTAAACGAAACTTATGATTTCGTCCTATTTTTAATCAATTTAAAGAAGAAAAAATAAGAAACACTGGCTGTTCCCCTGAAAATTAGTACAATGATAAAGCAAAAAAGCTGGATTCAATCCCAGCTTTTTGATATAAAATGTTCCTTATTTTGCAAATGAAGTCGTTTATCAAGTCTTTAGAAAAACGGCTATTTTTTTATTTCTAATTCACGGACCTGAAGCAAAACATTAGGCAAATCTGCCCCGGCTTGTAGAAGAGCAGCAGCCGTATAGGATCCTTCTACCAAGGGAACATTATTGATAATGATTTCCTTATCAGAAAAGTCCGCGACCATTTCCAGATTCATCCGAGCCGAACCCAGATCGAAAAAGGCCAAAATAGTGTCCTTGTCATTGGCATCTAAAGCTGCCTGAATCCCTTCAAAGCTGGTCCCAATGCTACCGTCGTCCAACCCGCCCACATAGCTGATGGCCACATCTGCCGCCACCTGCGAAATGAGGTCAAACAAGCCTTGGGCCAGGTTTTTGGAATGGGAAATGATAAGAATGCCAGTATCTGCCATCAGCCTGCCTCCGTTTCTAGAAGAGCCTCAAAGAGGAGACCAGATGAAGCCGAACCGGGATCGATATGACCGATAGAGCGCTCACCGACATAGGAAGCCCGCCCCTTGGTCGCCTTCAAATCCTTAGTCGCTTCCACTAGGGAACCAATCATTTCACGCGTCAAGTCTCCGGACTGCAGAGAAATGGGAAGCCCCGACCAGACATCCACCATGGTCTTCTCACCCGGCACAGCCTTGCCCCGCTTCTGAATCATGTCCAGCCCAGCTTGGATGACTTCTGACAAGTCTTTGCCGTCTTTTTCAGCTTTGGCCATACCCATGAAAGCTGAGCCATAGAGAGGTCCGGAAGCACCGCCGACCTTGCTAATCAGCTGCATAGAAACAGCCTGAAAAACCTCAGCCGCACTGGCAAAGTCCTTAGCAGCTAGACTCTCTACTGCTGCCGCCATTCCCCTGGCCATATTGGCGCCATGATCACCGTCGCCGATGGGAGTGTCGAGATCAGACAGATAGACTTTCTGGTCCTGGATCTTCTCGTTGAACAACTGCATCCATTTTTTTGCTCTTGCTGCGTCCATAAGCACCTCCTTACCAAGCGGCTGTTGTGACAGGACTGTTGAGAGCTTTCAGCCAGTCTGGCTGGTCCAGCTGGATAAAGGTCAGAGAAATCCCCGCCATATCAATGGAGGTCATGTAATTACCCAGCTTTTTGTAAACAACTTCGACTCCAGCATCTGCCAGGAGATTTGCTACATCTGCCGCAAAGACATACTGCTCCATGAGCGGTGTTGCCCCCATACCATTGATGAGGATACCAATTTTTTTGCCAGATTTGAGCTCAAAGGACTGACTGAGTTTTTCGACCAATTCTTTAGCTAAGTCCTTAGACGGCTGCATCTTTTCCTTGCGATAGCCTGGCTCACCATGGATGCCAATACCGAACTCTATCTCATCATCAGCCAAAACAAAACCAGGCTTGCCGACTTCCGGTACGGTTGCCCCGCTCAGAGCCAAGCCAACCGTGTGAATATGTTTGACCAGCTCATCAGCCAGAGCCTTGATTTCAGTCAGAGATTTGCCTGCACGCGCCGCATTCCCTAGAATCTTATGGACAAGAATGGTGCCAGCCACTCCGCGGCGACCTTGGGTATAGAGGCTGTCTTCCACTGCGATATCATCATCTACGACGACACTAGCCACCTCAATCCCTTCCATCTCAGCCATTTCCTGAGCCATTTCAAAGTTCATGATGTCACCGGAGTAATTCTTGATCACCATGAAGACCCCAGCTCCCTCATCTGCTTCCTTGATAGCCTGCAAGACTTGGTCAGGTGTTGGCGAAGTAAAGACTGCTCCGCAAATAGCGGCTGACAGCATGCCCTCACCGACAAAACCCGCGTGGGAAGGCTCATGACCACTGCCACCGCCAGAAATCAAGCCAACCTTGCCTGTCTTCTCGCTCTTACGGGCAATGATATCGAAGCCCTCCACCCGATAAACCAAATCGCTGTGAATATAGGCCAAGCCGTCCAGCATCTCGTCCACAACCGCTGTTGGATTATTGATAATTTTCTTCATAGGTGTCCTCCGTTTCTCAGCGTTTCTTTACAACGAGCAATTCGCCCTAAAAAGAAAGCGCTATCATTTTGATATTATTTTAACATTTTATCTTACTGAAAGCAAATTCTGTCACATCCTAGACTAGAAGAAAGCATCAAATTAGTTGACAAGAAAAAGTAGACAGTGTATACTAAAGATAGATAAGTAGACAGTGTATACTTTAGGAGAAAATGAATGAAACGCAATACTGCCCAGCTGAAAGAACAACTCATCCAAACAGGGATTGACGAAATCGGAAAACACGGAATTGAACAGCTTTCGCTCAGGACTGTTGCCAAGGCCTGCGGTGTAACTCACGGCAGCCCCTACCGCCATTTTGAGAGCAAGGAAGGCTACCTTAAGGTAGTTTTGACCCAGCTTTCGCTGTTTCTCAATCAGGAAATCAATGAAAATATTGATGCGACAGGTTCTGCGCGTGATCAGCTGACCCGGCTTGGACTTAATTTCATTATTTTTGCCAAGACCTACCCTCATTTTTTCGAAGCTCTCTTTATCAAATTTCCTTTTAAATATATGAAGGTGACTCAGGACACCATTCTCTTGGAGTCTGACCTGCCTGGATTTGATAAATTTAAGGAGCTTGTTTTAAAGCTTCGCGAGGAGGAAAATTTTAGCAATAGCGAAGCAGAAAGCCTTTTTCACTTTTGGAGCTTTATCACAGGCCTAGCCGTTCTGACCAACAGTCCTATCGGACAAGACCTTGATCCTCAAGCCATCCAAAGCACGATCGAGCACATGCTTGACATTTATATCAAAGGAGAACGATCATGAAAACCTTGATTATTTACACCCACCCCAGCCCAACTGGCTTCAATACTGCTATTCTCAAAGAGGTTCAAAGCAACCTTTCTAAGAAGCATGAGGTAAAAACCTTGGACTTGTATGCTGAAAATTTTGACCCTATCTTACGCTTTGACCAAGAACACAGACGCCGTGATCTGCATAAAGACCCTGAAATGGCCAAATACCGAGATTTAATCACTTGGGCAGACCATCTGATTTTCATTTTCCCTATCTGGTGGAGCGGTATGCCGGCCATTCTCAAAGGCTTTATCGACCGCGTCTTTGCGGCTGACTTTGCCTACTCTTATAAGAAAGTCGGACTCCAAGGCCACCTGCAAGGGAAATCCGGCTGGATTATCACCAGCCATAATACTCCAGGTTTTGCCCTGCCTTTCGTTCAAGACTACGGTAAGGTGCTTAAAAATCAAATCCTGAAACTTTGTGGAATTTCTCCAGTCAAACTGACCGAGCTCAACGGAGTAGAACGCAAAACAGACCAACAACGTCAAGAAATGCTCAAGAAAATCGGACAACTGGCCAGTCAAATTTAAGATAAAGCAAATAGGCACTTCCCTAAGAAGCGCCTATTTTTTTGTTTAATCCAGCCCCACGCGCTTGAAGATTTCATCTACGCGCTTGGTGTAGTAAATAGGATTGAAGATTTCATCAATTTCTTCTTGAGTCAGACGGGAAGTCACTTCTGGGTCCGCTTCGAGCAGAGGCTTGAAGTCTACTTGATTGTCCCAAGACTGAGCAGTCTTTGGCTGCACCAGATCATAAGCCTGCTCCCGAGTCATGCCTTTCTCAATCAAGGTCAACATAGCCCGCTGGCTAAAGATAAGACCAAAAGTTGAGTTCATGTTGCGCTTCATGTTTTCTGGAAAGACGGTCAAGTTCTTGACGATATTACCAAAGCGGTTGAGCATATAGTCGATGAGAATGGTCGTGTCCGGTGCGATAATCCGCTCAGCTGATGAGTGGGAAATGTCGCGCTCATGCCAGAGAGAGACATTCTCAAAGGCCGTCACCATGTGGCCTCGAATGACACGCGCCAGACCAGTCATATTTTCAGAGCCGATAGGATTGCGTTTGTGAGGCATTGCTGAAGAACCTTTTTGTCCCTTGGCAAAGAACTCTTCGACTTCGCGCTGCTCAGACTTTTGCAGACCGCGAATCTCAGTTGCCATACGCTCGATAGAGGTTGCAATCAAGGCTAGAGCTGAGAAGTATTCAGCATGGAGATCACGTGGCAGAACTTGAGTCGAAATCTCCTGCGGACGGATGCCTAATTTCTCACAGACATAACTTTCCACAAATGGCGGAATGTTAGCAAAGTTCCCAACCGCACCAGAGATTTTCCCAGCTTCCACACCCGCAGCCGCAATCTCGAAACGCTCGATATTACGCTTCATTTCGCTGTACCAGGTCGCGAGCTTAAGACCGAAAGTCGTCGGCTCCGCATGTACCCCGTGGGTCCGTCCCATCATGATGGTGAACTTGTGCTCCCGTGCCCGCTCCGCAATGATGTCGGTGAAGCGACGCAGATCCTCACGAATGATGTCATTGGCCTGCTTGTAGAGGTAACCGTAGGCTGTATCCACCACGTCGGTCGAGGTCAGGCCATAGTGCACCCACTTGCGCTCCTCGCCCAGCGTCTCAGAAACCGCCCGCGTAAAGGCCACCACATCGTGGCGCGTCTCCTGCTCAATCTCCAAGATGCGGTCGATGTCAAACCCAGCCTTCTCACGAATCAAGGCCACATCTTCCTTGGGAATCTCACCCAGCTCAGCCCAGGCCTCATCAGCCAGAACCTCAACCTCCAGCCAAGCCTTGTACTTATTTTCCTCAGTCCAAATATTCGCCATTTCGGGACGAGAGTAACGGTTGATCATAATTAATTTTTCCTTTCCTTTTATACTTGCCTTAAGTAGTGGGAACAGAAGTGACCTCTTACAGAGTTCCATTTCCAAGTTGTGAGCCTTTAAAGGCTCACAACTTCCCTGCAACCAAACTGATAGTTTGGTTGCAGGGAAGTATCTAGTGGGCGACCTACGGTCGCAAGATTGATTTCATCTCTTATTTAATACACTGTTGCAACTTATTTACACAACTTCTCCAAAAATTTATGAATAAATTTATAACACAAAAATGTTCAATTTTTAAGAACTCTCTTTTTGACTCCTCATTATATATAATTTTTCTATAGGTAGCATTATCAATAATACGATTTTTATAAGTTTCACCACCAAAATAAATTGCATCTCTCAAATCTTCATATGTAGCGTTTTCACTGTATAATATACTATCATATATGTTAGAGGCTCTCAATTCTCCTAGTTTCAATTTAATATTAATAATAAAACTACCAAGTACATAGCCAGATAACCATAAAAAATTAATAGTTGAAAATATTTTCAGCTTACTTTTTATTATTACTAAAAATAATAATTCAATAGTTTCATTAATCTCTTTAATAAATCCACTTTTGTATAATGAATCATAAAAATCCCTAGGTAAAACATTTGATAAGTTTTGCACCGTCATGGTGGATTGTGCAAACTGACCTATAACATAGTTTGATAATATATGTTCCATTAAGGTGGGAACTATGATAGAAAATAATGCTCCAAAAATTAATGTTGAATTAGTCACTTTTCGAAGATAAGGAACCGGCAGCAACAAAGTGAAAATCAGATACATTATTATCACAAAGCAAAAATACTTAACAATTGACTCAGTAGTACCCACATCTTCAATTTTAACCGATAATAGACTTAAAGAAGTAATAGGAATTATAAAATAATATATGGGAGTCCAGTGATATCTCAATTTTAATATAATAGCTATAAGTACTAATAAAATGGCTACATGAGCTACATTCAAATCACTACCGAAAATTTTTATTTTACGTAAATCTATTCCAACTTGATTAAATAAATAAAAACTTAGAACTACTGCAAAAAATATTCCATACGCTGTTATCAGAGACACTTCGTCAATTTTTCGTCTTTTGACAATGTCGGTTTCATGACCTAAGTCTGTTACATAAAAATAGACACGCTCTCGGACCTTTTCTCTACTTTTTCTTGTATCTGTCCACTTCTTTATAATTTCCTTCCGCCAAAGTGCTAACATGGAGAAATAATATATAGAGAATAAAAAAATTAATAATTGTTGATTTGGATAATAGTAATTCAGTAACATTATCAAAAAAAACAAACCAAAACTTACCCATTGTTTTGGCGTAAATTGTATTTTAGGGTTGTTATTCTGCATAAACTCCTCCCTAGAATTGTTTTATATTAAAGTCTAAATTCTTCTTTAATTTGTTTTCTTGAGAAATAATTAGATATCTGGATACTCTCTTCATTTACCAATCAATCCCTTTCCCAAACTCCTCAACCTCATCCGGCGCATCACTAAACACTGTCACATGACCTACCTTACGATTGCACTTGTCTTCTATAATCACTTATTTACCGCCCACCCAGCTGCTTTCTCTGCATGAATCATCGTTGTGTCGTAGAGAGGCAAGTCAGTGTCGGATTGCTTGACGAGGAGACCAATCTCGGTACAACCCAAGATAACAGCTTCTGCGCCAGCTTTTTTCAAATCATCTATAATGGTAAGATAAGTCTGCTTTGAGCTTTCTTTGATATCCCCTAGACAGAGTTCGTCATAAATGATCCGATTGACCTCTGTAATACCAGCTTGGTCTGGAATCAGCACTTCTAACCCAGACTCTATTAATTTCTCCTTGTAAAAATCTTGGGTCATGGTGTACTTAGTCCCGAGAAGACCGACTTTTTGAATACCGTCAGCCAACAAGGCCTGCGCAGTTGCCTGTGCAATATGCAAGATTGGAATCGTAATCTTTTCTTGTATCTGCGGAGCAACCTTGTGCATGGTGTTGGTGCAAATAACAATGAAATCTGCACCTGCTTGCTCCAAGCGCTTAGCAACATCTGCCAAAAGTTGACCGCTTTTCTCCCAGTCTCCGACTGCCTGATAATGCTCAATCTCTGCAAAATCAACACTATAAAGTAGAATCTTAGCAGAATGCAGGCCACCCAGCTCTTTTTTGATGGTTTCATTAATAATTTGGTAGTAAGATGTGGTGCTTTCCCAACTCATGCCACCAATCAGACCGATAGTTTTCATAGGCTAATCAAACTCCTCCTTGCTTATCGCCACCGACGGATAGTGCGGCAAGCTACTCAGATCTGTATCCAATGGCAAATCATAGATAGCCAGATAATTGTCTGGATATTGAATCTTTAATTCCTGATATTTGGCTTTTACTTTTTCATGGTCAGCGCTGGCAAAAAGCACTTCTACAACGGCAGTTTATTTGCCTTCTTCCAAAAAAGCATTAACGATGATTTGAATCATAGAAACCTCCTATATCACAATTCAACATCTAACTTTAAAATATCTCCCTTTTCTCCATAATGAAGAAGCCGCAGATATTCTCCCCAAACTCTGGACTTGCCAATTTCTGTATTCATCCAGCTATCCCGACCAATCTCAACATCCTTGTAAAAGGCATTGAAGGTATAAGGGATATAGCGAAGATGCTTCGGTAAGTGCTGAGCCAAAGTCCGCCATTGCCTACCAGTCGCGTGGCTTTTGCAAATGAACATAACGGTCTCAACAGTGTTAAAATCAAAAATTTCTTTGGCAAACAGTACGTTTTCTAAAGTATTGCTAGATGAGTTTTCAGATTTAATCGCTTCTTCAGGAATGCCCGCAGCCAGCAGATGCTGAATAATAACCTCTGCCTCTGTATATCCATTCCAATCCGGATGAGGCGTTCCCGTCAAACTTCGGCCGCCAGTCACAATGATTCGTCTTACATAGCCTTTTTGATAAGCCTCAATAGCTTTTTCCCAGTGGCCTGGGTGAGTCCCACTGAAAACAAATAAAACGTCACACGGCTGAGGTTCGATTATTTCCCCAAAAACACTCTTAGTCAAAAAGGAAATTTCTTTATCAGAGAACTCTTTCGGAACTTCTGGACTTTTCGGGATAATTGGTTTCATCTATAACATTTTCTCCGCAGAATTTTCTTAAAAATCAATCCCTTTCCCAAACTCTTCAACCTCGTCTGGTTCACTACTAAACAAAGTCACATGTCCCATTTTGCGGTTGTGTTTCGCTTCTATTTTACCATACAGGTGGAGGTGGGCGCTTGGATTTTCTGTGACATATTTTTCAGCGGCCTCAACATGCTGGCCGAGCACGTTGAGCATGACGGCTGGCGCATGCAGGTGGATAGCTGGCAATGGTGCTCCGAGAACACCGAGAATATGGGTGTCAAACTGCGAGAAGTCGCAGGCTTCGATAGAGTAGTGCCCAGAGTTGTGCGGTCGTGGAGCAATCTCATTGACAATGATGTCATCAGCAGTCGCAAACATTTCCACGCAAAGCGTTCCAGACAGGTTGAGCTGTTCTGCGATTCGCACCGCCATAGCTTTGGCCTTGTCAGCCAGATTTGCTGAAATGCGAGCTGGCACAATGGTCTTAGACAGGATATTGTTGCGGTGGATGTTTTCCTGAACTGGGAAAACTGTCACATCCTTGCCATTTCCGGATACAATGACAGAAATTTCAAGATCAAAATTGACAAATTCTTCCAAAACGCAGGCTGCTGAATTCGCTAAAACGTAGGCTTCTTCCAAGTCTTCTACCGAGCGAATAACCTTTTGTCCATGTCCGTCATAGCCACCTGTCGCAGTCTTGAGAACATAGTTTTTGGACAGGTCAATATTTGCCAAGTCTTGGCTAGAAGTCACGACTTTGTAGGGTGCCACGGTGACTTGGGCCTTGTTTGCGAGAAAGTCCTTCTCAGAAATCCGATTTTGAGAAATGCGGAGCAGGTCTGTCCCTTGAGGGAGTTGTCCCTCCTTGATGACAGCATCCAAACCGTCTGCATCGACATTCTCAAACTCATAGGTCAGGACGTCGCAACGTTCAGCCAGCTGACGAAGGGCGTCCACGTCATTATAAGGCGCCACGATAATCTCTGCCACGCGAGAGGCCGGGCAATCCGCCGCAGGATCCAGCGTGATAACCTTGTGCCCCATGTAGATAGCAGAAATGGCCATCATCTGACCCAGCTGACCGCCACCGATGATTCCGATTGTTTTAGATGAGCTCATTCGTAGACTCCTCAGCGATTTTTCCTTGTTCTTCAGCAAAATCTGCTAGCGCTGCTGCTAGGTCTTGGTCTTCAATGGCCAAGATCCGAAGGGCAGTCAGGGCAGCGTTTGTCGCTCCCGCTTCCCCAATAGCCATAGTTGCCACAGGCACACCACCTGGCATCTGCACAATCGAATAAAGAGAGTCCAGACCGCTGAGCGCGCGTGATTTGACTGGTACACCGATGACAGGCAGAGTGGTTTTAGCCGCTACCATACCTGGCAAATGGGCGGCACCGCCTGCACCTGCGATGATGACCTTAATGCCGCGACTGCGAGCTTCTTCGGCATGCTGAAACATGAGGTCGGGTGTACGGTGGGCAGAAACGACTTTCTTTTCGTAGGCTACGCCGAAGCGGTCTAAGACTTCAGCGGTTTTTTGCATGGTTGCCCAGTCGGATTTGGAGCCCATGATGATGGAAATAATTGGTTTCATTGTTAATATCCTTTTTCTTTTTGATAATGGTTTTAAGTAGTGGGTCAGAAGCAAACCTTCGGGTTCATTCCTAAAATTTGAGCCCGAAGTCTCAAATTTTCCCTAGACCAGAACATACACTGTTCTGGTCTTTTCACCACGGCGACCTTTATCGTATTTAGCGACTGCGTCGCCTAAGCTAGCGCTAGTATGAAAATGCTCGAAAAAATTCTCAGAATGACAAGGAAAAGCGATAAAGTTCGAGCTGAAGTTCTTCAAGGGGCTTTAACACAGTCAATCGTAGATTTTAGAAGATTTTTATTTAACCGCCTTGCTTCCTATGTCTGTTCGGTAAAAGAGGCCTGTTGTGTCTTGTTTTTTTAGTTGGTCGTAGATTTTTTTCTGCGCAGCTGAGACGGTATCTGCTGTGGTAACCAGCATGTACACTCGGCCGCCATTTGACAGCAGTGCTCTGCTATTTTCCGCAAACTTAGCCCCAGCATAGTAGGTGATGATGTCGCCGTCTGTCTTGTCCGGCAGAGGCAAGCCTTTCTCATAGTCCAGCGGGTAGCCATTTGATGCGACAACCACGCCAAGTGTCACCCCCTCATCCAGCCAAGTGATAGCAGGCTCTTTCTTGTCCAAAATGTCCGTGATGTTCTGCGCAAAATCAGACGTAAGGCGCGGCAGGATAATCTGGGTCTCTGGGTCGCCAAAACGCGAGTTGAACTCGATAACCTTGGGACCATCGGCTGTCAAAATCAGCCCAGCGTAGAGCACGCCAAGATAAGGTCGGCCCTCAGCTATCATGCCTTTGAGAACCGGCTTGATAATCGTCTCAACTGACTGATCCACCACGCTTTGTGGCAAGTGAGGCACTGGCGCATAGGCTCCCATACCGCCTGTATTGGGCCCCTTATCCCCATCGTAGGCCCTCTTGTGATCCTGAGCCGTCGGCAGGATGTAAAACTTGTCGCCATTGACAAAGGCAAAGAGGGAGAACTCCTCGCCGTCCAAGAACTCTTCGATAACCACACGCGCACCACTGTCGCCGAACTTATTGTCCAAGAGCATATCGTGAGCTGCTTCGACTGCCTGCTCCACGGTCTCTGCGACGACCACACCCTTGCCCAGAGCTAGTCCGTCCGCCTTGACCACGATAGGCGCTCCCTGCTTTTCGATGTAGGCTTTGGCTTTCTCAAAGTCGGAAAATGTGCCATAGGCTGCTGTCGGAACTCCGTATTTAACCATGATCTCCTTGGCAAAATCCTTGGACCACTCCAGCTCCGCTGCTAAACGAGATGGGCCGAAAGCCTTGAGCCCAGCTTGGTTAAAATCATCTACAATTCCAGCTGCCAGAGCATCATCCGGACCGATAAAGGACCAAGCAATATCATTCTCCTTGGCAAATTCGATTAGTCTGGAATGTTCGGAAATTCCAATGTTTACTAAATCCAACCCATCCAAGGTCATCCCGTCATTTCCAGGTGCGACAAACACCTGCTCCACACCCTGAGACTCCAATAACTTCTTAGCAATCGCGTGCTCACGACCGCCTGAACCAACAACCAAAAGCTTCATAGCTGAGATACCTCTATGTTCATATCATAGGTGCTTACGCACCGAGCTAACACATCACGTAAAAATCACCGCATTTTTACGAATTATTTATCTAAATTATATCACAATCGTTCGTTTTATTCCATTCTAATGGGAAAAAGAATATCTCTTCTATAATGATTGCCGTAATTATTGTTGGCTTCAGCCTTCTCCTTCTTGAGTGGATTGTACCCATTTTAGACAGAAAATATTCAGGGCTTGTCAAATTTACTATCATTTTCAAATAAGTTTTCCGAATAATACAGGTGGGCCCATCCAAAACCATTCTCACAAAGGAGTTTTATGAAGAAATATCAAAAACTGTTTTTATTATCCGGAGCTGTCCTAGGTCTCTTTGCAAGTCACTCTACAGCTCATGCGACCGAAACGCCTGAATCTGAAGTCAAAATTCTAGGCCCCACTGATCGTGCCAGCAATGTCGATGTTACTCTGAACGATCGTACAGCCTCTATTAGTTATACCCGTTCCCAAGCTCAAGAACCTCATCGTATTCTCCATGCTGTTTGGTCTGACGAGAACGGACAGGATGATATCAAATGGTATGAAGCACCGTCAACAACTACCACTAACACTGACATTGACCTGAGTAACCATCCAGGTTACGGAACCTTTCATGTTCATACCTATATTGACCTCTATGGAAAATTAATTGGGCTGAATGGAACAACCTTTACTCTCGATAAACCAGCCATTAATGTCACTACTAATATCCTAGGGAAAACTGCTCAAATCCACTTTAATCGCAACAAAGACCAACTAAATTCCAATATTTTACATGCTGTTTGGTCTGATGAAAATGGACAAGATGATATCAAATGGTACAATGCAGGACAAGATATTACTGAATTTGAACTTTCAAATCACAAAGGCTATGGAACTTATCACATTCATACTTATGAAAATAAAGATGGTAAGATGATTGGCTTAAACGGGACCACTTTCAATTTAGAAAAACCTAATCCTACTGTTGAAACCAGCTTCCCTCAAACTGGTATCATGGAAATTACTGTCAAAAATGTGCCAGCCACTATGTATAAAGTAGTTCTTCCTACTTGGTCTGATAAGAAAGGGCAAGATGATCTACAATGGTATGAAGCAAGCAAAAATCCAGATGGTAGCTACAGCGCTCGGGTGGAACTCAGAAAGCATAACTACGACACAGGGATTTACAATATCCACCTTTACGGTGAAAGTTATGTTAAGCCTGACTTAACAGGTCTCTCAGGGGCTACTGCACAAATTGATAGTGGAAAATTGCCTTCTGAAGAGGAGCAAAAGCCACTTTTTACTATAGAAAATATCAACCCCAAACAAGGAACCTATACTGTAAAAATCACTGAAACAGCTTTATCTAAGCCCATAAAGTCTGTCCAAGTTCCCATTTGGAGCACTAGCAATCAGAGCAATCTTAAATGGTATGCAGCCACTCCTAACGGAGATGGCTCCTTCAGCGCAACCTTTGATATCCGTAATCACCAGGCTTTGTCTGGAACCTATAACAACCATGTGTATGTCACCTATAAGGACGGCAGTGAGCGTAGCTACGCAGCAGATGCCGTCTCAATGTCTACCGACCAAATCCAAGCCAAGGTTGCAGTCAGGAAAACTGAGGCTAATCGCTATGAGGTGACAGTGACAGACGCCTACGGAGATGGCGATATTATTCTGCCGACTTGGTCAGAAGTCAATGGGCAAGATGATATCAAATGGTATACCGCTAATAAGGTCGGCAATGGAACATACAAGTTTACCGTAGATACTCAGAATCACAAGGGGAGCGGTCTATTTAACACCCATGTCTATCGTAGAAAAGCGGGACAGTTAATCGGCCTGACTGGAACTAGCTATCAGGTTGAGAAATCAAGCGTTCAATCAGCTAATATTCAGCCTAACTATGCCGCTGCTAATGCGACAACTTATCCTGTCGGTCAATGTACTTGGGGAGCCAAAGCTCTAGCTCCTTGGGCTGGAAATTACTGGGGCAACGGCGGTCAATGGGCAGCTAGTGCCAGAAGAGCTGGATTCCGTACCGGCAGTACACCTGAGGTTGGTGCCATCGCCTGCTGGGATGACGGTGGCTACGGCCACGTTGGTGTTGTGACTCATGTCGAATCCAATACCCGCATCCAGATTCAAGAGTCTAACTACCTCGGCAAGCAGTACATCAGCAACTTCCGTGGCTGGTTTGACCCAACTGCTTCCTACTGGGGTCGCCTGACCTATATCTACCCTAAATAAGTCGCTTTCGCATTCCTCAAAATCACTTCAAACCAGTGCTTTGAGCAGACTGCTCCTGCTTAGTTTATTCATGAATTTCATTGAGTATAAGTCTACTCAAAAATCCTCGGCTCATAACGAACCGAGGATTTTTTATGTCTAAAATTTGTCGCTTAAAATTATAACTATTTTTTATAATATTCTCCATATAATATAAACTAGGTAAAAGTCAGACAACATTTTCTTTTCAAGTAGTCATTCAAGCACTCAGGCGTATCTGCACAATTAGTAAACACTGTCATTATAGCTCTATCATCAATAAAAAATTGTTTTTTCAGAATACCTCCACTCTTACCTTCTACGGATAATATAAACTCTTTTAAAAACCATAACAACTGTTTACCTCTAGAATAATCCTCTATGTGAACACGGTATTCCTCTATATCATTTTCGAAAGTGTAGCGTATGTGTTCTCGTCTATCTCTAAAAATAGATAACTCCGAGACATAATCTCTGCCATTCTTTTCACTACCTTTTTTAATTTTCTCACTTAGCATTTTCTCATACATACTTTCAAAAAAATTAAAACTTATATCTTCCACTAATAATTCTATCTTTTTTTCATGCTTGATTTTAACTATTTTATCTGCATTATTTTTTAACCCCAACAAATCAAAGTCTATTTTGACCTCATTTAATTGACAACAAATAGCCCATAGATTCATATCCGTCAGATGTTGAATAAATTCTTTATATCTTTCATTAAAAAAATCTAATACCTTGCTAAACTCTGGATCATCTTCATTTATCCCAAAATGTGTTTTCAGTATTCTCTCGATTACTGTATGACTTACGTAAAAGTTTTCAATTGAGTATTTTGGAGTCATATATACATCCGAATCTAGCCGGTATCTTTCATAGTCTTTATCTATAAAAAATAATTTATTCTTTAATTTATAACCCTCCTCATGAGTAAATTTATCAACTAATTGTAACACTTTGCTCTTACCACCAACCTCATATGCGTTATAATTGTTAGTAAAATTTCGTATTCGACAATCATAATACTGCCTATCTTTTCCTTCATAAAATACAAAATATCTATTGGGATTAATCTTAGCATCTCTCGTATACCTTTCCCAAATAACTGAGGATTCTGTCAAACTTTCTAGGTGGTTTTCTATTGTTACTGATTTCAAATTATCCCCCCCTTATTTAAAAAGGTAATTCATCATCATTATCATCATTTAAAAAGAAAAATGAAAATTCGTTATCACTATTTTGTGAGTTTTCTTTAATACAATCGTCAATCTCTTCTGCATAATCTAGGAGATTTCTATATATAAATGGAGAATGAGTTACTGTTAATAAAAATCTACACTTATTTGCTTGAGAAATATCATAAATAAATTCCTCCTGCCATGGAACAGATAAAGATAACTCAGGTTCATCAAACAGAATAACAAGTTCTTTTTCATCTTCTAAAAATATCTTAGAAAAGGTAGAAATTAATTGTTTTTCTCCCGATGAAAGATTACTTAAATTAATAATATCTTCAACTCTTTCCCCATACTGATCATTCTTAAATATAGTTTCCCCTTTGCTATCAGTCCTTTTTATATCTAACCTTAACGACTGTGGATTATAATAAAATTTTTTCCTAAACAGATATTTATTTACTCTTTTATTAAAATCATTAATTCTACTATCAATGACCGCCAAAGTTTTGTAATTTTTAAGAATACTTGAAACTAGATAATCAAGATATTTATCTTTGTGCAATTCTCCCTTATTTATCTTACTTAAAATTATAGATTTAGTTTCTTTAGTTATTTTATCCCCTAATCTAGAAAGAGCAATATTTACTTCTTCAGGATCAAAATTTTCACCAGAAAGTTTAATATTTTCTCCATTAGAGAAAGTATTTAGTAAACCACTCGTCATATTATTATAACGTTCGTTAGTTTCTTTACTAATCTTATTTAATAGTTCATCTATCCTCTGCTTAACATCCTCCATACCGAAATGGATTAATTCACCACTGGATTTACTATTAAACGCTCTTCCCCCAGGACCTACATTTTCAGGCTCTGTCTTTAGTTTGACTAGATCTTCCTCAATCCTTCTATAAGTTGGGAAGTATAAAATTTTATACTTATTTTTTAATTCCTCTATATAACCTATTAGTTCCATGTACTCTGCAGGATTAATTCTCTCTAAAACCTCAACCATGAGTTCTTGAATAAGAGGTTTAGGATAATTATGTAATGATGGATATTTTTCATATATTTTTCGTACTTCGAAATTAAATAAAAAATCAGTCGAAGTCTCTAATTTCAATAGTTCGTTCATCAAATTTTCGTCTTGTTCAATTTTATTGATTAATTCATCAACTATATATTTCGGATATCGTCCCTTACGACTTCTGACTACTGAATTTATCTGTGTAATATCACTTTTAGTTATTCTTACACTTTTTTTTCCTTCGAATTCAATTTCAAGACTCTCAAAAATATATTTTGATAATCTTTCATAGTTTAGATCAAGCAAATAATACAGCATCGAAAGAATAGTGGTCTTACCAACACCATTTTCACCAATATAAATAGTTTTATCATTTTTAAAATTCAACTCAACATCATAATAATTATGGAGATTATTAATTTTAAATTTCTCAATTAAAGGCATATAATTCCTCCTTATTAGTTTTATTTATTACAATTATATCAGAAAACAAGCCTTTCGGCTTGCTTCCTACAAATATTATTATACCCAATTTTAATTATTTTACTTTTTCCTGATACTTTTGAATTCTCAATGCCTAAAATGCCGTACGCCAGTGAAAATCATGGTCAAGCCATACTTGTCAGCCGCTTCGATAGACTCCTCATCACGGACAGAACCACCCGGCTGGATGATAGCTTTGATACCAGCCGCCGCAATTTCTTCGATATTGTCCGCAAAGGGGAAGAAGGCGTCAGAAGCCAGAGCAGCACCGTCAAGGCGATCTTTGGCTTGCTCAATAGCAATCTTGACAGAAGCCACACGGTTGGTCTGACCGGGACCGACTCCCAGCACCTGACGGTCATTGGTGATGATGATACCATTAGATTTGACATATTTGACGGACTTCCAAGCAAATTCCAAAGCCATACGCTCCTGCTCGTTCGGCTGGCGCTTGGTCACAACCTGCCAATCAGCTGGATTTTCCTCGATAACATCTTGGTTTTGCACGAGGAGACCACCCAGAACACCTGTCACTTCCTTCTCTACTCCAGAAGCTGCCTGCGCATCAAAAGCCAACTCCAAAATCCGCAGATTTTTCTTTTTATTGGTCAAAATCGCTAGTGCTTCTGCCGTGTAGCTCGGTGCGATGATGATTTCCAGGAAAATACCGTGCATCTTCTCAGCTGTCGCAGCATCCACCTGACGGTTGAGGACGACAATCCCACCAAAGATGGACACTGGATCAGACTCATAAGCATAGTCCCAAGCTGTCTCAATATCATCCGCCTGACCGATACCACAAGGATTCATGTGTTTTAGTGCCACAACAGTTGGCCGATCCTTGAAATCTCGAATAATCCGAATAGCCGCATCTGCATCGCGAATGTTGTTGAAGGACAACTCTTTCCCATTCAGCTGCTTGGCCGAAGCAATGGAATAGTCCAGTGGCAAAGCAGTCTGATAAAAATCAGCGTCCTGCTGGGGGTTTTCACCGTAGCGCATGGGCTGCTTGAGTTCATAGGTCAAAGTCAGCTTTTCAGGCTTGCTTTCGCCCACCTGATTTGTGAAATAGTCCGCAATCAAGGCATCATAAGCTGCTGTGTGACGGAAAACCTTGGCTGCCAAACGTTGACGCGTTTCATAGGTCGTTTGGCCATTTGCTGCCAACTCTTCCAGAACAAGAGCATAATCAGCTGGATCTACAACAACCGTCACGCTGGCATGATTTTTAGCCGCAGAGCGAAGCATAGAGGGCCCACCGATGTCAATATTTTCCACCGCGTCCGCATACTGCACACCCGGCTTGAGAATGGTTTCTTTAAAAGGATAAAGGTTGACCACCACAAGGTCAATGAGCTCAATCTGATTGTCCTTAGCCGCTTCCAAGTGGCTATCTAAATCCCGACGAGCCAAGAGACCTCCGTGAATGTTTGGGTGGAGGGTCTTGACACGGCCATCCATCATCTCTGGAAAACCAGTCACATCATCAATAGCAACGGTGCCTACTCCTTCATTGTCTAGAGCCACCTTTGTTCCACCGGTTGAGATGATATCCCAGCCTAATTTTTTTAATTCTTGGGCAAATTCTACAATGCCTGTCTTGTCTGAGACACTGATCAAGGCTTTTTTCGTCATTCTATTCCTCTTTCTTTAGATCCAAGCGCATAGCGACTTCGTTATTTTCTTCTATAAATCCTGTTTCCTGAAAACCCAGACTAGTCAGCAGGTGCTTCATTTTTTCATTTCCAACCACATAATCTGCGATAATATGACTGCAAGCTCTATCCATCTGAGCCTCTTTGATCAGAACTTCCAAGGATTTTCGACCATAACCTCTTCCTTGGTACTGCTGACCAATCATTATCCGCCAGATAAAGTATTCCGCTTCATCCTTGTCTATTTCCAGCAGAAGAAAGCCAACCACTTGCTTATCCCAATAAATTGCCATCGGAAACACATCTTCATTTTTCCGGTAGAGCCATGCGTCAGCTAAAGAGCGCACATTTGGAGCCACGAAACGTGCTCGTTCATCAGCATCAGATATTTTCAAATCCAGCACTGCCTGAAAACTGCTCTCATCTACTAATTTCAGCTCAATCATTTTTCCTCCTAGCAAGATTGCACAATCAAAACTTGATTTACTTCTTACCTTCTCCACACCCCTAAACTCTCCAGCACTTGAGGATAGAGCTGATACTCGGCGGCATGGATGCGTTCTTCAAAGCTGTCAATCGTATCATCAGCTAGTCGCGGCACGCGCACTTGCTGAATGATCTTGCCTGTGTCAACGCCCGAGTCCACCCAATGAATGGTCACACCGCTCTCAGAGACACAAGCCTGCCAAGCATCCTCAATGCCATGAGCCCCTGGAAATTCGGGCAGGTAGGCAGGATGAATGTTGATAATCCGGCCTTCATAAGCACCAAGCAAGGTCGGCCCAACAATTTTCATGTATCCTGCTAGGCAAACCAAGTCAATCTGGTGCGCTTCTAGTAGGTCTACAATAGCTTGCTCGTAAGCCTCCTTACTATCAAACTCTCTAAGCTCAAAGGCATAGCTTTTGACACCTAGCTTATCCGCCCGCTCGAGCACATAGGCATCGCGATGGTCTGAAAAGACAAATTCAACAGGAAACTGCTCAGCAATCACTTGGAAATTTGATCCATTACCCGAAGCAAAAACGGCAATTTTTTTCATTTGATAAGGACACTTTCATTTTCTTTTTTGACAATCCGGCCAACTTCATAAACAGTCTCGGCAAGAAGTTCTTTGACACGATCCACATTTTCAGGCGCTACAGCCAAAATCATCCCTAGCCCCATATTGAAGATTTCAAACATTTCTTGGTGCTTGATGTGACCATATTTTTCTAAGGCCTTAAAAATCGACAAGACTGGAATCTTGTCTTCTTCAATCTCAGCAGCCAAGTCATCGGCAAACATGCGGGGCACATTTTCGATAAAACCGCCACCAGTAATATGGGCAATCCCATGAACCAGCTTTTCCTTAATCAGCGGCAGCAAAGCCTTGACATAGATACGAGTCGGCTCAAGCAACACTTCCTTGAGTTTTTTACCTTCCAATTCTGGCAGTTCTTCCTCACCAGTATAGTCCGCAAAAACACGACGAACGAGAGAGTAACCATTTGAGTGAATGCCACTGGAAGCCAATCCCAGAAGGACATCGCCCTCTGCGACTTTAGAGCCGTCAATAATCTCTGACTTTTCAGCAACTCCGACCGCAAAACCAGCTAGGTCATAGTCATCTTCACCATACATGCCAGGCATTTCAGCGGTTTCCCCGCCAATCAAGGCAGCCCCAGACTGAACGCAGCCTTCAGCTACACCAGCAACAACTTGTTCGAGTTTAGCTGGTTCATTTTTCCCAGTGGCAATATAGTCCAGGAAGTAAAGGGGCTCAGCTCCTGCAGCAATGATGTCGTTGACACACATGGCTACACAATCCTGCCCAATGGTATCGTGCTTGTCATACTGAATGGCCAACATAAGCTTGGTTCCGACCCCATCCGTACCAGAAATCAGCACTGGCTCCTTGACCCCAGTCTGAGACAGGTCAAACATGCCGCCAAAGCCACCCAGCGCCCCCATGACGCCAGCCCGCTCTGTACGTGCTACATGTTTTTTGATTCGCTCAACAACTTCATAACCTGCTTCAACATCCACACCGGATTGAGCGTATGCATTTTTATTTGTCATAATTTTCTTCCTTACTCTTATTTTTGAAAAAGATTGCGACAACTACCGCTGACCTCGTTTTAATAAAAACTCGTCTTTTCCTTCAGGCTTTCCAGATAGCGCTCTTCATAATCATAGAGCGGAGTTGGGTACTGACCGTCAAAGTAAGCCACACAGAGTCCGCCATTCGGAGCATCCGTCTCAATACCGACTGATTCAATGAGACCTTCCAGAGACAGGTAAGTCAAGCTGTCAGCTCCTATAATCTCACAGACCTCATCAACCGTATGATTAGCCGAGATGAGCTCGCGTCGATTCTGAATATCAATGCCATAGAAACATGGATATTTAAGTTCTGGACTGCCGATAGCCACATGGACTTCAGCTGCACCTGCATCTCGTAGGAGCTGGACGATGCGTCGGCTGGTTGTTCCCCGTACAATAGAGTCATCCACCATGACCACGCGCTTGCCCTTGACAATGCTGGAAACAGCAGATAATTTCATACGAACTCCTTGCTCTCGCAACTCCTGCGTTGGCTGGATAAAAGTCCGTTGGATGTATTGATTTTTAATCAGGCCCATTTCATTTGGCAGGCCAGACTCTTCGGAAAAGCCAGAGGCTGCTGACAAGGAAGAATTAGGCACACCTACAACGATATCTGCCTCATGTTGGAATTCCTGAGCCAGTCTGCGGCCCATTCGTTTGCGGGCTGCATGGACATTGACCCCGTGAATGACGCTGTCCGGCCGAGCAAAATAGACATATTCCATTGAGCAAATAGCCAGCTGGGTATCTGTCGTATAGCTGTCGTAGGTCACACCTTCATCATCGATAATCACGATTTCCCCTGGCTCAAGGTCACGAACCCATTCGGCACCCACCACTTCAAAAGCACAGGTTTCACTGGAAACGACCCAGGCCCCATTTTTCATACGGCCGATGGACAAAGGACGAAAGCCATTAGGATCCAGCGCAGCGTAGAGCTTGTCCTCTCTCATGATGAGATAGGCAAAGCCCCCCTGAACTCGTCTCAAGGATTCCTTGAGCTTGTCTAAGAAATTTTCCTGCTCGCTATGGCGAATCAAGTGCATGAGAATTTCCGTATCAGACGAGCTGGCAAAGATGGAACCCTTCTTTTCCAACTCCCGTCTCAGTGAATAGGCATTGGTAAGATTGCCATTATGCGCCAAGCCCATCTGCATATCATAGAAACTGAAAAAGAAAGGCTGGACATTGTTGATGGAGGCTCCGCCAGACGTTGCATAGCGGACATGGCCAATAGCTGCTTCTCCTGTCAGATTATCCAAGTCTGCTGGGTTTTTAAAGACCTCTGCAACCAATCCCAAATCGCGGTGGCGTTTGAGCTTTCCGTGGTCGTTTGACAGGATACCAGCTCCTTCCTGACCGCGGTGCTGCAGACTGTGGAGTCCGAAATAGGTGACCTGAGCCGCCTGTGGATGACCCCAAATTCCAAAAATACCGCACTCTTCATTCAGTGACTTTACTTCGTATGTCATTGTTTTACCTAAATTCTTTTGTCTTGTAAAAGGGAGAAAACCTGGCCTTCCAGGCCAAGCAGACTCTTTTTTGCTTGCTCTTGCAAGCCAACTTTATTCGTGACTCGCTTGGAAATAACGAACGGCACTTTCAAACAATTTCTGGTCTTTCTGACCTGGAATATTTTGGAAAAGACCGTCTTCATAACGTTCTGAGTGGCCCATCTTTCCGATGATTTGGCCGTTCTTGCTCATAATCCCTTCGATAGCATAGAGAGAGCCGTTTGGATTATACTTACTGTCCATGCTTGGCTGACCATCAAAGTCTACGTACTGACTCCAAATCTGACCATTGTCACGCAGCTCAGCAAACTCCTCAGCCGTCACGACAAATTTCCCTTCACCATGTGAAACCGGAATGGTATGGATATCTCCCACTTGCACACCAACCAGCCAAGGCGAGTTGGTATTGGCAATACGGGTTTCAACCATCTTAGCCACGTGCTGGTTGGCATCATTGTAAAAGAGAGTTGGACTGCTAGCCCCTGCTTCTTCAAAGTTTCCGTATGGAAGAAGGCCAGATTTAACCAGAGCTTGGAATCCATTACAGATACCAATGATGAGACCGCCGCGGGCGATGAAAGCATCGATGGCTTTCTTGACCTTCTCGTTTAGCAAGATGTTGACGATAAACTTAGCTGATCCATCTGGCTCATCTGCAGCAGAGAAGCCGCCTGCAAAGAAGATGATATTGGCCTTGTCAATGTTGTCAACCATGCTGTCAACGGAGTGGACAATAGCTGCTTCATCCAAAGTGACAAAGGGAACTAGATTGACCTTGGCTCCAGTTGCTTCAAAGGCTTTGGCTGAGTCATATTCTGAGTTGGTTCCAGGGAAGACTGGAATGTAAACCAACGGCTCCGCCACTGTCTCTTTGGCTTTGATAACTGTATCAGCGACAAAAGCCGGCACTTCTTCAATAACTGTTTCCTGTTTAAATTCTGTCGGGTATATAGGCTCTAGTCGGCCTTCAAAGCTTGCCAAAAGCTCTGCTCCCTCAAGCTGAACACCATTGACAATCAGTGTAAAGTCTGGCTTGGTATGACCAATCTTCACCGCACCTGGAATATCCTGCTCCAGACTGGTAAAGACAAATCCGCCCAACTGCGCCTGCAAAACGGAAGGCAGATCAGCAACATCCACCTGAGCACCGATGCGATTACCAAAGCTCATCAAGGCCAGGCTCTCTGCTAGGCCACCGTATTTGACAGCGGCGGCTGCTGTAATCTGATACTTGGCCTGAATGGCCGCAAAATTTTCAAAGTTATTCTTGATTAAGTCAAAGTCAATATCCTGAGACAGGATCTGTCCTGGCAGATAGTAGATAGACTCTCCTGCCGCCTTAAACTCTGGAGACAGGATACGCCCAGCAGTTGAAGTAGTCACTCCAAAAGCTACCAAGGTCGGCGGTACGGTCAATTCTTCAAAAGTTCCGCTCATGGAATCCTTACCACCAATAGACGGCAAACCTAGCTGAATCTGGGCTTCAATCGAACCAAGCAGAGCAGAGACCGGCTGTCCAAAACGCTCGGCCTGCTTATCCATCCGCTCAAAGTATTCCTGATAAGAGAAGCGAGCCTTGGACCAGTCCGAACCAGCAGCAACCAAGCGAGCTGTCGCTTCAATCACTGCATAAGCTGCTCCATGATAAGGTGACCAAGCTGCCACATAAGGATTGTAGCCCTGCGCCATCACAGATACTGTCTCTGTCTTGCCATGCTCAACTGGCAGTTTCTGCACAGAAGCCTCAGTCGGCGTAATTTGGTAGCGCCCGCCAATTGGATGATTAACAGTAGAACGGCCAACAGAGCTGTCAAAGATAGTCTGCAGCCCCTTTTGACTGGTATGATTGAGGTCGCTGAGCAAGCTCTTGAGGTCCTGCTCCAAAGTCGCTTCAGAAGTCACAGTCTGCCCTGGCAATGCTGCTTGGGCATCCACAACCTTGGCGTCCACAACCACACGCACACCATTGGTATCCAGAAAACTCCGCTCAATATCCACGATAGTTTCCCCGTTCCAGTGCATAACCAGATTTGGCTTTTCTGTCACTTTAGCCACAACGACTGCCAGCAGATTTTCCTTAGCTGCCGCAGCGATAAATTGTTCCACATCTTCTGGGCGGACCACCACAGCCATTCGCTCCTGCGATTCAGAAATCGCGATTTCTGTACCGTTAAGTCCTTGGTATTTGAGTGGTACCTTGTCAAGGTCAATTTCCAGTCCGTCCGCCAATTCACCAATAGCTACGCAGACCCCACCAGCCCCAAAGTCATTGGATTTCTTAATGAGGCGAGTTACATTGCCATCGCGGAAGAGGCGCTGAATCTTGCGCTCCTCAATAGCATTTCCTTTTTGGACTTCCGCACCAGCCGTCTCCACAGACGCAGCTGTCTGTACTTTGGACGAGCCAGTGGCACCGCCGACACCATCACGGCCTGTCTTGCCTCCCAGCAAGATAACCACATCACCTGCTACTGGCTTTTCACGGACGACATTTTCCTTAGGAGCCGCACCGACAACCGCACCCAGCTCCATCCGCTTGGCTACAAAGCCTGGATGGAAATACTCACGGACATAGGTCGTTGCTAGACCAATTTGATTCCCATAGGAAGAATAGCCATGCGCTGCAGTTTTTGAAATGACCTGCTGAGGGAGCTTGCCATCCCGCGTTTCAGCAATCGGCTGAGTAATATCACCCGCACCTGAAATTCGCATAGCCTGATAAACATAAGAACGACCAGAAAGCGGATCACGAATGGCTCCTCCGATACAGGTCGCAGCCCCACCAAAGGGCTCAATTTCTGTTGGGTGGTTGTGGGTTTCATTTTTAAACATCAGCAGCCAAGGCTCCTTGACGCCATCCACATCCACTTCAATCTCTACTGAGCAGGCATTGATCTCATCAGACACTTCCATGTCATCCAGACGGCCATTAGCTCGCTCGTAGCGACCAAAAATAGTCGCCATATCCATGAGAGTCTGCGGTTTGTCACCACGTCCCAGCTCATCTCGCATAGCCAAGTATTTATCATAAGTGGCCTGCAGCTGCTTTTCAAACTTAGAAGCTGAAAAATCAATCTTCTTCAACTCCGTCTCAAAGGTCGTATGCCGACAGTGGTCGGACCAGTAAGTATCTAAAACCTTAAGCTCAGTCTCCGTCGGGAAACGACCAATCGATTTGAAATAGTCCTGAATGAAGAGCAAGTCTGCTACTTCCATAGCCAGACCATGCTCCTGCTTATAGGCTTTAAAGTCCGCTTCCGTATAGTCCTTAAAGAAGTCCAGAACCGGAATGGTCTTATCTGACTCGAAGAATTGCTCCAGCTGGATCGTCTGCTCAATATCTTTAAAGCGTGAATCAACCGGATTCAGCAAGTATTTCTTGATCGCTGCTAACTCGCTGTCTGAGATGTCTTTATTGACCAAATAAAGCTGCGCGGTCCTCACCAGAACATCTGTCCCAGCGCCGAGCAAAAAGAGAGCCTCCTGAGAGCTGGCTGCCCGCTGGTCAAACTGCCCCGGCAGCGCTTCGATGGCAAAAAACGCTGTCTCTGCAAGTGCAGCCTCTACTTCCTCCGCCGTCAGCAATCTATCTGTCACTTGCTCAGAGAAAATATGCTTTTCAGCCCGAGCGACCAAATCTTCTGCCAGATGAAAGACATCATAAACTTGAATCATCCGAAGATCTGACAATGTTTTCAACTGAAGATTATGCGTCAGCTCTCTCACCAAGCTCTGTGACTTCACACCGAAGTTGCTCTTCTTCTCTACAAAAATACGCTTGTCCATGATTTTTCACACCCTGCCCTTACTTAATCGCCTGCAATTTTTCCCAAACAACCTGATAGACATCTGTCAGTTCACCAAGTCCGCGCCGGAAAACATCCTTGTCCATGTGATGGCCTTCCGCATCCCAGAGGCGGCAATTGTCTGGTGAAAATTCATCTGCCAGAATAATCTTGCCATCTTTGTCAAAGCCGAACTCTAACTTAAAATCAATCAATTTCAGTCCGATTTGGCGGAACCAGTCTGACAAAAGCTCGTTGATTCGACGAGTCTCCTCTTTCAAAAAGGCAATTTCTTTATCGCTGGCAATCTTCAAGAATTCCACATGCTCATCATTGATGAATGGATCGTCCAAATCATCATTTTTGTAGTAAAATTCCACAATCGGAGTTTCAAGCGCGATGCCCTCTTCTACTCCAAAACGCTTGGAAAAAGAACCTGCTGTGTAGTTGCGCAGCACCACTTCCAAAGGAATAATCTCTACTTTTTTATTTAGCTGGTCCGTATCCGAGACCTTCTCAATAAAATGCGTCGCCACTCCAGCCGCATTGAGTTTCTCAAAAATAAAAGATGAAATCTGGTTGTTGAGCACTCCTTTACCAGCAATCTGCTCCTTCTTGACTCCATTAAAAGCCGTTGCCTGGTCCTTGTAGCGCGCCAGAATGACTTGCTCATCATCTGTAGAGAAAATATCCTTAGCTTTTCCCGAATATAACAACTTATTAGACATTTTAATATTCGCCTTTCGTGGTTTTGTACCCTCATTTTATCATCTTTGAATATATTTTACAAGAAATTCCGTATAAACTTTCTGTATCCAGTTAAAGAAATCGTTTCCTTTCCAAGATACGAAAAAAGACCGGAAGATACCGATCTTTGATTTTTAATGCTGCTTCTTCAGTTTTTCGTGGATATAAGCCACCACATCGGAAATTGTTTTGAAGTTATCCATATCCTCATCAGGAATCTCAATATCAAAAGCTTCTTCCAGATTGATGATAAATTCCATCAAATCCACAGAGTCCACTCCCAGTTCTTCTTTCAAATTCAACTCTGGAGTGACATGCAGCTTACTGCTGTCATGTTCTTGAATGATTTCGACAATTTTTGCATAAATTTCTTTTTCGCTCATGTTTACTCCTTTGCATCTGAAAATTCAACGACCGATTTACCAACAACATCTGTTTCCAGCATGGTCCTAATCTGACGAATCGTGCTATAAACAGCCTTAGCATCGCTAGAGCCATGCGTTTTGACAACAGGCGCTTTCAAGCCGAATAGAACTGCACCGCCTGCACTAGAATAGTCTAGACTATTTTTGAGCCCTCGCAGGCTATCCTTGAGCAGCCAAGCTCCCAATTTAGCCTTAAAACCACCGCCTAAAATAGACTTCTTCAGCTGACCCATGATACTGATAGCAGTTCCTTCGATTGATTTCAGAACTGCATTACCAGTAAAGCCATCTGCAACGACAACATCCGCCACATCATCCATCAAATCACGCGCTTCTACATTGCCGATAAAGTTAAGTGTTGAATCCCCAGCTAAAAGCTCATAGGCTTCCTTGCGCAGAGGGTCGCCCTTGCTGCTTTCTGTTCCGTTATTCAAGAGCCCCACCCGTGGCTTCTTGATTCCTCGGACATTTTCAGCATAGAAAGAACCCAAAGTCGCATACTGGTGTAAATGATGGGCTGTGTTTTCAGCATTGGCTCCCAGATCCAGCATATCAAATCCCTGACCTCCAACCGTTGGCATAGTAGATAAGAGACCCGGTCGGTCAATGTTCTTAATACGCCCTACGATAAAGAAACCTGCCGCCAAAAGCGCTCCAGTATTTCCAGCAGACAGCATGGCATCTGCCTCCCCTGCCTTCACAGCCTTGGCTGCCAGCACCATACTAGCCTCTTTCTTCTGACGAATGGCCTTGGTCGGCTCGTCGTCCGAGTCAATCTTTTCCTCCGTGTGGATGATGCGGACCCGCTCACCAGCAGTCAGATAAGGCTTAATTTTCGCCTCATCGCCATAAAGGAGAATTTCAATATCCGAAAACTCCTGTACTGCTTGATTGACTCCTTCGACTAGAGCCTGAGGGGCATTGTCCCCTCCCATAGCATCAACAGCTATTTTTTTCATTCGATTTATTCCTCGTTCTTATCTTTTAAAATGCTTCCCCAGTCCCCCAGAGAATCTATAAATTTTTTGGATTTGAGATGGATGCCGACATATTCATCATAGAGCAGATCGATAAAATTCCGCAGCTGCTTTTTAATATCTGGCTTCAAAGAAATGGTCTCCAATTCGCTAAAGCGGACTGCCTGAAACTGATCCAGCAGAAAAGGAAGATTAGGATTCAGATGACAGCGCCGTTCATCCTGATGGTAATGATCAGGGCAAAGGACTCCGCTATATTTGAAAGAGAAGTCAAAAGGCAAACCTGTCCGATGACAAAAGGCACAGTCATGGAAGTTCAGCGAAACTCCAAAACGTGATAAAATCTGAATCTCAAAGATATTGGTCAGCACCTCATAGTCCAGACCATTATTCATCAGCTCCAGGGTTTTCTGCAGAAAAGCAAAGAGCGCCGGATCCGGCTGATTGTCCTGAAGACTGGCATCTGCCAAGGCTGCCACATAACTGGCATAGGCCATGATGAATAAATCCTCATTGATGCGATGGTAGGTGACCACATCTTGATAGTCCTCGATATAGCTAAGACCATCATCATTGATTTTCATCAGTAAGTTCGCCGCAGTCAAAGGCTGAATGACGGGTGCTAGCTTAGATTTCCCAGCATGCTTGACGAAAAACATACGCTTGCCAGCCTGTTCCGTAAAGATCTTGACCAGCTTATCATCCTCACGGAAATTGCGGTTATAGAGAACCAGACCTTGACTTGTTAGAGATTTAAGCATAGTCCTCCATGTAGTCCTTGAGGCGCTTCAGAGCTTCTCGAATCGTCTCCATACTAGCCGCATAGGACAGACGGATATAGCCTTCCCCGTATTGACCAAAAGCTGCTCCCGGGATAAAGGCCACAGCCTTCCTCTCTGCAAAATCCTGCAGAAAAGCAAAAGAATCTTGATTATAACCATCTGGTATCTTAGCAAAGATATAAAAAGCCCCGTCTGGTTTGATAATCTTAAAGCCTAGCTCAGCCATTTTCCCTATGATATAATCGCGGCGCTGTATATACTCAGCCTTCATTGCCTCCGCATCATCTTTACCAACTGTCAAGGCTTCAATGCCTGCAAACTGAGCCATAGTATTGGCCGCTGTTACGAGATACTGATGGCTCTTAATCAGCTGGGCAGTGAAAACTGCTGGAGCAAAGATAAAGCCCAGCCGCCAGCCAGTCATGGCATGAGACTTAGACAGGCCGTTGATGACGATAGTTTGGTCTGGCAGATACTCCGCGATGGAGACATGCCCCTGCTCCGTATAGGTCAGTTCAGAATAGACCTCATCACAGACCACAAATACTTGGTATTTTCCTAGGACATCAGCCAGAGCTTTTATCTGCTCCCGCGAATAAGTCACGCCGGTCGGATTGGCTGGATAATTGAGAATGACCGCTTTTAGCTGCTCACCCTGCTCTAAAATAGCTGCTTCCAGCATCTCTGGAGTGAGGACAAAGTTATTGGCCGTTGTGTCAATCTCGACAATCTCCGCCCCTACTAGATTGACAATGGGCTCATAGCCTGGATAAGCAGGAGCTGGCAGCAAGACCTTGTCTCCTTCTTCTAGAATAGCTGTCAGCGTAGCCGACAAGGCCTCTGTTGCGCCAATAGTGACTAAGACCTCATCTTCTGGGCGATAGTGCAGATTGTACTTTCCTTTCACAAATCTGCTAGCCGCCTGACGCAGCTCCAAGAGACCGCTCATGCCAGTGTAGTGACTTTGATTAGCATCAATCGCCGCCTTGGCTGCTGCTTTGATATGATCCGGTGTCGTAAAATCCGGCTCCCCTAAGGTCAGCCGAAGAACTCCGGGAATAGCAGAAATTGATTGGTCAAACTGACGAATCAGCGAAATTTCTATTTTTTCTAAGTTTTTATTAAATTTCTTACTTAAATCCATACATACCTCCAGCCGCTCAATAGAACTATTATACTATAAATGCAGAAGCATAGCAAAAGCTATTACATGATTTCTTATGCAGAAAAAGGACTAAGCTTTGCACTCAGTCCCTTTTTTCCTTGCCTTAAAATTCTTCTCTGGCAGATAGTGGTTATAGCTGCATCTCACGTGACTGGCCAGTCAACGAGTCGGAGTATAAGTTAATTCCTTGCCATGCTTGGCCAGAAAATCTGGCAGTTCTAAATCAGAAATCTGCCGCAAATAAAGGTTAGAACGAATCGTGTCATCTTCCTCACGGCAGGTTGAGAGAACTAAATACCGGTCACTCGCATTAATCTTTATCTTGGGATCCTTTGTCCGAGCAGCCTCATAGATATTTCTAAGCTGAGTTGTAAAGTCCTCGTCATCCTTAAACTCCGTCCGATAAAAAGCTGTCTCTTCCGGCACGATTACCAGTCCCATAGCTTGATAATAATACTTACGCTCAGGAGTCTCAATCACGACATATCTATGTTTGTCAAAATAATCCTGACGATCATAGTAGTTGACATCATTAAACATGCGATGATCTCCTGCCTTGCTACCCCGAGCATGCCCGAAAAGCCAAGTCAGACGATCGCTGAAATCTTTATGATTGTCCTTATCCATAAAGACCGCTCCCATATAGGGCTCTTGCTTTCCTTCAAAAGTCTTCAGCAGATAAGTCGCATTATCTTTCGTTTGCACCACTGGCTCATCCAACTGTGTACCAGGAGCATAGACATAGCCTATCGTTTCTGAATTCACAGCCTTCAGTTTAGAAAAACGCTCTGCTAAATATTCCTTTTCTGTCTGACTTGAAGATGCAGATGAGCTTGACGTTTCAATCCTGCTAGGATGCGAAACTCGAAGCTTACTGCCTGATGCTGATGAACGGAAAGCATAAAAAACAGAAAAAATAACCAGAACAATCAGCAGGAGGCAAATGCCAACAACAAAGAGCTGTTTCTTATTCGAAGCTTGACTCCTATCTTTTTCTTGCATAATCTAAAAATCCTTTATTTTTCATTTTTTACAAAAAATATCACCGAACAAAGGCTCAGTGATATTTAGGCGTTAGCACAAATTAAAGACAAAATTATTTGACTGCACTTGTCTTAGGAAGTGACTTTTCTTCAGAATTTTCCTCATTTTCCTTGTTCTCTTCTTTTGCTTCCGGAGCTTTTTTTGCTTTATTTTCTGATTTTTTAGCCTTCTTTTTTCCTGCTGCTGAAGAGGATGCTGCCGAAGATTGAGACGGTGCTGGAAAAGTCGGAACTGATGAAGAGGCTGTGGAGTAAGGTGCTGCCGAATAAGCCGGTGTAGATGGATCTGTAGTAGATGGTGCCACTGAAGGCTGATCAGCATTGGCCGACTCTCCCTCACCAATAACAAGAACTTTGTTACCAGCCTGATCCTCCATCACAGCACTTTTACCAACCGGAGCTTTCTTAGCTTCAGCAACTTGCTGATCCAGAGCTGATTGTGCATCTCTATAGGCCTGCAGTTCATCCATAACTTTATTAGATTCTGAGTCCGTACTGCCTTGGGGAACTTCATTATTATCAATGTCATTAACCCAAAGACTGGCTGTACCCTCAGCAAATACTGGTGCAGCAGCCGCGAAAAGTGAAAGGGCCACAGCACTTGAAAGCAAAACCTTTTTCATTATCTCATCTCCTCGTTACTTTTCAAAAATAATTGTAACTCCCCGTTACCTAATATTACCTACTACTAAGTATAGTTCGAACTCTTAAAAAAGTCAAGAATTTTACTACATAAAAATTTCTAAAATCAAAGAATACCAAGGGATGAGACAAATTGTCAATTTACCAACTATTTAAATGGTCATTTATTTATATTTGAAACATCAAGTAATTTGATTTTTCTTTTAAAGTAAATGTCGGATTTTTTAAAAAAGATAGTAGAAACAAAATAAAAAGAGGCTAGGAATCAAGTATCCCAGCCATATATATCAGATTATTTTTTCCCTATTTCAAATAAGGGTGACAGCGGCCGTTTTTCATGAATACGGACAATGGCTTCCCCTAAAAGATGCGCAATTGAAATCTGCTCAATCTTATCAATCAAGCGCTCTTGAGGCAGATAAATTGTATCCAGCACAACCAATTTTTTAATCGCCGACTTTTGGATATTATCCATAGCTGGACCAGACAAGACTGGATGCGTACAGCTAGCATAGACTTCTACAGCCCCTGCTTCAGCGAGAGCGTCAGCTGCATGGCAGATAGTCCCTGCTGTATCAATCATATCATCAATTAAGATACAAGTTTTTCCTTCCACCTTACCAATGATGTTCATAACTTCACTGCTATTCATCTTGTCTACGCTGCGACGCTTATCAATAATGGCAATCGGTGTTTTCAGAAACTCTGCTAACTTACGAGCCCGACTCACACCACCATGGTCAGGACTGACTACCACATAGTCGCCCCCTGTCATATTACGGCGCTCAAAGTAATCTGCAATCAAAGGTGCACCCATCAAGTGATCCACTGGAATATCAAAGAAGCCCTGGATTTGCGCTGCGTGCAAGTCAATAGTCAGCATCCGATCCACACCAGCAATTTCCAACATATTAGCAACTAATTTAGATGTAATTGGCTCACGAGCTCTAGCCTTGCGATCCTGCCGAGCATAGCCATAGTAAGGCATGACAACGTTGATGGATTCAGCACTAGCCCGTTTCAAAGCATCTACCATAATCAAGATTTCCATCAAATTATCATTGACTGGCGAGCTGGTAGACTGCAAAATAAAGACGTGTTTCCCTCGAATAGATTCTTCAATATTCACTTGAATCTCTCCATCAGAGAACTGACGAACAGTTGATTTCCCAAGTGGCAATCCAATCTCTTGAGCAACACGCTGCGCTAATTCTTGATTAGAAGAAAGAGCAAAGAGTTTTAAATCAGAAAAAGACATGATTCCCTCCAGATTCTAAATCGTCTTTCATTGTCCAATTACAACTTTTCCCAACTACCATTGTAACTTTTTTCAATTGATTTTTCAATTAAAAATAAAAAACGCCAGAGGCGCTTTTTACTGATTAGTTCGGATAGATATATGAAACTGTACCTTGTGCAGTTGTTGGATTAAACCATCCACGGTAGTTACCAATTGATTGTTGTCCAAGGTAGTTTGCTTCTGATACTTGGATGCTTGTAGTAGATTGAACAGCTGTTACTACTGCAACGTGTCCATATCCACCGTCAGTCCAACATGCGATCGCTCCAACTTCTGGCTGTGAACCAACACGGAAGCCTGCTGCTGCTGCACTTGCAGACCATTGTCCGCCATTACCCCAGTAATCGCCAGCCCAAGGAGCTAATGTCTTAGCACCCCAAGTACATTGACCTACTGGATAAGAAGATGCAGACGAGCTATAAACTGGTCTATTCGCACGGGCAACAGATTGAGTTACTGCAGGTGCTGCTGGAGCCGCTGCTTCAGCTGCTGGAGCTGAATTAACAACTGCTTGAACCTGAGCTTGCAGGGTAGTATTTCCTGAAGCTTCAATTGCTTGACGTTTTGATTCTTGCTCTGCTTTATAAGCTGCTTCACGAGCTGCCGCTTCAGCTGCTGCTTTTTCAGCTGCTGCTTTTTCTTCAAGAAGAGAATTCTTTTCGTTTTCAGCAGTCGCTTTTTCAGCTGCAAGACTTGCCTGAGCTGCTTTCAGTTCAGCTTGTTTTGTTGCCAAAGCTTGCTCATCATCAGCTAACTTCTCTTGGTTAGCAATTACAGTATTGATAGCTTCATTATTCGCAACTTGCTTTTCAGCAATTACTTCTTTATCTTTCTTTTGTTGTTCCAGCATTTTATTATTTGCTGAAACAATTTCGCTCATAGCTGCTACACGAGAAATAGCTTCTGTGATAGAGCTAGAATTTACAACTGTATTGATGTAGCTAGTAGCAGTTCCATTTGTTTGGGTACTGCGAGCTTGATTTGCAAGTGACTCATTACGAGCTACGATGTTTTTAGACAGTTCATCAATCTCAGCAGAAAGTCTTGCAGATTCAGCAGACAATTTTTCATTTTCTGCTTTAAGCTCTTCTTGTTGCTTTTGAATAGCAGATACTTGGCCTTGAATCTCGTTGACTTGTGCCTGAGCTGATTGTTGTTGCTCTGTCAAACTGTTAATCTTGCTGTCTTGTGCAGCAATCTTTTCATCAGTTGTCTCCGCTTTAACGCTCACAAGTGCAGCTCCTTGTGAAAGGATAACCGTACTCAATAAAATTGATGTGAGTAGTTTTTTCTTCATAAAAATAATACACTCCTTCTTATAAGACATTAACTAGTATACCAGAAAATGCTGTATCATATGTTACGCCTTTATTACATTTTTATTTCTTGTTTATCATAAATACATTTTTTCGAAAATAGGCTGAAAAATGAGGAATATCAGGCTATTGAGAAGGATAGTCGGTACCAGACTGCTAAGGACAAAATCCTGTAAATTCAGACTAGAAAGATTCAAAAATACTGCAAAAGCAAAACTAGTTAATTCAAATAAAAATACAAGAATCAAAACAGATAAAAAGCGAGTAAATGTATTTAAAAGCATAGTTGAACTAGACTGACAAACCAAGAGACTTAAAAGAGGAAAAAGAATAAGAGCAATACCGATGGTATGAAAATAGTAAACATCATAAATCAACCCCAAACAGCAAAATAAGAGAATATTGTAGTTTCTAGAGAGATTGATGGAAACAAAAAGCATGAAAATAAAGATAAAATGACTGACTAAATGCCATTGTAAAGGCAGAATATTAGCCAGAAAAGTCGAAATTTGTCCGTCTATCAATAAGACAAAAAATAAAATAATAGGAGTCAAAAGATGTTCTTTAATATCTCTCATATCAGTTCCCTACCAACATTACAGCACGGATATCCGACAAATCCGCAGCTGGCTTAACCAGAACAATCTTGTTTAACTGATCCTTAGCCTCAGACACGGAAAGTACCTTACCGACAGGAATATTTTCTGCATTATAAGCACCCAAGCCACTGGTTGCCACCTCATCTCCCTCTTTTATATCTTCAGCACTATTTAACTGACTGATGATATAAGCAGAGTTTTTTGCATCATAACCCGTAATAATCCCATAAACTAGACCAGACTTAGTTTGAATTCTAACAGAAATTTTAGTTGAGTTTTCCTCGTTAGTCAGTAGAGAAACCAAGCTAGACTGACTACTAGTTTCAGAAACACTTCCGACCAGACCACCATTAGCGACTACTAGCATAGCATCTGTCACATTATCAGATGTCCCCTTGTCAATAGTCAGCTCATTTTTCCAGGATGCTGGCGTACGGGCAATCACTTCGCTGGCAATTTGTGTTTGATTTTTATCAGCCTCTTTAAATTCCAGAAGTTTTCGTAACTGCTCATTCTCATCTTCTAAGGAATCTGCCTTCCCAGCCTTTTCCTCAACCTCATAAAGATTTTTCTTGAGCTGCTGATTCTCTCTATAAGTAGACATCAAATCTGACATTTCTTCTTTTTTATCAGCTACAAAAGCAAAAGGAGAGCCGACAAGTCTATCTACCAATGAAATAATATTTGAAGTAGTTGATACAAACCAACTAGAAGAGGTAGATAGGATGAGTATCGTCATTGCAACAACTAATACAAAAAAAGAAATTAGAAACTTAGATTTTTTAAATCGATTCATCAGAAAAACCTCACTAAACAGGACGAGAAAGTATAAGAAAAGGAGATAGCAAACGCTAAACTCCTCATTATACGGAGAATGGGGGATTCGAACCCCCGCGCCGGTAACCCGACCTAACGATTTAGCAAACCGTCCTCTTCAGCCTCTTGAGTAATTCTCCAATATTTAATGGGCACGAGTGGACTCGAACCACCGACCTCACGCTTATCAGGCGTGCGCTCTAACCACCTGAGCTACGCGCCCAAGTTTGAAAACTTGGTATGAACTTTCGTTCAAAGCGGGTGACGAGAATCGAACTCGCGACAACAGCTTGGAAGGCTGTAGTTTTACCACTAAACTACACCCGCATCACCACTATGATAATGTATGGCGCGAGACGGAATCGAACCGCCGACACATGGAGCTTCAATCCATTGCTCTACCAACTGAGCTACCGAGCCAATTATTGCGGGAGCAGGATTTGAACCTACGACCTTCGGGTTATGAGCCCGACGAGCTACCTAGCTGCTCCATCCCGCGTCATTACTATTCGTCCCTAAGGAGGATGTGGGATTCGAACCCACGCACGCTTTTACACGCCTGACGGTTTTCAAGACCGTTCCCTTCAGCCGGACTTGGGTAATCCTCCAAGATAACATTATGGACCTTGTAGGACTTGAACCTACGACCACTCGGTTATGAGCCGAGAGCTCTAACCAGCTGAGCTAAAGGTCCGACAAGATCATTATAGCGGCGAAGGGGATCGAACCCCCGACCTCCCGGGTATGAACCGGACGCTCTAGCCAGCTGAGCTACACCGCCATCTATCGGGAAGACAGGATTCGAACCTGCGACACCTTGGTCCCAAACCAAGTACTCTACCAAGCTGAGCTACTTCCCGAACTTAAGTTATTCACTTAATGCACCCTAGAGGAGTCGAACCTCTAACCGCCTGATTCGTAGTCAGGTACTCTATCCAGTTGAGCTAAGGGTGCTCATCTTCTTCTACTGCCTCTTACAAGTCTATGCCGAGGACCGGAATCGAACCGGTACGATCGTTACCAATCGCAGGATTTTAAGTCCTGTGCGTCTGCCAGTTCCGCCACCCCGGCCGCCTCAAGCGAACGACGGGATTCGAACCCGCGACCCCCACCTTGGCAAGGTGATGTTCTACCACTGAACTACGTTCGCATCCTATTCAAAAATGCCGGCTACATGACTTGAACACGCGACCCTCTGATTACAAATCAGATGCTCTACCAACTGAGCTAAGCCGGCTCATTATTATCTTATATGCGGGTTAAGGGACTTGAACCCCCACGCCCTAAAGCGCCAGATCCTAAATCTGGTGCGTCTGCCAATTCCGCCAAACCCGCTCTTATGACCCGTACTGGGCTCGAACCAGTGACCCTTTGATTAAAAGTCAAATGCTCTACCAACTGAGCTAACGAGTCTCTTACTTTTATTGAAATCTTCTCGACTTCAACGGTCCCGACGGGAATCGAACCCGCGATCTTCGCCGTGACAGGGCGACGTGATAACCGCTACACTACGGGACCTATTCTTTTCAGAATATGGGAGTTAACGGGATCGAACCGCTGACCCTCTGCTTGTAAGGCAGATGCTCTCCCAGCTGAGCTAAACTCCCTTCGCTAAGCGACTACCATATCTCACAGGGGGCAACCCCCAACTACTTCCGGCGTTCTAGGGCTTAACTGCTGTGTTCGGCATGGGTACAGGTGTATCTCCTAGGCTATCGTCACTTAACTATTGAATTAACTGTCCTGTCCTCTCAGACAAGCCTTGTCAACTCAAAATTGAATACAATATCAAATCTCACATTCCTCTAAACCATTCGCTGCACTCTGATGAAGCTCTTATTCTAGGATAAGTCCTCGAGCGATTAGTATTAGTCCGCTCCATGTGTCACCACACTTCCACTTCTAACCTATCAACCTGATCTTCTCTCAGGGCTCTTACTAACTTGCGTTATGGGAAATCTCATCTTGAGGTGGGTTTCACACTTAGATGCTTTCAGCGTTTATCCCTTCCCTACATAGCTACCCAGCGATGCTCTTGGCAGAACAACTGGTACACCAGCGGTAAGTCCACTCTGGTCCTCTCGTACTAGGAGCAGATCCTCTCAAATTTCCTACGCCCGCGACGGATAGGGACCGAACTGTCTCACGACGTTCTGAACCCAGCTCGCGTGCCGCTTTAATGGGCGAACAGCCCAACCCTTGGGACCGACTACAGCCCCAGGATGCGACGAGCCGACATCGAGGTGCCAAACCTCCCCGTCGATGTGAACTCTTGGGGGAGATAAGCCTGTTATCCCCAGGGTAGCTTTTATCCGTTGAGCGATGGCCCTTCCATGCGGAACCACCGGATCACTAAGCCCGACTTTCGTCCCTGCTCGAGTTGTAGCTCTCGCAGTCAAGCTCCCTTATACCTTTACACTCTGCGACTGATTTCCAACCAGTCTGAGGGAACCTTTGGGCGCCTCCGTTACCTTTTAGGAGGCGACCGCCCCAGTCAAACTGCCCGTCAGACACTGTCTCCGTAGATGATAAACCTACCGGGTTAGAGTGGCCATAACACAAGGGTAGTATCCCAACAACGCCTCCATCGAAACTGGCGTCCCGATTTCATAGGCTCCTACCTATCCTGTACATGTGGCACAGACACTCAATATCAAACTGCAGTAAAGCTCCATGGGGTCTTTCCGTCCTGTCGCGGGTAACCTGCATCTTCACAGGTACTAAAATTTCACCGAGTCTCTCGTTGAGACAGTGCCCAAATCATTACGCCTTTCGTGCGGGTCGGAACTTACCCGACAAGGAATTTCGCTACCTTAGGACCGTTATAGTTACGGCCGCCGTTTACTGGGGCTTCAATTCATACCTTCGCGTTACCGCTAAGCACTCCTCTTAACCTTCCAGCACCGGGCAGGCGTCACCCCCTATACATCATCTTACGATTTAGCAGAGAGCTGTGTTTTTGATAAACAGTTGCTTGGGCCTATTCACTGCGGCTGACCAAAGTCAGCACCCCTTCTCCCGAAGTTACGGGGTCATTTTGCCGAGTTCCTTAACGAGAGTTCTCTCGCTCACCTGAGGCTACTCGCCTCGACTACCTGTGTCGGTTTGCGGTACGGGTAGAGTATGATACAACGCTAGAAGCTTTTCTTGGCAGTGTGACATCACTCACTCGCTACTAAACTTCGCTCCCCATCACAGCTCAACGTTAGAGGTATAAGCATTTGACTCATACCACGCCTCACTGCTTAGACGTACATCCAATCGTACGCACGAGTTAGCCTACTGCGTCCCTCCATCACTTCATACTCTAGTACAGGAATCTCAACCTGTTGGCCATCGGATACACCTTTCGGTCTCTCCTTAGGTCCCGACTAACCCAGGGCGGACGAGCCTTCCCCTGGAAACCTTAGTCTTACGGTGGACAGGATTCTCACCTGTCTTGCGCTACTCATACCGGCATTCTCACTTCTATGCGTTCCAGCGCTCCTCACGGTACACCTTCTCCACACATAGAACGCTCTCCTACCATACCTATAAAAGGTATCCACAGCTTCGGTAAATTGTTTTAGCCCCGGTACATTTTCGGCGCAGGGTCACTCGACTAGTGAGCTATTACGCACTCTTTGAATGAATAGCTGCTTCTAAGCTAACATCCTAGTTGTCTGTGCAACCCCACATCCTTTTCCACTTAACAATTATTTTGGGACCTTAGCTGGTGGTCTGGGCTGTTTCCCTTTCGACTACGGATCTTAGCACTCGCAGTCTGACTGCCGACCATAATTCATTGGCATTCGGAGTTTATCTGAGATTGGTAATCCGGGATGGACCCCTCACCCAAACAGTGCTCTACCTCCAAGAATCTTGATGTCGACGCTAGCCCTAAAGCTATTTCGGAGAGAACCAGCTATCTCCAAGTTCGTTTGGAATTTCTCCGCTACCCACAAGTCATCCAAGCACTTTTCAACGTGCCCTGGTTCGGTCCTCCAGTGCGTTTTACCGCACCTTCAACCTGCTCATGGGTAGGTCACATGGTTTCGGGTCTACATCATGATACTAAAGCGCCCTATTCAGACTCGGTTTCCCTACGGCTCCGTCTCTTCAACTTAACCTCGCATCATAACGTAACTCGCCGGTTCATTCTACAAAAGGCACGCTCTCACCCATGAACGGGCTCGAACTTGTTGTAGGCACACGGTTTCAGGTTCTATTTCACTCCCCTCCCGGGGTGCTTTTCACCTTTCCCTCACGGTACTGGTTCACTATCGGTCACTAGGGAGTATTTAGGGTTGGGAGATGGTCCTCCCAGATTCCGACGGGATTTCACGTGTCCCGCCGTACTCAGGATACTGCTAGGTACAGAATCTATTTAAAATACGAGGCTATTACTCTCTTTGGCTGACTTTCCCAAGTCATTCTTCTATAAATTCTGAGTCCACATTGCAGTCCTACAACCCCGAAGAGTAAACTCTTCGGTTTGCCCTCCTGCCTCTTCGCTCGCCGCTACTAAGGCAATCGCTTTTGCTTTCTCTTCCTGCAGCTACTTAGATGTTTCAGTTCACTGCGTCTTCCTCCTCATTCCCTTAACAGAAATGGGTAACAGGCATCAACCTGTTGGGTTCCCCCATTCGGACATCCCCGGATCGAAGCTTACTTACAGCTCCCCGAGGCATTTCGTCGTTTGTCACGTCCTTCTTCGGCTCCTAGTGCCAAGGCATCCACCGTGCGCCCTTACTAACTTAACCTTATTTTTGACCTTTCAGTCTTAAACTCATTAATTTTCACAGCGTTTTCGGTTTATTTTCTTGTTACTATTTGATATCGGTATTCAATTTTCAATGGACAAGTTCTTTATCTAGTAAAACTAGATAATGGAGCCTAGCGGGATCGAACCGCTGACCTCCTGCGTGCAAAGCAGGCGCTCTCCCAGCTGAGCTAAGGCCCCACATAGCCCTCTCAAAACTAAACAAGACCCAAGTGCATTCCGTGTGTCCTTACGGACTCCTTAGAAAGGAGGTGATCCAGCCGCACCTTCCGATACGGCTACCTTGTTACGACTTCACCCCAATCATCTATCCCACCTTAGGCGGCTGGCTCCTTACGGTTACCTCACCGACTTCGGGTGTTACAAACTCTCGTGGTGTGACGGGCGGTGTGTACAAGGCCCGGGAACGTATTCACCGCGGCGTGCTGATCCGCGATTACTAGCGATTCCGACTTCATGTAGGCGAGTTGCAGCCTACAATCCGAACTGAGACTGGCTTTCAGAGATTAGCTTGCCGTCACCGGCTTGCGACTCGTTGTACCAGCCATTGTAGCACGTGTGTAGCCCAGGTCATAAGGGGCATGATGATTTGACGTCATCCCCACCTTCCTCCGGTTTATTACCGGCAGTCTCGCTAGAGTGCCCAACTGAATGATGGCAACTAACAATAGGGGTTGCGCTCGTTGCGGGACTTAACCCAACATCTCACGACACGAGCTGACGACAACCATGCACCACCTGTCACCTCTGTCCCGAAGGAAAACTCTATCTCTAGAGCGGTCAGAGGGATGTCAAGACCTGGTAAGGTTCTTCGCGTTGCTTCGAATTAAACCACATGCTCCACCGCTTGTGCGGGCCCCCGTCAATTCCTTTGAGTTTCAACCTTGCGGTCGTACTCCCCAGGCGGAGTGCTTAATGCGTTAGCTGCGGCACTAAGCCCCGGAAAGGGCCTAACACCTAGCACTCATCGTTTACGGCGTGGACTACCAGGGTATCTAATCCTGTTTGCTCCCCACGCTTTCGAGCCTCAGCGTCAGTTACAGACCAGAGAGCCGCTTTCGCCACCGGTGTTCCTCCATATATCTACGCATTTCACCGCTACACATGGAATTCCACTCTCCCCTTCTGCACTCAAGTTAAACAGTTTCCAAAGCATACTATGGTTAAGCCACAGCCTTTAACTTCAGACTTATCTAACCGCCTGCGCTCGCTTTACGCCCAATAAATCCGGACAACGCTCGGGACCTACGTATTACCGCGGCTGCTGGCACGTAGTTAGCCGTCCCTTTCTGGTAAGATACCGTCACAGTGTGAACTTTCCACTCTCACACCCGTTCTTCTCTTACAACAGAGCTTTACGATCCGAAAACCTTCTTCACTCACGCGGCGTTGCTCGGTCAGGGTTCCCCCCATTGCCGAAGATTCCCTACTGCTGCCTCCCGTAGGAGTCTGGGCCGTGTCTCAGTCCCAGTGTGGCCGATCACCCTCTCAGGTCGGCTATGTATCGTCGCCTTGGTGAGCCGTTACCTCACCAACTAGCTAATACAACGCAGGTCCATCTGGTAGTGATGCAATTGCATCTTTCAATTAATTATCATGCAATAATCAATTTTATGCGGTATTAGCTATCGTTTCCAATAGTTATCCCCCGCTACCAGGCAGGTTACCTACGCGTTACTCACCCGTTCGCAACTCATCCAAGAAGAGCAAGCTCTTCTCTTCAGCGTTCTACTTGCATGTATTAGGCACGCCGCCAGCGTTCGTCCTGAGCCAGGATCAAACTCTCATTAAAAAGTTTGAGTTCGCACTCATTACTGTCCACTGACAGATTTATTTTCGTTTTTTTGACAGGTTACATATCTCTATGTCACCCTGCACTTGGTTCGTCTTGTTCAGTTTTCAAAGGGCTTTGTCTTTCGCGACAACTATATTAGTATATCACCTATACCCACCAACTGTCAATACCTTTTTTAATCTTTTTTTATTTTTATTTAATAAAAAAACTTGATGCTCTAAGCTGTTCTAGTAAAACAGAAATAAAGTCATCAAGTTTGTTCATTACAAAATCGTATTATCTTGAAAATCTTTTAAGTGATTTTTTAAATCTTTAAGCATGGCTCTTCTTCCTTTAAAGCGCTCGTTGCTCATCAACCTCTGATAATTATCCAATCCAACATCATCAAGAGTTCTTTTATAATTGTCAATCGCTTCTCTGAAGGCAACTAACTCATCCAGAAACAATTCTTTTGATTTCAAACGATGTCCAATCTCACTCACTTCTTCATAAGGCTGGCGGTCCAATTTTCGCTTTTGGCTTTCTTGTTTACGAATTTTATCATGTATATGATTTCTGAATTTTGTTTTGAAATAACGATAGAGTTTTTCCTCATCGTTTTCAATTCCTTTTTCTTTAAGCAGAAGTTCGTATAAAACCAACATTCCTTCTTGCTCCCAATCACTATGTTCCCACAAATGAATATAATAGTCTTTCTTACACTTCCAAACTATCCATTTCACCTTCTCATAAGTAGTTCTAAAATCCATAGTTCCTCCTTAAAATTTACTTGACTTAATTCTACTGTAAATAGAAAGCAAGGTGGGCTCTTTCTTCTAAAAAGCATCTTTCAGGAGCTCTTCTGACTCGAATAACTATTTTTAAGTCATTTCAGGCACATATTTAGTCATTTGGGAGGATTGCGCGAAGTATAAAAGCAAAAAAAAATCAGATGCTTACACATTTGATTTTTTAAACCTAGCTCCGCCAGTAGGACTCGAACCTACGACATCATGATTAACAGTCATGCGCTACTACCAACTGAGCTATGGCGGATTATATAGTCCGTACGGGATTCGAACCCGTGTTACCGCCGTGAAAAGGCGGTGTCTTAACCCCTTGACCAACGGACCATTTTTTGTCCCTCTGCAGAACATATTCCATTATATCAGCTTTTCTTCCTTTGTCAATAATTATTTCAGAAAAAGAGAAAAAAGTTGGAATTTCTCCAACTTTTTCTACTCGGAACTTTTTTCTTCCATTTTCGTTTTAATTTCATCATAAGAAAGCGCATGAGCTTCTTTGTCTAATTCAAGTTCAGACTCTTCTGGCATTTTGCCAGTTTCATACAATGATTTAATCTGATTGCTATCCAAAGTTTCATATTTAAGAAGCGCTTCAGCAATCAATTTATGGGTTTCGCGATGGGACTGAATAATCTCTGCAGCTTTGTTACGTGCTTCATTAAGAAGTTCTCTTACTTCTTCGTCAATCTCATATGCTGTCTGTTCTGAAATTGATTTTTGAGGACTGGCTGCACCAAACATAGCATGGTTTCCTTCGTATTGAACCGGACCAAGTTTTTCGCTCATTCCATATTCTGTTACCATACTGCGAGCCATCTGAGTTGCCTGTTCAAAGTCATTAGAAGCACCCGTTGTCTGCACATTAAATATAATTTCTTCAGCCACACGACCACCCATAAGACCAGCTAATTGCTCTTTCATATCTTCTTTAGATAGAAGCATTTGGTCTTCCTTAGGCAGGGCAATCATATATCCGCCAGCGCGTCCACGAGGGACGATGGTTACTTTATGTACAACACGCGCATTTGATAATACCAAACCAACAATAGTATGTCCAGCTTCATGATAAGCAACCATTTGACGATCGCGTTCAGAAACCATCTTATCTTTCTTAGAAGGTCCTGCAATTACCCGGTCTTCCGCTTCATCAATATCATCTGCATCAATGACTTTCTTGTTACGACGAGCAGCAACCAAAGCAGCTTCATTCAAGACATTTTCCAAATCAGCACCAACAAAACCTGGTGTCTGCTGAGCAACCAGTTTCAAATCAACATTTTTAGCCAGCGGCTTATTCTTAGCATGAACACGAAGAATAGCTTCCCGACCTTTAACGTCAGGACGACCGACTAATACTTTTCTGTCAAAACGGCCAGCACGCAGCAAGGCTGGATCCAATACATCCGAACGGTTAGTAGCCGCAATGATAATGATTCCTTCATTGCCTTCGAAACCATCCATTTCAATCAAGAGCTGATTGAGGGTTTGCTCCCGCTCATCGTTACCACCGCCAAGGCCAACACCACGCTGACGACCGACTGCATCGATTTCATCGATGAAGATAATGGCAGGGGCTGCTTTTTTCGCATCTTCAAACAAAGAACGGACACGGCTTGCTCCGACCCCAACAAACATTTCTACAAAGTCGGAACCTGAGATACTGAAGAAAGGAACTCCAGCTTCCCCAGCAACTGCCTTAGCAAGCAAGGTTTTACCAGTTCCTGGAGGGCCTTCTAGAAGGACACCGGCAGGAATACGAGCACCTAACTTGGTGTAGCGTTTCCGATCTTTCAAAAACTCAACGACTTCTACAAGTTCTTGTTTCTCTTCCTCGGCACCAGCTACATCCGAGAAACGAACCTTAATATCTTCTTTATTAGCAGCACGCGCCTTATTGCGGCCGAAATTCATGGCACCGCGAGCACCACCGCCTCCACCTTGATTCATCATGGACATAAAGAAGAAGATGACAATCACAAAAGGAACGATGGAAGTGAGGATTGTAATCCACATTCCGCTTGAACTTTCGCGCTTTATGCTGATTTCAGTGTTATGCTCAGAGGCTAATTTTTGTAAATCAGAAATTGTAATATCTGACGGTAAAATAATACTTGTGAATTTTTCTACTTTAGAAATGTTTGGAGTAAAAAATAAAATCCCTGTATCTTCTTTTGATTCCTGAGGTGTTTTGTAAGTACCTGAAATCTCTACGACACTACCATTGGGCTGGTAGCTCATCTCTGTGACATTATTTTCCTTAATTTCCTTCACTAATTCTGTGTAATTGATTTGCTGACTGCGACCGCCAGTATCTCCTGAGAAGAAATACTGAAACCCTGTCACTAGGACAACGATAATCAGAATATAGAGAAATGGATTTTTTATAAAACCATTGTTTTGCTTATTTTTCATCTATTAATAGTAAACCTTTATTTTGTATAAACTTCTTCTTTCAAAATACCAATATATGGAATATTACGATAGTTCTCGTTGTAATCTAATCCATATCCAACAACAAATTCATTTGGAATTGTGAAACATGTATAATCTGCATCAATTTCAACAACACGGCCTTCTGGCTTATCCAAAAGTGTAGCAATTTTTACTGATGCAGCATTTCTTTCCTTAAACAAATTGCATAGATTTTTTAAAGTCTGACCAGTATCAATAATATCCTCAACAAATAGGATATCACGTCCTGTGATGTCTTGATCAATGTCTTTAATAACATTAATGACACCTGAGCTGGCAGTACCACCATGGTAGCTGGAGACCAACATAAAATCAAGCTCAATATGTGTATCAATATGCTTGATTAACTCAGCCATAAAAGGTACGGAACCTTTTAAGATTCCAACAAAAATTGGATTCTTACCTTGGTAGTCTTTGGTTAATTGCTGACCAAGCTTTTTTGCAGCATCCACGATTTCATCATGGGAAATCAATATTTTTTTGATATCTTGTTCTAGCATAATTTTACCCATCTATTTTCTGAATATAAAGTACAGTACTCATTATATCACTTTTTAATGCCTTACTCAAATCACTGATAGCAATATTTAAGATTGCTAAAATTTGATGATTTTGTTCCACGATTACAGATGAATTCCGTTCTTCAAAGGAAACTTTCTTATCAATAAAAAGACGACGAAGCTTTTTGTGATGACCATTCAGCAAAATACTGTCTCCCTCTTTTCGGAAGCGGAGTGTCAGCGAAGTTTCACGCGAAACAAAAATTTTCTGGATATTTTCACCACTCAAAGGAATCCCGAATGAAAATCGATAATGCCCAAACTCAATCAGATTCTCAAATTCTAACAAAATTGAATCCATTTTTAAATCGGGCTTACGACTGATTTTTCTAATTTCAAAACGCTGGTAATCTTTAACAAGCTCATAGTCTTTTTTCAAAGTGTGCTGATAATTTGCCTTAGTCCGCAGGATGTTTAAAACTTCCTCAAACTGCTGCTTGCTCAGATTCAGACCAGGAAAGTTTTCGAGATAGTTCTGCAATAGAAAACGTTGAATCTGAGGGATTTGTTGATGAAAGACTTGTACATTTTTTATATCTAAATCTCTGGTCAAGTGAGACAAAGCGGTCTGCCAATCTTCAATTTCCTTTCCCAGATACCGCAAAGAATCCTTAAATTGTGGATTTTCTTTTTCTAAATCCGGCAGATAAAGATTGCGAATTCGATTTCTGAGATAGTCATTTTGAAAATTACTGCTATCTTCAAAATGCTGAATATCTGGAAAGTCTGACTTATGAAAAGTAAGCAAAGGACGAATCAGCTCCCCGCAAGCAAAAGACTGGACAGCTTTCATGCCGGACAGATGGCGAAGTCTAGCTCCACGCAGCAGCCGCATAAAAACAGTCTCAGCTTGGTCATCTGCGTGGTGGGCAGTTACTAAAGCAGTATAGTGCTCCTCCTGCATCACTTTCCCAAAAAAATCATAACGAAACTGCCGAGCAGCATTTTCTGAAAAATTACCAGAAAAACTTGATGTAAAAATCTTTACACCAAGCTGTTCCGCAATCTTTACTAATGCCTTTTCTTCTTGTTCTGACTCTGGCCGCTGTTTGTGATTAACATGAGCAATAGCAAGCTCGATATCCAGTTCTTTTTGAGAATCAATCAACAGCTGCAGCAGTGTCATAGAATCCAGTCCACCTGATACAGCAATCAAAACTTTTCGATGGTCTTGGAAATACTTTTTCTCCTGCATTTTTTTAAGAAATTCTTGCTTAATCATTTCAGGACTCCATAGACATCGTCTGCTATCTGGGAAATATTATCGTAGGTTGAATTATTAGTAAAAATGACAATGATAAAAGGAGAATCTGCATAGACAATCGCAGCATCGTGCTTAAAATCATAGGCGTCACCAATTTTATGAGCTACTTTAACATCAACATTTTTAGAAATCCGCTGATTATCATAATTTGTCTGAGACAAGGCATCGATAATCATGCCATTTTGCTCATAGATAGCTTCCAAAACATTTCCAGCCATACGTGAAGATGCTTGTCTTTCTTCCACATCCCATTTCTTTCCAGCTATTTTATTGATCGTCTGCTGAAAATTTTTATCAGATTGATTGGTCGCATAATAGCCCAAAATATTGTGGGCGACATTATCTGATTCTTTGGCCACTCGATTTATCAAATCCTGAACTGAATATTCCTTGTCATCAGCTGACTTAGCAATACTGCCACTTCCTTCTGGTTCGTAAGCACCTGCAAAATCATTGACTGCTCCAATATACTTGAACTTCTGATCTAACGAAAGTTTTTTTTGATCCAGCTGTTCCTGCACATAGTAAAGATAAGGTAGTTTTGTCACACTTGCCGAATACATCTCTTGATCTTGATTAATGCCTGCTTCTTTGCCTGTGTCCAGCTGTTTCACATAGATAGAGTAGTCCGCCTTGTTGTACTTACTGCTCAAAATTTCTTGAACTTTGTCCATTCGATTATCAGTTTCATCCAGAAATTCCATAGAAACCCAGCCCTGTCCTTCAATCTGGGCAAAAGTTCCTTTGACTGTCTGGACAATTTGAATAATGTTTACTTTTGTATATGGAGCTACCGTTGTATTGATTTTTTTAGCTCCGTTGATATTGGCTTTATCATAAAGAGTAAAGCCGGGTTTCAACCACATTTCTTGATGGATATCTTGAATTGACTGGACAGTATCTTCGTAAATTGTGTTTTTGTCCGCTATCACAAACTGCCCATTTTTCAGTTTGAAAATCGGGACTCCTTCTTCATTTACATAAAATCCTGTTATCTGGATTGGCTGGTCTGGAACTAGCTTTCCAGCAGTCTTACTCAGAGTAGAATCTGTAAATGTAGGAGTTTCTTCATAAACATTAGGATTTGTCGGGATGCTATCATAATAGCGTCCATACGCAGTGCTTGTAAAATGATATTTTTCTTCCTCGTCTAACACGAAATCTTTTTCGGTACTAATAACTGTGATACTGCTAAATAAAGCTGGCAGCAAAAATATCAGTAACAAAAGCTTACGCATGTTTTCCCCTTTCCTTTTGATTTTCTTGAAGTTTCAAAGCTTGATTTTTTTCAGACAGTTCTTCCAATTTCTCATCTGAAAATTCCAAGAACTGCTCAATTGTTTTTAGTAAATCTTCCATAACTACTGTGGTAATAAATCTGGGATAGTATAAATGTACTCACCCTCTTTTGAAAAAGAGTATTTAGCGCGTGCATACTTAGCAGCATAGCTATCATCTTTTAACTTTGTTGCTATATCAGATTGATAGACCTTTTCTTCGCTGAGCGTCTGATATTTCTCCTTCAGTTTAGAATACTGTTCACGACGCTGCAGCAAGGTTTGATAACTCTGGTACAAATTATAGGTAGGTAGAATAAATAAGAGGATCACCAAAATCAGAACCCAGCCCATAAAACGGTTGCGTTTCCGCCGTTCCTGATCCACATATCTGCGGCGTTGATTTTCATCTTGTATAAAACGATTATTGAGTTGGACGATATTTTTAGGCATCTTCTTCTATCCTTGTTTCACTAACAATTTCGTACATTTTAGCTGCATCTTCTTTTTTAGTACTGTCTTTCATCTCCAGAACCTTTACAGTCAAGAGTTTATTACCAAAGCGTACTTCAACCAAGTCATCTACTTTCAAATCTGTTGAGCTCTTGGCCAAGATACCATTCACCTTTATCCGGCCCTTGTCAGCTACTTCTTTAGCCACTGGACGTCGCTTAATAATCCGTGACACTTTCAAATATTTATCTAATCTCATCCTATTACCTCATTTTCTCTTAATTTATTATTCTACCATTTTTTGAGAAAAATAGAGCTTAAAAAGCCAAACTTCACTGAATTGTAACCTTTATTCTGCCTTGCGTTGTTTAATTTCCAGCATCTTTTCTCCAAAATTAACCAGACCTTCTAAAATCTCATAATCTTTTTTGTTCCTCACATCAAAAATTACTTCAATCAAGCCATTTTTTTCACCAATTCGAGCCTTTAAATTCGTCATCGAAAGTGCTTCAAAATAGTCCTGCGTCAGATAAAGCTGCTGCGAAATTTTCTCAAAATGAATCATTACTGTATTCTGCTGGCGTTCCACTGACTTTACAAAAGCCTGATCTAAATAAGACTTAGCAAGTCCAATCTCCAACAGATAGGCTACAACATCAGGATACTCCCCAAAGCGATCAATCAATTCATCCTGTAGATTTTCATAGTTTACACGACTGTCAATCTCACGAATTCTCTTGTAAATTTCAATTTTCTGTCTTTCATCAGAAATATAGTCACTAGGCAGATAGGCATCAATCTGCAGATTAAGTTCTGCATTGCTTTTTTGACGCTTATTCTCTCTACCCTGCTTTTTAGCAATAGCTTCTTCTAGAAGCTGTGAGTACATCTCAAAACCAACAGAATCAATAAAGCCAGATTGCATACTTCCTAGGATATTGCCAGCCCCTCGAATAGACAAATCACGCATAGCAATCTTAAATCCAGAACCTAACTCTGTAAATCCTTTAATAGCCTCTAGACGCTTTTCAGAAACTTCTGTTAGAATCTTATCTGGTCTGTACATCAGATAAGCGTAAGCAATCCGATTACTGCGGCCAACTCGGCCACGAAGTTGATACAAGGTTGACAGCCCCATGTGGTCAGCATTTTCTACAAACAAAGTATTGGCATTGGGGATATCAACCCCAGTTTCAATAATGGTTGTAGTCACCAAAATATCGTATTCTCTATTGATGAAGTCCAGTAAAGTGTTTTCTAAACGAATCTCACTCATTTGACCATGAACATAGCCTATAGAAGCTTCTGGGATTAACTCTCTTAACTCTGAAACTTTCTGTTCAATTGTGTCAACCTTGTTGTAAAGATAGTAAACCTGTCCACCTCGGTCTATTTCACGTAAGACAGCTTCTCGAATTACTGTAGGATTGCTTTCTAAAACATAGGTCTGAACAGGATAGCGATTGGTAGGCGGGGTCTCAATGACTGACAAATCGCGAATCCCCAGCATAGACATATGAAGAGTTCGAGGAATAGGAGTTGCTGTCAAAGTTAAGACATCAACTTTCTTTTTCAATTCTTTTAATGTTTCCTTATGTTTAACTCCAAAACGCTGCTCCTCATCAATGATGATTAAACCTAAATCCGCAAATTCTACATCTTTTGATAAGAGTCGGTGGGTTCCGATGATAATATCAACTTGTCCCTTCTGCAGCTTCTCCAGAGTCTGTTTTTGTTCTGCTTTACTCCTGAAACGGCTGAGTACCTCGACATTAACCGCAAAATCATTAAAGCGTTCTTTAAAGTTAGTATAGTGCTGCTGGGCTAAAACCGTTGTTGGTACTAATACAGCCACCTGTTTATGATCGTTGACAGCCTTAAAAGCAGCCCGCATAGCTACTTCTGTTTTTCCAAAGCCTACATCACCAACTAAGAGCCGGTCCATTGGACGACTGCTTTCCATATCCTTCTTCACTTCCTGAATACTTCTTAGCTGGTCCTCTGTTTCAACATAAGGAAAATCATTATCAAATTCCTCTTGATTAGAATCATCCGCTGAGAAAGCAAAACCTTTTAGCTGGCTACGTTCAGCATATAGTTTAATCAAATCATCCGCAATATCCTGAACCTGATGCTGAACTTTTTGCTTACTCTTCTGGAAACGACCGTCATTTAGCTTATTTACCTTAGGTGTTTTTCCATCGCTGGCAACATACTTTGATAGGAGATCAATCTGGTCAACTGGAATCGAAATACGATCAGAATTTTGATATTGAATCGTCAGATAATCACGGTGGACACCAGATATTTCAATCGTTTCTATTCCCAGATAACGTCCTATCCCATGAATATTATGGACAACATAATCCCCTTTTTCTAGCTCATTATAATCTTTCAGTCGTTCAGCATTGGAGATATTCTGTCGCCGGATTTTTCGTTTTATTTTCTTGTGAATAATTTCGTACTCTGTAATAAGAACAATTTTCTCATCTACGAAATTAAAACCCTGAACAAGATTTCCTTCTATAAGCTGAACTGCATTTTTGTGAATCTCAGCCTCTTTTATATAGTCTAAATGAATATCATATTCCTGTAAATTTTTATGTAAACTTTGTAAACCTGCCGAAGAATTTGCTTGTAAGATTATTGTATAGCCAGATTTTTTATAGCGATTAATTTCTTCTTTGAGCAAGGGAAATTGACTGAAAAATTCTTGCATTGGGTATTGATTGAATTGATACAAAGCATCAAATTTCAAATTTCCCAAACCTTTTTGAAAGCTTGAAAAGAAGGTTGCTGGTTTATATTGACGATAATCTTGGTACTTATCTGCAAAATATTTCTGACTTGATAAAGCTTTACAATTTTGTAAATCATCTGTCAATAAGCCAGCTGTTTCCAGTTCAAATTGAGCATGCCGATCCACAATTTTTTGAAAATCATCAAAAAATACAGGACTATGAACAGGCAAATAGTCTAAAATAGTCCATTCTTTCTGATAAAAATAAGAAAGGAATTTACGAATATCTGCATGATGAAACTCCTCTTTAGCACTGATTAGTAACTCTTCTAAGTAAGATTTCAAAGCAGGATCAACAGCTTTTTCTAAAATTGCTTCCAGATTTTCTCGTCCTCGAGCATAATCTTTCTCAGAAAGCAGGATATCAGAAGCAGGTTTAATCAAAATACTTTCTATATTCTCGATTGAAGTTTGATTTTCTGGATTGAAAATCCGAATACCATCAATTTCATCGCCAAAAAACTCCAGTCGATGGGGAAACTCTGCTGAGCGCTCAAAAATGTCTAAGATATCTCCTCTTAGACTATATTCTCCCTGACTTAAAACTTGGGATACCTTCTTGTATCCTGTTCTTGACAACATCTTTACAAGATTATTTAGGTCATATTCTTGTCCAACTATCAAATTTATGTTGGTTGTTTTAAAATCAATGGGATCAGGCAAGAGTAATTTACTAGCCGCAACATTAGTAACTAGAATTCCAGACTTTTGATGGTCTATTAAAAAGTTCAGAGCATCTAATCTTGAAAATATTTTTTCCTGTGAGGCAAAAACAAATTCTGCTATAGGAGTATCATCTGCTAAGAAAGTATAGACCTTGTCTTCTCCCAACAAAGAAATCAAATCACTAGCCAAACGATCTGCTTCATTTTGACTAGAAGTCAGCACAAGGATTTTATCAGCTTCTTCTAATCCAGCCGCTATAGTGATTGCTTTTGTTGATGCAGACAATCCCATTATCAACTGTCTGCTGCTTTTATGGAGATTTTTCTTCCAATCTGAAATTTGCTGGTTTTGACAAAATAAATCAATCAAGTTCATTTTATTATCCATTATACTTCTGCATTGCTTGTTCAAAATTGCCTAACTGTAAATAATAATTTACAGCATTGTCAACCTTATCAAGAGTATTCAGAATTGTTATATAATCATCTTTATCAAATTTTCCTAGAACATGGTGGACCACTGTCATGCCTTCTTTTGGACGGCCAATACCTATCTTTATCCGTTTAAATTCTTGACTTCCAATGTGTTTGATAATAGATTTAATACCGTTATGGCCACCAGCTGAACCCTTGCTGCGCAAACGAATCTTACCAACTTCCATATCCAAATCATCATAGATGACCAATAAATCCTCTATATCTAAACCATAGTATGCTAGTAAAGCTTGAACGGCCTTTCCGCTCTCATTCATAAATGTAGTTGGTTTGACAAAATAGACTTTTTCGCCATTTAGAAAAGTAGAGGCGATATCTGCTTGAAAGATTTTATCAGCTGTAAACTTTAAATCAAGATCTTTACAAATTTTGTCAACTAGCATAAAACCAACATTATGCTTGGTTTCGATATATTTTTCTCCTGGATTTCCCAGACCGACTATTAACTTTACCATTTTTCTCCTTTATAAAAGCCAAAAGGGCTGGAAAAAAATTTCCAACCTAGAATTTTTAAACTTTACAAATACTTTACACATTAAATCTAAATTCCATAATATCGCCATCTTGAACGATATATTCTTTTCCTTCTTCGCGCAAACGTCCAGCCTCTTTAACTGCTTTTTCGCTGCCATAGTGCACTAAGTCATCATAAGACATAGTCACTGCTCGAATAAAGCCTTTTTCAAAGTCTGAGTGAATAATACCAGCCGCTTGAGGAGCTTTCATTCCACGCTTAAAGGTCCAGGCACGCACTTCTTTTTCACCAGCTGTAAAGTAGGTTCCAAGTCCCAACAGATGATAAGCTGCTCTGGTCAGTTTATCCACACCTGATTCTGTCAAGCCGATAGCTTCCAGAAATTCTGACTTATCTTCATCGTCCAATTCAGAAATCTCTTCCTCTGCACGCGCTGAAATGACAACAACTTCAGCATTTTCTGTAGCTGCAAATTCACGAATCTGCTTCACATAGTCAATATTATCTGGATCTGCTACCTCATCTTCACTGACATTGGCCACATAGAGAACCGGCTTAGTCGTTAAAAGAAAGAGGCCTTTGACAATTTTTTGCTCTTCTTCTGTAAACTCAATTGTACGAGCTGACAGACCGTCTTCCAGGACAGGCTTAATTTTCTGTAAAACATTAAATTCTGCCACTGAATCCTTATCTTTTTGAGTACGAGCCATCTTCTCTACACGTGCATAACGTTTGTTAATACTTTCTAGGTCTGCTAAAATCAATTCTAGATTAATAGTCTCAATATCGGCCATTGGATCTACAAATTCAGACTCACGGCCTTGTTCTCGCATGACATTTTCATCATCAAAAGCACGTACTACGTGGACGATAGCATCTACTTCACGGATATTGGCTAAGAATTTATTCCCTAGTCCTTCTCCTTTTGAAGCACCTTTCACAATTCCAGCAATATCAGTAAATTCGAAGGTTGTTGGAACTTTCTTCTGTGGTTTGATGAGTTCTGTTAATTTATCCAGACGAGCATCCGGAACTTCTACCCGCCCGACATTTGGATCAATTGTCGCAAAAGGGTAATTAGCTGCTTCTGCACCTGCTTTTGTAATTGCATTAAATAAAGTTGACTTACCAACATTGGGTAAACCAACGATTCCTGCTGTCAAAGCCATTCTTATCTTCTCCATTCATCTTTTCAATCCAAACCATTATACCATAAATCCTTATCCTAAACAGCGGATTTAAGTTATTTTTTCTAGCTTTCTTTACAAAAATGTAAAATAAATTGAAGAAAAAAATGGTATAATATAGCTAATATTCTTATTAAAGGAGTCCCTAATGAAAAAGAATACTTTCAAAACACTTTTTCTTTCCTTCCTTGCGGTTTCCGCTTTGTTTGTTTTAGCTGCCTGCAGCAGTCCTAAAAAAGCTTATTTCCAGCTGATTGACCAAAATACTAAACAAGATAGCCGCATCACTGTTGAATATAAAGGTGATGAGCTTCTTATAAACGAAACAAACAACACCTTCTACTATAAACCAGTTGGCTTGACAAAAGACACTGCTAAAGAGCAGACAGAAGCCTATGCTAAATCTATTGAGGGTATCAAAGGATTAACTCATAAAATCGAGTACAAAGATGATTATTTAACTGAAAAACTGACAATTGATTTCAGTAAAGCTGATATTGAAGAACTACAAAGTAAACAGCTTCTTCAAACATCTGGTAATCAAAAAGCTGATTACATCAGCTTTAAAGAAACTGCTAAATTACTCGAAAAAGCAGGTTATAAAGAAGTAAAAGACGGTAAATTTGAAAATCTTAAATAAAAGCAAAATGGATAGGACTTAAAAGTCTTATCCATTTTTGCTTGAAAAATTAAATCTAAATCTGAACTTCAGCAATGCAAATTAGTTTTCCACAATAGCATTTACGATGATTTTTAGTTCAATCAATTATTTTCTTCATTTTTCTTTCAAAATCGTGACGACTCATCATCACAAGATGTTCACAATTAGTACAACGGATTTTGATATCTGCACCAACCCTTGTGATTTCCCAGCGATTCGCCTTTTTCCCAGTCGCTTTAATGGTGCAGGCATGGGGCTTTTTCATCTCTATAAAATGACCAATTTCATACATTTTCTTTCTCCTTTCAAGGAACTAGCATAGTCCAGGAAGAAAACTTAAGCATCTATCATACTTTGTAAATGAAAAGAGCTTAGAACCAAGAATTAAAAATCTTTAACTTGGCCCACTGCTTTTCATCTTAATTAGTTCTGACAGGTGTAATCAGCTGAATAAAGTTTTCTGTGTCTTCACTTGGTACCAAGGTGAAAGGACGAACGGATGAGATAAAACTAATCGTTACTTTTTCACTGTCAATGGCCTTCAAAGCATCAATCAAATAAGTTGGATTAAAGCTAATAGTCAAATCTTCGCCAGTTACACTTTCTGTATCAATTTCTTCGTTAACACGGCCAACCTCTGGTGAATTTACATGGGCACTGACAATACCGCCTGCAATCTCCAGTTTAACTGTTCCATTCTGTGTGGCATTAGACAAGAGACGAGCGCGTTCCATAGCTGCACGCAAATCAGAAGTATTAAAAGTAAGGACACTCGTAAATTCAGTCGGAATCAAACGATCTGTATCTGGATAATTTCCTTCCAAGAGGCGGGTGTAGAAGCTGATATTTTCGCTTCTGAAAAGAATTTGATTGTTAGCAAAGAAAACCTCTACCGTTTCAATTTCATCGGTAAAAACAGCCGTAAATTCCCGTAAAGAGCGACTTGGAATGACTACGTCGAAATTATCTCCATTTTTCTCCAGAGTAATTTTCTTTTGACTCATTCTGTGGGAGTCTGTCGCAACAGTCTTCAAAGAACGGTTATCTATCAAAACAAAGTGAACACCAGTTAAAATTGGACGGCTTTCCTGAACACTGGCTGCAAAGGCTGTTTCGTTAATGACATCTTTGAGAATTTTTGTTTCAAGAACCAAGGGATTGCTGACAGAAATTTCCTGGATTCGTGGATACTGGTCAGCGTCTTTTCCTTTCAGGGTAATCTCTGATTTGCCGCTAGTCAAAACGATTTGTTTTTGTTCAATTTCTTTAAAATCCAGAATAATATCTGGCAGGCTGGAAACAACATTAATAAAGAAAGTTGCTTCTAATAAAATTGAACCTGTTGAGTTGACAAGCAAGCCTGCATTTTCATTTTGAATAGAAATAAAGTTTTCAATCGACACTTGCCCATTCGAACCAATTAAAGTGATTCCCTCTTTGGTAACATCAATTTTCACAGTAGAAAGAATAGGAATTGCATTTTTATGGCTGATAGCCCTTTTAGTGGTATTTAACGCTTGTAAGAAGAGATTTTTATTAATAGAAAAATGAATCATAGGATCTCCTTTTTATTTATTTATAATTATAAGATTAATAGTAATAGTAGTTTATGTGAATTATGTGGAAAAATAGCTTGGTCCTTATTCTAACAAGTTTTGAGACTTGTTCACAAAGTGTGGATAAGTTTTGAAAAAATTCTGTAGTTTTCCACACGCTATTTAATTTTATTCTTGATGCTTTCAATTTCTAAACGTAAATTGTCGTCTGATTCAATCATGGTTTTGATTTTTCCATGTGCATGGATAACAGTCGTATGATCTTTCCCGCCAAATTCACGACCAATTTTAGGCAGACTGTTGTCAGTCAGCTCACGAGTCAGATACATAGCTACCTGTCTAGCTAAAACGATATTTTGTACTCGACGGCTGCCTTTCATCTCTTTGACACTAACACCATAGAATTTCCCAACTTCAGACTGAATCTTGTCAATCGGGATAACTGTTACCTGGCTTGAATCCTGCTTGCGTGCTCGAATAGCCTCTGCAGCGATATCAATGGTGATTTCCTTCAGATGACGAACTCTAGCAATGAGACTGATGTCATTCAAAGCGCCTTCCAAGTCGCGGACATTGGAATCGAACTGTCCCGCAAGATATTCCAAGGTATCATTCGGGAAAATATAATCCAAGTCTTCAATTTTGTTTCTTAGAATTGCAATTCGTGTTTCAAAATCTGGCGGTGTAATATTCTGAGTTAATCCCCATTTGAAACGTGTTACCAAGCGTTCTTCTAAATTGTCAAGATGATCAGGACTGCGGTCGCTGGTTAAAACAATCTGTTTATTTTCACCATGAAGAGCATTGAAAGTGTTGAAAAATTCTTCCTGAGTTGAAACTTTTTTTCCTCCCAAAGATTGAATGTCATCAATCAGCAGAAGATCCAGACTACGATAGATTTTTTTAAAGCTATCCATTTCTCCCAATCTTAAATGTTCGAGGAAGTCGTTAATAAAGGTTTCAGCCGGTATATACTTGACACGCGCATCTGGAATATTTTCTAAAATCTGATTGCCAATAGCATTTAATAAATGAGTTTTGCCCAGGCCAGGCCCTCCGTAGATAAAAAGAGGATTATAGGTTGTGGCTAGATTCTCAGATACCGCTAAGGCAGCGGCTTTAGCCCAGATATTTCCGTCTCCCTGAACAAAATTGTCAAAGGTATATTTTGACTTTAAGCCAGTATCAATAGGTGGCAAGCTTGGCTGAACAGTGCTGATTTGAGGACTGGTTACTGCAGATTTCGGTGTATCAATGTTAGTCTCTTCTTCAAAAATATACTTTCCAGCAATCTGATCATTAAAAATCTCAAATCCTGCAGTAAGAATAACTCCTACTAAGTTTTGCTCCCAAAATAGTTGTTTTACTGGACTATCCAGGAAAATAACAGCTTGTTTTTCTTCAACTTTGACAAGCTTGGCTTCAGCAACAAAGAAATCATAAGTTGTCTGTTTTAGCTGAGCATGAGCCAATTCTAAAATACGATTCCAAAAGTCCTGTTCTTTGGTCAT